>JANNWR010000323.1:0-4791 GCA_031408715.1 bacterium
AGGGACTCGAACCCCCACGGGCTTGCGCCCTGCGGATTTCAAGTCATAGGAACGCCCTACGGCATCAGCACCAATCGCTTCGCTTGCCTTCGTCCCGCCACGTTCAGCTCGTAGAAGTAGACACCGGGCTGTGCGAACTCCCCCCCGGTGGTCCTGCGGTCCCAGCGGATGCTCCCCGGCCCGGCGGGAAGCGATCCGTCCACGAGTGTGCGCACGGCGCGACCCGAGAGATCGTAGATGGCGAGCGTCGCCGCACTCGCGTGGGGTAGCGCGTATGCGATCTCCACGTCGCCGCGCGCCGGCGTCGGGCGAGCGGGCGCAAGCCAGACATGGGCCAGCGACGCCGGCGGTCCGACGCCTACCCTCGGGCTCCACACGAGGCTCCACGTCTCCTGGTCCATGCCGGCAGCGGTACGCCCGCCGAACAACACCATGCGATCCTGGTTCAGGTCGTAGATCGCGGACGCCTCGCGTCGGGCCGCGGGCTTCAGGAACTGCGAGTTCTCCGGTATGAGGTACGTCCAGTCCGAGCCGGGCGCCAACGGGAGTGCCCACACGTCATCGAACGGGGTGGTTACGTCCCTGCCGCCGAAGATCACCAAGCGATCGCCGTTGGCGTCGTGGATCGCCACCTGCGAGTTGCGCGCAGATGGGCCGACCAGCGGAAGCTGCGTCCACGCCGGACTCGGCGACAAGGACAGCACCCACACGTCCGCAAGCGAGCCCGCGCTACCCACGCCACCGAAGAGCACGACTTGGTCGCGCAGGGGATCATAGATGGCGGATTGGAACCCACGCGCGCTGGGTGGCGTGCCCGAAGGCGCGAGCTGCGACCAGGTAGGTGTCGCCCCAAGCGTCAACTGCCACACGTCACCGTGGTAGACGGCTCCACTTCGGCCCCCGAACACCAGCATGCGATCCCGGGAAGGATCGAGCACCGCGGCCTGTCCCAACCGGCCTGCGGGCTTCGTGCCCGACGTGGCGAGCAGCGACCACTCGGGCCCCGTCGAGAGGTCGAGAGCCCATGTCTCGTTGAAGCCGGCACCGCCGTTGCTTCCACCGAAGACGAGCATGCGATCGCGCAGCGGGTCGTAGAGCGCGGAGTGGTTGGCCCTCGCGCTCGGTGGCGTGCCCGTGGTGGCCACCGGGCTCCAGATCCCCGCCCCGAGCAACGAGCGCGCCTCCACGTCATTGAAGAACGTCGTTCCATTCGTGCCGCCGAAGACCAGCATGCGCTGGCGAGGGAGATCGACAACGGCACTGTGTCCCGACCGGGGTTGGGGCAAGCCGGGCTCCATGAGCGCCGACCACGCAGGAGTCCCTCCCATGTCGAGCTGCCAGACGTCATCCCGGGCGCCGCCGGCGTCGATGCCGCCGTGGACGACCAGACGATTCTGGGTGGGAATGAAGACGGCACCGTGCGCACTGCGGCCGGGTGGCAGCGGCCCGCTCACGCCGACCGGGGCCCATGTGGGGGTCCCGGAGAGGCTCAGCGCCCAGGACTCATTGAAGTACGTGCTGGAGTTCCGACCGCCGAAGATCACCATGCGATCGTTCGCGACGTCGCGATAGCTGCTGACTCCGTAGCGCGGGCTCGGAACACCCGTATTGGAAATGAAGTTCCACCCTCCATTGTAGAACCAGCAATCCGAGGAGGGCCCGCCAGGGCCCACGCCACCCCAAACCACCATCCGGTACCGCTCAGGATCGAAGATGGCCGCAGCTTGCGCTCGTCCCGGGGGGATGATGCCGACCGGGTCCTGAGCCCAGGAGTTGGTTGCCAGCCCGAGCGACCAGACATCCTCGAAGTAGCCGCCTGCAGCGCTCACTCCCATGCAGATCCGCATGCGATCGGTTTCCGAGTCGTATACTGCGGGGTGATACACACGCGCGGGGGGCTTCGTCCCGAACTTCGCCAGTTCCGTCCACACGGGGCCCGATGGCGGGAACGACAACGCCCAAGAGTCGTTGAGGTACGCGCCCACCGAAGCACCTCCGAAGATCACCATGCGATTGCGCACGGGATCCCAGATCGCCGAGTGCCCTGCGCGCGCGGGGGGCGAGCCGGACGCCGAAAGCTTCGTCCAGGTCGGCGCGCCACTCACGCTGAGCGCCCACAAGTCGTTCAGGTAAGTGCCCTGGAGCCCGCCGAACACCAGGATCCGCTGTTGGATCGGGTCATAGATGGCGCTGTGGCCGGACCGGGAGCCGGGCGGAGACTCCAGCACCCAACTGCCGTCCAAGCTCGTGGTGTGCGCGGGGGCCGCATCACTGCGGTTCGGCGCCATCGAGTGGGCGAGGCTGACGTCTGCCAGGTCCCCCATCAGATCGCGTTGCCACGAGTCGTACACCGGCTTGCGCGACTCTTCGGCAAGTCGCTGGCGCTGCGCGGCGTCGAGTTCGGGGAAGGTCTGCGCCGGAGCGACGGAGCTGCCGCAGGCGAGGAGCAGCACGGTGACCGCGACGCGGCCAAGTCGCAGCGGGAGCGGGCGGAGCAAAGCGCCATAGCGCACGGTACCCTCCATCGTCACGGATAGCGGGACGGCGGCCTCGAAGGCCAGCGAACGTCCGCGGGACCGGTCTGGGGATCCGGGCGTCGACTCGGGGGACGAGGACCTGTCTTCGCCCCGATCGCGAGTCTACTCCCCTCTCAGTCGTCCGACCACGACTTTCCCCATTCCGCATCCACCGTCGCACCCCCTTCGCGACAGACCTCGCGGGTCACGAGGCGGGTGGCACGGGGACCTCCGAGACTCGGTCGGGCACTCGCGAAGGTGTACTCGTGCCCCCACTGCCATCTCGCCCTCGCCCACGCTTTCGTGGGGAGCTGGTGCCGGGAGAGGGACTCGAACCCCCACGAGCTTGCGCCCTGCGGATTTTAAGTCCGCTGCGTCTGCCATTCCGCCATCCCGGCAAGTTGTTGCCTTGCGACGATACTACTGAAAACCGAACGCCCGGATCCTCGTTCGGAGGCCCCGGGCGTTCGCCGTCGCGCTGAGTCGCGGCGTCAGTGCCCGTGGCCTCCGGCGCCGTCTAGTACGTCGCTGACCTTGATGCACGGGTACTTGGCGAGGAAGCGCTGCACGGCGAAGCCGAACAGGCCCACGAAGCCGAGCGTCACGCCCACCTCGGGCAGGCCGATCCAAACATGGTCTGGATTCAGCGACGGCATCACCAGCACGTGGCGCTCGACCCACAGGCCGGCGAGCACGATCGCAGCGAACAGCGTGAGCAACGTCGGGTTCGTCTTGCTGGTCTTGTTCATGAGCCCGAGGAACGGGATCAGGAAGATCAGCGTGAACGCCGTGAATGCCCACGGACGCCACGGATCCTCGAAGCGCAGGAACACCCACCACGTCTCTTCCGGCATGTCCGCGTACCAGATCGGCAGGTACTGCGACCACATGAGATAGACCCAGAAGATGCACCATGCGAACAGGACCTTGCCGATGTCCCAGAACATGTTCGTGGTGATGTAGGCCTCTAGCCCGCGCAGCGCGCGCAGGCGTGTCGCCAGGATGGCCACGACGCTCACCGCCGTGATGAAAGCGCCGGCGTAGAAGAACCAGCCGAACAGCGGGCTCACCCAGTTGGGCGTGAGCGCCAGCACGAAGTCCCACGACAACACCGAGTAGAATACCACGAACGCCAGCGCCAACTGCGGCGCCAGGTGCGCGGCCTCGTGCGAATACCACTTGGCCTCGGCCTCATCCCCGCGCCACTGACCCACCACCTTCTCGTAGGCGGACTTCAGCTCCGGCGTCACGTGCGGCATCAGTAGGAATAGGTCGCGGCGCATCGAGGCGGTCACCAGCTTGTTCGCGAGGAACATGAACAGCAGCAGCCCGCCGAGCGTGCGGATGTACAGGAACGGCACGTTCAGGAACGGCGTCACGCGCGGCTCGACGTTGCCGATCCACGGCAGGTACGTCCAGATACCAGCACCCAGCAGCACGACCATCGTGCCGATTCCGAACGGCAGGTAACTCGACAGCGACTCGCCGATCCGCATGATCGGCCCGCCCCAATGGCCATTGGCCAGACGGATCGCGGAAGCCAGGGCGACACCCGCCATGGCGATGCCGAGGAAGTAGAGCGTGTTGATCGCCCACGAGCCCCAGGCGCGCAGCGGGTTCGTGGCGAGCAGGAACGCGAACGCGGCGATGCCCACCACCATGAGCGCGATGAAGATCAGGCGCTTCTTGGGGTCGGGCGTGCCGGGGATGCGGCCGGCGATGTCGCGGAGTACCGCTTCGTGGCTCATCGCGGACTGACCTTCTGCATATGGCGGATGTAGTGAACGAGCGACCAGGCGTCATGCGACGACAGGACGTTGCCGTAGGACGGCATGATCGCGCCGCCGTGGCGCATGTACATGTACATGAAGCCATCGGTGCGGCCGCGAGTGCCTTCGGCGAGCAGGTCCGGCGGCGGGATGAACTTGGCCGTGACCGGGCCATCGCCGATGAGCGTCTTGCCGTGGCAGGTCCAGCACACCACTTTGAACAGGCTGTCACCGTGTGCAATCGACGCATCGGTCGACGGTGGCGCCAGCATCTTGACGCCCGCGACTTCGTACGGCGCGGCATCATCGACGTACGGGTCGCGGCCGATGGTCGGCACGGTGAGCGAGTCGGGCGAGCCCCAAGTCGTGCGCTGCGTGCCGATCGCGACGGTCTGGCGCATGTCGCGGACCGGGTAGTACGCCAAGTGGGTCACGGACTTCTTCAGGTCCTGGCAACCGTTCTGGAACGACGCGGACCACAGCGCGAGCAGGGCCAGGAATGCGAT
>JANNWR010000324.1:0-9535 GCA_031408715.1 bacterium
AGCATGCGCATGTCGGGGCCCGGGCTCGGCTTGCGCGGTGGAGCAGGCGGACGCGGCATCGGAGCCGGAGGCGGCGGCGGGGGCAACGGTTGCGGTGGGAGCGTGCGATCCATCGCCGCGGAGACAGGAGCGAGCGGAGGCGGCGCCGCGCTCGGAGCCGGTGCGGGCCGGGGCGGTTGCGGCTGACGCAGCGGTACAGCTTCGCCCGGCATCATGACCACGGTCTTCTCCGCGTCGTATGGCACGGGTGCAGCATGCGCGACAGGCGCGGCAGGAGCCGGACCGGGATCCGAAGCGGACGGCCGTAGCCGGCGCACCAGCGATTGGGCCGCACTGTTACGAGGGTCTTCGGCCAGCAGGCGCTCGAGTTCCTCGAGGGCGGCTCGACGGTCGGCCTCACTGCCTTTCGAGAGCACCTCGGCATCGCGCAACAAGCTCGCGAACGCGGTCGGCCGTGCCCTCTCGGCGTAGCCGAGCGGATTGCCCAGGTAGCCGCGAAGCACATCGGTCGAGTGCATGACGCGGTAGGCGTCGAGCAGGTCGTCGAGCGAGCGCCGGACCGCCGCGGCATCCGGGAACCGGTCTTCCTTGCGCTCCGCCAGCAGTCGTTCGATGAGGCGCGACAGGGATGTCGGAACCAACGGATTGAGCGCATGGACCGGCGCGGGCTTCCGTCCGGGGCCGGGCACGACCGGGCCCACGAACGATTCGAACGGCAGGCGCAGCGTCAGAAGTTCATAGATGATCACGCCCAGCATGTAGAGGTCGCCACGCGCGTCCTCGGGCTGCTCGCGCACCTGCTCGGGTGGGCGATAGAACTCGTCACGCATGGCATCGGGCATGACCACCGACTGCAGCATGTTGCCCTGCTCGCGCAGCCCGAAGCCCAGCACCTTGAGCCCGCCCTCCGGCGTCAGCTTGATGTGCCGGGGACGCAGATGACGATGCAGAACGGACTTGCCGTGAGCGTGTTCGAGCGCGCTGCAGACCTCGTGCATGATCGCCACGGCGACCTCGGGCGGCGGCGGTCCATGTTTCGCAACCAGATCCGCAAGGTCGACGCCATCGATGAACTCGAGCACCGCGTAGACCCGCTCCCCATCGTCCTTGAGGTCGAGCACCGAGGCGATGCAGTTGTGGTCCAGCTTCGCCGCCGTGCGCACTTCATCCATGAACTCTCGCACCAGATCCGGGTCCTTGGACGTGTCGGGATGCAGCACTCGCAACAGCACCTTCTGCGAACGGATGGCCGCGTTCTCGGCGAGGTACGAATCCGCCGAACGACCCTGCCGCAGCAGGCTCTGGATCAGGTAATGACCGATCTGGGTGAGGTCTGCCATGTCCGGTACGACTCCGCTCCGCGGCATGCGCGGTTGGTCATGAGGAAGTGAGAGGCAGCACTGGGATCACGGACTGGTGGAGAGATCCACCTCGAGATTGCGGGCATCCTGTTGAACCACGACTCGGCGTGACGCGACCACGGTGCTCGTGCGGCGGTCCCGCAGTTCGATGAGGTGCGACCCCACGGCGACCGGCCGGATCGGAGCCGGGGTCACCGCGTGTTGATATAGTCCGTCGATGTAGATGTCGAGACCCGTGCGAGGACCGCGAACGAAGACACCGCCCTCGGCTTTGGACAGGTTGAATGTGAATGCCAGCGTACGGTCATCAGGCCCGGGCTTCTTCTTCTGGTCACGGGTGCCGTAGGGGCCACCGTCCACCTTGACGTCCCAGCGCTTGCGCAGCCGGCGATCACGCCAGGCGGTCGCGCCGCTCGCCACGCGAACACCGTCCAGGTAGATGTCACTCGCGGGCGACACACGAACCTCGATGACGACCGAATCCGGGGACCAAGTGTCCACGACAGCCACCGGATCGGCGAACAGGGTACCGCTCGCAGGCGATGGAGTCACGGGCGCGGGCCGCGTCGGTTCGTCGGACTCGGGAACGGCTGCGTCAGTCACGGCCCGAGCCACCGGCGCGGCCTGGGCAGCGGTCAGAAGACTGTCGGCCGTCGGGGGCCGGGTTGCCGTCGTCGTCAGGCTGTCCGGCGCAGCGAGCACTTCGACCACCGCCGGGACGCCCGGGGCCGGCACGAGTGCGGTCGTGTCTGGGGCCGCCGACTGCAGCGCTGGAACGAACCAGCGGCCCGGCCCCATGGTCACCGTCAGGACAATCGCCACCAGCACGATGGCCGCAGCCCCGGCCAGTAGCGGCCACCTCGAGCGCAACGCTCGCACGCGGCGGCGCTGCTCGAGCTCGCGCGCGACCGCAGCGGGATCCGCGACATAGCGCGCCAGCAGGTCCTCGCTCGACTTGATCCCCATGGCGAGCGCGATCTCGCGGAGGCTAGCCTCGACCTCGCGCATCTCGGCCGGGCGCTCGGCCGGCAGTTTGGCCATGAGCCGCTGCACGAACTTCACCAGCTCCGGTGGTGCTTCCGGGCAGGCCTTGGCGAGCGGAGGTGGTTGCTCGGAGCGGATCTTCATGCACACCGTCGCCATGCCGCCCTCGAACGGCACACGCCCCGCCAACAACTGATAGGCGACCACTCCCAGTGCGTAGATGTCGAACGATTCGGTCGCCTCCGCTCCATCGACCTGCTCCGGCGACATGTAGGCGATGGTGCCGATCAGGGTACCGGGCGTACTGGCCCCGCTCACGTCCATCTCGCGCGCCAGACCGAAGTCGAGCACCTTCACTTCACCGGCCGGCGTCAGGATGACGTTGCCGGGCTTGACATCACGGTGGATGACGAAGCGAGCATGCGCATGCTCGAGACCGGCGGCGATGCGCTGCAACATCAGGACCGCGACTTCGACCGGCACGCGCCCCTGAGCCTTGATCCAGGTGCTCAGGTCCCAGCCTTCGACGTATTCCATCTCGATGAAGTACTCGCCATCGAGCTGGCGGAACTGGCGCACGCGCACGATATTGGCGTGGTCCATCTTGGCGAGCTGCGCGGCCTCGGACGCGAATCGCTCGACAAAGCTCTCGTGTTCGGCCAGATGTCGGCGGAGCAGTTTGATGACCGCGCTGCGCCCGAGCGCCTTGTGGGTCGCGCGGTAGACCTTGCCCTGACCGCCCTCGTCGCTGATCAGGTACTCGAGGACGTATGGACCGAAGTCGCGCGGCAGCGTTTCGGCCATGACTGATTCTCAGCGAACCGCGCTGGAACGATACTCGGCCCGTGCGCTGGCACCCGGCGCGACCACGACTTCGCCGGGCCCATCGAGCAGGGCGCCTTTGGAACGCCGGACACGCAACGTATGCGGTCCCGGCGTCAGTCCGCGCACGACACACGGAGCGTCCTCGGGATACTGCGCGCCGTCGACGAAGACCTGTGCCTTGCCGCTGCCGGTGAGCACCACGTCGATGCTCCCGAGCGTGCCCTCGTAGGGCAACTCGGCGACAAGGGAGTAGCTGCCCCCGCTCTCCACCCGCACGGGCACATCCACCGCCCCGCCCGCACTGCCTTCCACGCGCACGACATGATCGCCCGGCGGCAGCTTCTTGGTGAGGAAGCCGACATCCTGCACGTCGATCTCGCCGTCGATGATGAAGGTGCAAGGCTGGAACGGACGGGTCGTCAGCCGCACGCTCCCCGGCCGGCCGGCGACTGGTTCTGGTGCCGTCGTGTTCGGAGCGGCAGGGCTGCCTGCGGCACGAGCCGGTGCGCTGGCGACAGGCGCCGGAGGAACGACATTCACAGAAACGGGCGGGCGTTCGGATCCGGGCGTCTGCGCGGCGGGCACCGGCTCTGCGTCGCGCGTGTTGGCTCCTGCGTCGGCTCCGCTGACCGGTGCAGCCGCGGGCTCGGGAGCGGCCGCACCAGCATCCCCGGGTGCAGCGGCGGTACGACCGGGATCACCGGAAGCGACCGGTTCAGCCGGACGCTTAAGCAGTCCGAACAGGACTGCGCCCACGATCAACACCAACACCACCATCACGCCCGCAAACCACCCCAGCGCGCCCAGACTCGGCGGCGCCTTGGGACCGGCCGCGCCGCCTGGTTCGCTACGGCTCGGCGCGAGCTTTCCCGCCGCTCCGCCGGGTTGCACGGTGGCAGCCGTACCGCCGCTGCCGCGCCGCACGACGAAGACCGTGATGTTGTCCGGGCCGCCGCGTTCATTCGCCAGATCGATGAGGCCAGCGCACGCCTCGGCCGGTACGGACTCACCCGCGAGGTGCGCGATCTCTGCATCCGTGACCAGACCATGCAGGCCGTCGCTGCACAGCACCAGGACGTCCCCGATCTGCAGACCATCGAACGCCAGTTCGGCATCGACCTCGACGTAGTCCAGCGCACCGACACTGCGGGTGACGACATTGCGGCGATGGTCGGTCTTGGCTTCTTCCGCGGTCAGATGCCCCTTCTCGACCAACTCGGCCACGAGCGAATGATCGCGCGTCAGCGGCCGCGCCTTGCCGCCGCGCACCAAGTAGGCCCGGCTGTCCCCCACGTGCCCGAGCCAGACCTCGCTGCCGCGGAGGATCATGGCTGTGCACGTCGTGCCCATGCCGCGCTGGTCGGGATTGGCGCTCGCTTGCGCGTGCACACGCGCATTCGCCTGTTCGATCGCGTCGCGCAGCGCCTCATCGGGCCCGGATGCCCGGCTGGAGCGGACGACCTCAACCACGGTCGCGACCGACATCTGGCTTGCCACCTCGCCCGCGCTTGCACCGCCCATACCGTCGCACACCACGCACAGCAGGCCGCGCGCCATGCGGGTCTCGGCGTCCTCGGGCACCCACAGCGCGTGGGAGTCCTCGTTCCCCGAGCGCTTGCGCCCGAGGTCGGTCGCACTCGCGATCACGAAGCCGTCGACTTCGATCAGGTTCGACACCGGATGGTCCACGTCCACCAACCTGCTTTCGGGAGGATTCGTCCGTGCCTGCGGGCCGGCGCACGTCGTTTTCGTGTCACGACCGGACAAACTGCCATCGGGCGGGCCGTTCGCCAACCCATGTTCTCCCGGGCGCGAACGCGCACTCGGCCGGCGGCGCAGCATACACGAGCGCTCGACGGCGCGAACCCGGGACTGCCATGCGTGAGCGCCCCACCTCGAACGGCCGGGACAGTTCGGCCCGGGTCAGCACCTCCGGGTGCACGAGCCCACTCGGGCAACCCGCTCACCCCGATCTGGAACAGTGTCACTGAAAGAAGTTCGGTACCATGCATGCAACCTGCAACGACACGCCGGCTATTGTGGGCTCCGGACCCTGGCACGACTCCTGACCGCGTATTTCGTTGGGGCCGCCCGGCCTTCGAGACTACAATCTAGTCCGGGCAGCACGTCGACTCTCCCTCTCTCTCCCGACATGCACTCTCCGACCCGCCTCTCCCTACCCCCAGGGCGCGGACGATGCGAGACCCACGACCCTCGTTCCGCCGCGTCGGAGCGCAGGGATCGTCGTGTCGCTTCGCCTGCCAGTATCCTGCTCGCGGTCGTGTCCCTCGCGGCCGTGCTTGCGGCGGGGGCGGCGTATGCCCAGACCGTGGCTCCGGATTTCTACATCACGAACGGCCAGGTCATCACTCAGGTGGTGCGCGACAGCACCTTGTACGTGGGTGGCGCGTTCTCCTTCGTCGGGCCGGTCACGGGCTCGGGTGTCCCGGTCGATTCGACCACAGGGCAACCGGTGGCGAACTTCCCGCGCATCAACGGCACCGTGTTCACGGCCGTGCCGGACGGTAGCGGCGGCTGGTTCATCGGCGGGCAGTTCACGCAGGTCGGCAGCACACTGCGCAACAACCTCGCACACGTTCTCGCGAACCGGACCGTGGACGCGTGGGACCCGAACGCCGGCGGCTCGGTGCGCACGCTCGTGCTCCGGGCCGGCGTGGTCTATGTCGGCGGCGACTTCCTCACGCTCAACGGCCTGACCCGCAACCGCATCGGCGCCGTGAACGCGATCACGGGTTTCGTCACGGCGTGGAATCCGAACGCGGACGCCTCGGTGCGCGCCCTCGCCGCTGGCCCCACCGCACTGTTCGTGGGTGGCCAGTTCCTGAACATCGGCGGTCTCGCGCGCAATCGCATCGCGGCGCTCGACTACGCGACGGGCGCATCACTCGCGGCCTGGAACCCGAACGCCAATGGCCCGGTGTTCGCACTGGCCTACGACGCCGTGCTCGACGTGCTCTATGCAGGTGGCCAGTTCACGTTCATGGACGGCGCCACGCGCAACCGCATCGCACAGATCGAGGGCGCGGCGGGCTTCATCACCACGTGGAACGCGGGCAGCAACAACTCGGTGTTCGCTATCGCGACCGACGGCACGACGGTCTATGTGGGCGGGCAGTTCACCATCATCGGTGGCGCCTCGCGCAATCGCATCGCCGCGCTCGACAACAATGCCGGCCTGTCGACCCCGTGGAACCCGAACGCCGGCAACATCGTCCAGGCTCTCGCACTCTCGGGCAACACGGTCTACGCGGGCGGCGACTTCCTGTCGATCGGTGGCCAGAACCGCAGCCGCATCGCAGCGCTGTCCTCAACGACGGGCCTGGCTACAGCATGGAACCCGAGTGCATTCGGCACCCTGTCCGCACTTGTCAGGGGCCCGAATGGCGAGGTGTTCGCGGGCGGGACCTTCAGCGGCCTCGGTGGCGTGGCGCGGAACAACCTCGCGGCATTCAACACGCGCACTGGCGTCGTCACGGGGTGGGCGCCGAACACCGACAACACGGTTCAGACCCTGGTCGCCGGGCCCGACCGCATTCATGTGGGAGGCACGTTCACGCAAGCGGGCGGCCAGCCACGCACGAACCTGGCGGCGGTCGACCTCACGAACGGGCTGGCGCTGTCGTGGGCTCCAAGTGTGAATGGACCAGTGAATGTCCTTTCGCTCGCGGGCAACCGACTCTACGTGGGCGGCCTGTTCACGAGCCTCGGCGGCCAGCTGCACACGAACCTCGGCGCGGTCGACATCAGCTCCGGCTTGGCGCACGCTTGGGCCGCGAACGCGGACGATCAGGTGTTCGCACTCGATGGGACGAGCGGCACGGTCTACGCAGGCGGCAACTTCCTCACACTCGGCGGTCAGTTGCGCAACTTCGCCGGCGCGGCCGACACCGCGATCGGGGCAGTGACCGCGTGGAATCCGAATCCCAGCGCCCAGGTGCGTGTGCTGGTGCCGGCGTGCGACCGGGTCTACGTGGGCGGCGCCTTCACGAGTATCGGCGGTCAGCCCCGGAACCGTGCGGCCGCGGTCAACCTCGCGACCGGAACTGCACTGAGCTGGGATCCGAACTCCAACGGCACCGTGTTCTCGATCCTGCCGCAGTCGGGGGTGGTCTACCTCGGTGGTGTCATGACCACGGTCGGCGTGTCGTCCCGCAATCGCGTCGCAGCCGTGGATCCCGCGACCGCGGCCGTCACCAACTGGAACCCGAACTCCAACGGTACAGTGCGATCGGTGGTGGCCGATGCGACCCAGGCGTTCATCGGTGGCACGTTCTCGTCCATGAGCGGCGTGCCGACCGGCAACCTGTCGTCGGTCTCACTGGACACCAGCAATCCCTGCCCTCCCATCACGATCGCGCCCGCGACGCTGCCGGCGGGCACGACGGGCATCGCATACCTGGCTTCACTCAGCGCGAGCGGCGGCATCGCCCCATACTGCTACGCCATCACGAGTGGCGCGCTGCCTGCGGGTCTGGCGCTCGATCGCAACACCGGGCAGATCTCGGGCACGCCCACGAGCACGGACCCGGCCACGTTCACCGTGACCGCGACCGACGCCCGTGGCTGCATGGGCAGCGCCATCTACACGATGACCGTGACCGCGGTGAGCCCGGGAACCTTGGCGTTCCTCGTCTCGCCCACCGATGTCGTCGCCGGGGCGACGATCACACCGGCCGTGCAGGTGCTGGCCCTCGACGCTCTCAGCGCTCCCCTCGCGGGTGTTCCCGTCACGCTGTCCCTCGTGGGCAGCGGCACCCTCTCGGGCGGTGCACCGGTGCTCACGGACGTGGCTGGCCTCGCGACGTTCCCCGCGCTCAGTCTGACGCTCGCCGGTGCGAAACAGCTCACGGCCTCCGGCGGCGGACTCACACCCGCGACCAGCGCGACGTTCCAGGTGACCCCGGCCGCGGCCGCGGCGCTGTCGTTCACGACCCAGCCATCCGCCGTCGTCGCCGGCGTCGCGATCGCGCCCGCAGTGAAGGTCAAGGTCGCGGACGCGTTCGGCAATGGCATCAGCGGCCAGTCCGTGACACTGGCGCTCACAGGCACGGGGGTGCTGTCCGGCGCGGCGGCCCAGATCAGCGATGCTGCGGGTATCGCCACGTTCAGCGCGCTCAGTGTCGACCTCATCGCCTCGAAACAACTGGTCGCCGCGAGCGGCGTACTTCCGACAGCGACAAGCACGGCCTTCACGGTCGCTGCCGCGGCTGCGAGCGCGCTGTCGTTCCAGGTCCAGCCTTCGAGTGTCGTCGCCGGCGTCGCGATCGCTCCTGCCGTTCAGGTCAAGGTCGCGGATGCGTTCGGCAATGGAGTCGCGGGCAGCAGCGTCGCTCTGGCACTGGTCGGCACTGGCACGTTGAGTGGCGCCGCACCGGTCGCCACCGACGCGAACGGGCTCGCGACGTTCAGCGCGCTGAGCGTGAACCTCGTCGGCTCCAAGCAACTGACCGCGACGAGCGGCGCACTTCCGTCCGCGACCAGCACGTCGTTCACGGTCTCCGCTGCCGCCGCGGCTGCGCTGTCGTTCCAGGTCCAGCCCTCGAGTGTCGTCGCCGGCGTCGCGATCGCGCCCGCCGTCCAGGTCAAGGTCGCGGACGCGTTCGGCAACGGTGTCGGCGGCAGCAGCGTCGCACTCGCGCTTAACGGCACCGGCACGTTGAGTGGCGCGGCCCCGGTGGTGAGCGACGTGAACGGGCTTGCCGCGTTCAGCGCGCTGAGCGTGAACCTTGCGGGGGCGAAGCAGCTGACCGCGACGAGCGGCGTGCTCCCATCCGCGACCAGCACGTCGTTCACGGTCTCCGCTGCCGCCGCGACCGCGCTGTCGTTCCAGGTCCAGCCCTCGAATGTCGTCGCTGGCGTCGCGATCGCTCCGGCCGTCCAGGTCAAGGTCGCGGACGCGTTCGGCAACGGTGTCGGCGGCAGCAGCGTCGCACTCGGGCTTGTCGGCACCGGCACGTTGAGTGGGGCAGCCCCGGTCGTGAGCGACGCGAACGGTCTGGCGACGTTCAGCACGCTGAGCGTGAACCTCGTCGGTTCCAAGCAACTGTCCGCCACGAGCGGCGTGCTCCCATCCGCGACCAGTACCTCGTTCACCGTCAGTGCCGCTGCTGCTGCCGCGCTGTCGTTCGAGGTCCAGCCTTCGAGTGTCGTCGCCGGCGTCGCGATCTCTCCTGCCGTCCAGGTCAAGGTCGTGGACGCGTTCGGCAACTCCGTCAGCGGCAGCAGCGTCGCACTCGCGCTGGTCGGCACCGGCACGTTGAGTGGCGCGGCACCGGTCGCCACCGACGTGAACGGTCTCGCGACATTCAGCGCGCTGAGCGTGAACCTTGCCGGCTCCAAGCAAT
>JANNWR010000325.1:0-3213 GCA_031408715.1 bacterium
GCACGCGGATGCGTGGGTACGGCTCTACGCTGCGCTTCGCGCGCGGCATGGATTCACGGGGGCGGCGGACCTGACTGCCGCAGCGCTCGCCGCCCAACTTGCGTTGCCGGGGATGCTGGCCGTGGTCGCGCGAGCGGGTGAGACCGTCGTGTCGATGTCGCTGTGGCTCATCGACGGTGCGACCGCGCACTACCACCTGGGCTCATCCGAACCTCGCGGATACGCGGCCCATGCCTCGTACGGCACGTTCGCGCGCGCGTTCGAGGTGCTGGCCGAACGCGGCGTGGAGCGGGTGGATCTTGGCGGTGCAGCCGGCGATGGCGATCCTCGTGCCGGTCGCGACGCTGGCCACGACGACGGACTCGCGCGCTTCAAGCGCGGCTGGGCGACGGGCGAGCGCACCGCCTGGCTCGGCGGCCGCATCCTGGACCGCGAGCGTTACGCGCTGCTCGCCAAGCACCACGACGATACTCGTTACTTCCCGGCCTACCGCGCCAAGGTGGCGGCATGAGATCCCGCGCGCGACGCTTCGGGATCCTCGCGTCGACGGGTGGCGCGGTCATGGGCAGGCTCATCGAATCGCCGTGGTTCCGTTCGCAGCTGGCCCTGGTCGCCGTCGACCGGCCGTGCGGGGCGCTCGAACGCGCCAGCGCAGCCGGACTGCCGGTGGCGCTCTGCACCAGCGACGACGCGGCGGCGCGTGAAGTACTGCTCGCCGATGCATTCGAGCGCCACGGGGTCGAGCACGTGTTCGTGTTCTACACGCGAATGCTGCGACACGACCTACTCCGACGCTACGCCGGACGGTTGTGGAACCTGCATCCGTCGCTGCTGCCCGCGTTCCCGGGCGCGCACGGATTCGAGGACAGCTTTGCCGCGCGGGTACCCGTTCTGGGTGCCACGCTGCATGCCATCGATGCTGGGATGGACACCGGTCCGGTGCTCATGCAGTCCGCGTTCGCGCGCACCGACGCCATGACCATCGCTCACGCACGCCACGAGGTGTTTTCGCAGCACGTCGGCATGACATTGCAAGCCGCTCGCTGGCTCGCGGCGGGACGCGTGAGCGTCACTGATGCGCGCGTCGTGCTGCGCGAGCCACCGCCGGCCACGGTCCGTGGCGGCACGTTGTTCTCGCCGGGTCTGGACGATCACGAGGCGATGTCGCATCCGGCGTCGCGTCCGGTGGCATCGCAGCGCACGTCGCAGCTTCCACGATGATGGAGGTCCCACGATGAGCGTGCTTGCCCATCGGCATGCCACCCCCGCTTCGCGGCTGCGTTACCAGCGGCCGCAGTTGCCGCCGTTGTCGCACGTGGCCCGCTACTTCGAGAAGTCCGAAGCCGCGCACTGGTACTCGAACGGCGGGCCATGTCACGAACTGCTGGTCGAGCGGCTCGAGGCGCGCATGGCGAACGGTGCGCTCGCGCTGCCGGTGGGCAATGCCACGCTGGGGCTCATGGTGGCGCTGGCGGCGGTCACACAGGACCAGCCGAAACGTCGCGACCTCGTGATCACGCCTTCGTACACGTTCGCCGCGGCGATCTCTGCCATCCTGTGGACCGGGCGCGAGCCGCTGCTGGTCGATGTGCATCCCGAACATTGGCAACTGGACGAATCAGCACTCGCATCGGCGTTCGCCCGCCATGGCGACCGCGTCGCCGCGGTGCTCGGCACCTCGACGTTCGGCTGCCCGCCGCCGTTCGCCACGAGGCAGCGATGGGAAGCGTTGTGCCGGGAAGCCGGCGTGCCGCTGGTCATGGATTCGGCAGCCGCGTTCGGCGCCGAGTTCGAGGACGGTGGCTGGCTCGGAGCGCAGGGTGACATCGAAGTATTCTCGTTCCACGCCACCAAGCCATTCGGCACCGGTGAAGGGGGCCTGATCACGACGCGGTCACCCGAACTGCGCGAACGCATGGCGCGGCTGGTCAACTTCGGCTTCGACTCCAACCGCATCGTGCTGGACCCGCTGGGCATGAATGCCAAGCTCAGCGAGCTGCAATCAGCCGTGTGCCTGGCCGTCCTGGATGGTTTCGAGGGCGTGCTGAGCGCACGCCGGGACAGCGCGGCCTACTTGATGGCCGCGCTGGAACCCGAAGGATTCACGTTCCAACGCGGGGCGGAACGCTCGACCTGGCAGGCCGTGCCCGTGCTCGCGCCCGACGCGGCCACGCGCGATGCCGTGCGTGAACATGCCGAAGCGTTGGATGTCGAATTGCGCGCCTACTTCGAGACTCCGCTCCATGCGCACCCGCCCTTTGCGAAGTTCGTGCGCGCCGACGCGCTCGCGGTGACGGAGGACCTCGCGGAGCGCTGCCTGTCGTTGCCGATGGCGAACGATCTCAGTGCTCGCGACCTCGAACGGATCGTCGAGGCCACGCGGCTCGAGGTGCGCCGTGCAGCCGCGTGAACGCCTGACGGCGATCGTGCTCGGTGACGGCCAGCGCAATGCCGCCACCGACAGCGCGCTGGCGGCCCGGCGCCATGCCGGACGCGTGCTCATCGCCGAGCGCAACCCGGACACGGCCGCAGCCCTCGCCGAGTTGGCGTTGCCTGCGGACATTGCTGTACTGGCATGTGACTGGAACGATCCCGAAGCGGCCGCCGCACTGCTCGCGAGCGTCGACAGTGAGTGGGCGGTGTTCCTGGGGCCCGGCGAAGCGTTGCTCGCCGGCGACACCGCCGCGCTGGCGCGCGAGATGCGCGGCCTGCCGTCGGGCCCGGTCGAGCTGTCGGTAGGCGCGCGCGCCGAGACGCGCCTTCACCCGCCGACCACCGAAGCGCTCGCGGCTGTGGGCGGACCTGCATCCGTACGCATGAAGCACCTGAGCATCGGGCCGCTGCCGCACGACATCGCGTTGCCCGTGCCCCAAGTCCCGGACTCCGTCGAGCCTGTTGCCGCGGGTTTCGGCACGTGGGCAGCCGAACTGCCGCCTGCCGTGAGCAGCGCGCGACGATTGCGCGGCGCGCTGCGCGGGGACGATCTCGACGCACTCGAGCACCTGACCATCGCACTCGATCGTCATGAGGAGCGCCGCCTGCTCGCGATCGCCCGTGCGGGTCGCGAAACGTGCTGGACCGACGAAGGCGTAGCCGAGCCGCTGGTGACCATCAGAATCGCCACCTACCACCGTCCCGAACTCATCGGACGAGCGATCGAGTCCTGTCTGGCGCAGACGTACCCGCGCCTCGAGGTGCTGGTGGTCGGCGATC
>JANNWR010000326.1:0-18834 GCA_031408715.1 bacterium
GGGTTCGGCACGGCATCAGCAGTTCGAGGATCACTACTTCGGCAGCATCCCGGCCCGCGTGCTGGCGTTCATGGAGGAGATGGAGCACGAGATGTACCGACTCGGCATTCCGGTGCGCACGCGCCACAACGAAGTCGCGCCGATGCAGTTCGAGATGGCGCCGATCTTCGAGGACATCAATCTGGCGAACGACCACAACGTCCTGGCCATGGATGTCGCGCGCCGCGTCGCGTTGCGGCACGACTTCGTGTGCGTGCTGCACGAGAAGCCGTTCGCCGGCATCAACGGCAGTGGCAAGCACTGCAACTGGTCGATGGCCACCGACCGCGGCGAGAACCTGCTCGAGCCGGGCAAGACTCCGCACCAGAACCTGCGCTTCCTGGCGTTTCTTGCCGTCTGCCTGAAGGCCGTGCACGACCACTCGGTGGCGCTGCGCTGGTCGGTGTCGGGTGCCAACAACGACCTGCGTCTGGGGGCGAACGAAGCGCCGCCGGCGATCCTGTCGGCGTTCGTGGGCGGCCAGCTCACGGATATCATCGAACGCCTCATGAAGGGCGAAGCGGCCAAGGATCCCGAGCACTTCCTGCTCGAGATGGGTGTCGGCAAGCTGCCGACGCTGGCCAAGGACAACACCGATCGCAACCGCACGTCGCCGTTCGCGTTCACCGGCAACAAGTTCGAGTTCCGCGCGGTCGGCAGCTCGCAGAACTGCGCGGTGCCGATGACGGTACTGAACGCGGCCGCATCGGCGGCGCTCGCCGAGATGACCGAGCGCCTCAAGAAGAAGCTCGACGCGAAGCCGGCACATCGCGATCAGGCGGTCGTGGAACTGCTGCGCGAGGTGTTCACGGAGTCCGCCGCGGTGCGATTCGAGGGCAACGGCTACAGCGACGAGTGGAAGGCCGAGGCCTTGAGGCGCGGCCTGCCGAATCTGTCCGACACGCCCGCCTCGCTCGCCGAGGTCATGAAGCCCGAACATCACCAGTTCCTGGTCGGCACCGGCGTGCTGAGCCAGCTCGAGGTGGACGCGCGCTTCAATGTCGCCGCTGAACGTTATCTGAAGCAGGTGACGCTCGAAGCCGAGGCCATGGTGGACCTGCTGAGCACGGCGGTGATCCCGGCCGTCGAGCGCCAGGTCGTGACCACCGGTGCGGCATGGCGCGTGGTGTCGGAGGCGGCGGGTTCGGCCAAGGGCTCGGCCTATGGCAAGCGGGTCACCGCACTGGCGTCCGGACTCGAAGCGGTGCAGGACGGGGCTGCGCGCATCACGGCGTTGCTCGACAGTCTGCACGGGTCGCACGACGAGATGGCAGCGTGCCGCACGCTCGGTGCCAAGATGCGTCCGCTCATGCAGGAGGTGCGAGATGCCGCCGACAAGCTCGAGTCGCTGGTCGACGATGAGCACTGGCCGCTGCCGAAGTACCGCGAGATGCTGTTCGTCAAGTAGGTCCCCAAGTAGGTTCTGATGAGCCGTGCGCGGGCCGCCGGGACTTCCGGCGGCCCGTCGTGTCGAGGCCGGAGCCACGCGGACTCCGGCGGTGCCGGGGAAGAGTGCAGAGGAAGGTTTGTGGAGTGCGGTGCGTGC
Source organism: bacterium (assembly GCA_031408715.1). Taxonomy (GTDB): domain Bacteria; phylum Eisenbacteria; class RBG-16-71-46; order RBG-16-71-46; family RBG-16-71-46; genus JAIOPA01. Next base: position 1,586 of record JANNWR010000326.1, read on the forward strand.
ATGCGATAGATTGCCGCTCTTCCTGCCCCCGTCCCACACCCTCGCGTGGAGTTGCCGTTGGCCGTCGCCACCTTCAATCCTGCCCAGCACGAAGCCGTCGAGCACGACCGTGGTCCGGCTCTGGTCATCGCCGGAGCCGGTTCGGGCAAGACCCGCGTGCTCACGGGCCGGGTGGCACGCCTGCTCGAGCGTGGGGTGCCGGCCGAGGCCATTCTCGCCTTCACGTTCACGAACCGCGCGGCGCGCGAGATGCGTGGGCGCATCGAGCGCGACCTCGGGCCGGTCGCCAAAGTGCTGTGGATCGGGACGTTTCACGCCACGGCACTGCGGATCCTGAGGCGCGAGGCGGGCACGCTGGGGCTGCCCGCGGGCTTCAGCATCTACGATCGTGCGGATCAGGAGGGCATCATCCGCGATCTCGTGCGTGCTTCGGGGCTGCCCGACACCGTGTACAAGACCGGCATCGTCCTGGGCCGCATCTCGGATGCCAAGAACTCGCTGGTGCGCCCCGAGGAAGCCGAGCGCGCCGCGATGAGCGACTTCGACCGGCACGTCGCGTCGTTCTACAGCAAGTACCAGTCGGCGCTGCGCCGGGCCGGTGCGCTCGACTTCGACGACCTGATCGGCGAGACGGTGCGGCTGTGGATCGATTTTCCGGAGGCCGGCGCACGCTGGTCGCGGAGGTTCCAGCATGTCCTGGTCGACGAGTACCAGGACACGAATCACGCGCAGTTCCGGCTCGTGCACTCGCTCGGGAACGTGCACCACACTGTCTTCGTCGTCGGCGACGACGACCAGAGCATCTATGGCAGGCGCGGAGCGGATCTGGCCAACGTGCTCGACTTCGAGCGCACGTTTCCGGGTGCGGTGACCATCCGGCTGGAGCAGAACTATCGCAGCACCAAGAATATCCTCGATGCCGCGAACGCCGTGATCGCGAACAACGTCGCACGCAAGGGCAAGACCCTGTGGAGCGAGCGGGGCGACGGAGCCAAGATCGCGTTCGCGCTCACACCCGACGAGACGTTCGAGGCACGGCGCGTGCGGCACTGGCTGCAGCGCCAGCAGACACGCGGGCGCCAGCTAGCCGATTGCGCGGTGCTGTATCGGACCAATGCCCAGTCGCGAGCGCTCGAGACCGAACTGCGCCAGAACGGTGTGCCGTACGAGATCGTCGGCGGCGTGTCGTTCTTCCAGCGCCGCGAGGTGAAGGATGTCCTGTCCTACCTGCGACTGGCCGTGAACCCGCTCGACACGACGGCGTTCTTCCGGTGCTGGAACACGCCGCGCCGCGGGCTCGGGCCCGTGGTCGAAGCCCAAGTGCGCGCGCATCTGCAGCTGCCCGGTGCGGATCCCGTCGGCGCGTTGCGTCTGCTGGTCGATGGGGGCGCGTTGCGGGGTGCGGCGCGATCCGGCGCCGCACAGTTCGTGCGGCTCATCGACGAGCTGCGCGGTATGCTCGACGAACCGGTCGACCGGGTCTACACGCGGCTCATCGAACTGTCGGGCTACCTGCAGCATCTCGATGCGGCGGGCGAAGAGGACCTGCGCGAGCGCCGCGGCAATGTCGAGGAACTGGGTGTGGCGGCCGCACACTTCGCGGCCGTGCACTCGAACGAGCCGGGCGGTGGCGGGTTGCTGGCGTGGCTGTCGGAATGCGCGCTGCTCACCGACGCCGACCGCACCACGGAAGGCGACCGCGTGCTGCTGCTCACGGTGCACAACGCCAAGGGATTGGAGTTCGATGCCGTCGTCGTCGCGGGTCTCGAAGAGGGGCTGATGCCGCATGCCTCGTCGATGGATTCGGGCGAGCAGTTGGAAGAAGAGCGCCGGCTGTTCTACGTGGCACTGACGCGCGCGCGCGACGAAGTGCTGCTCACGGCGGCCGCCTACCGGCGGCGCTACGACGGGTCGTTCGGCACGGCGGTGTCGCGGTTCGTGGGCGAGATCCCGGAGCATCTGGTCGAGCGCGAGGAGACCGCGGGCACCTGGTCCGACCGCAGCGGGGCGCGCAGCGGCAGTGGCAGCCAGCACGGAGGCGAGCGTCGCTCCTTCAAGCCCACGTCGGCAGCGGGGCGGTCGTTCGCGCAGGTCGAGGGCGCCGACTGGGACTCGGGCGACCCGGGCGATAAAGAGCCGATGGTCATTCCGAGTGTCGCTGGCGGACGCAGTGCGAACGCGAAGCGTGCGGTCGGAAAACGTGTCATGCATGAGAAGTTCGGTGCGGGCACCGTGCTCGAGGCCGAGGGCGACGGGCCCGACATGAAGCTCACCGTGCGTTTCACCGGTGCGATCAAGAAGGTGCTGGCGCGATTCGTGAGCGGAGCCGCCGATGCGGATTAGCCGCGAAGAGGCCGCGCGCATCGCCGAACTGGCGCGCATCGAACTGAGCGAGGGCGAACTCGCTCGCGTCGCGGAGCAGCTGTCGCAGGTACTCGAGTTCGCGGCGACGCTCGATGAGCTGGATCTCAAGGACTGTGAACCGACGGTGTTCGCTCCGGCCGATGCGCCCCTGCGTAGGGACGAACCCGATGGCCGCACGTTCGGTTCCGGGATCGCGACCGCGAATGCGCCCGAATTCGAGCACGGGTTCTTCCTCGTGCCACCCGTCGTGGAGAACCTCGAGCCATGAGCGCGCCCGCCGTGTGGATGCTGGAGGCGCGCGCCATCGCGGAAAAAGTGCGCGCCGGCACACTTGCGCCGGAGGCCGCCATGCTCGCGGGCTTCGATGGCCCGGCCGAGCGCTGGGAGCGTGAGGTTCACGCGGTGGTGCACACCGATCCCGAGACCCGTCACGCCAATGCGCTGGCCGCGAATCGCGCGGGCTCGCTCGCCGGCGTGCCGGTGTTGCTGAAGGACAACTTGTGCAGCACCGATTTCCCCACCACCTGCGGCTCGCGGATCCTGGCCGGCTGGCGTTCGCCCTATGACGCCACTGTCGTCCAGCGGCTGCGTGCGGCGGGCGCGGTGGTCGTCGGCAAGGGCAACATGGACGAATTCGCGATGGGCTCGTCGACCGAGTACAGCGCCTACGGCCCGACGCGCAATCCCTGGGACCTGAAGCGCGTTCCGGGTGGCTCATCGGGCGGGCCCGCGGCCGCCGTGGCCTATGGCCTCGTGCCGGTAGCACTCGGCAGCGACACGGGCGGTTCGGTGCGCCAGCCCGCGGCATTCTGCGGGGTGTACGGCCTCAAGCCCACGTATGGGCGGCTGTCCCGCTACGGCGTGGTGGCGTTCGGTTCGTCCCTGGACCAGGTCGGGGTGTTCGCCCGTCACGTCGGCGATGTCGCGGACGTGTACGCCGCGCTCGCCGGGCCGGATCCGTTCGATGCCAGCACGCGCACCACGCCTGCACCGGATGTCTCGCGCTGGGACGACGGAGTAGAGGGCATGCGTTTCGGCTGGCCCGCGAACCTGTGGAACGAGGGCGTGGACCCGGCGATCGTCGGCGCACTCGAGCGCGGCGCGAGTGCGCTCGAACGCGCGGGTGCGACGCGGGTGCCGTTCCGGTTCATGCCGGGCAGTTACTCGGTCGCCACCTACTACTTGCTCGCCACGGCGGAGGCGAGCAGCAATCTGGCACGGTTCGATGGCGTGCGGTACGGCCATCGTGCCGCCGCCGACGACCTGCTGGCGCTCTACACAAAGTCGCGCGGGGAGGGCTTCGGTCCCGAAGTGCGGCGCCGCATCCTGCTGGGCACATTCGCGCTCTCGGCCGGCTATCACGACGCGTACTACGAAAAGGCGCAGCGGGCCCGCACGCTCATCGTGCGCGAGTACGCGCGGGCGTTCGCGCAGTGCGACTTCATGCTGCTGCCCGCCACCCCGACGCTGCCGTTCGCGCTGGGAGAGAAGTCGGACGATCCGCTGGCGATGTACCTGTCGGACGTTTTCACCATCGGCGCGAACCTGGCCGGCATCCCCGGCCTGACCGTGCCGATGGGGGTCGCATCCGCCGGGCTGCCCGTCGCGGTGCAGTTGCTGGGGCCCGTGGATGCCGAGCCCGCGCTCCTGCGCGGCGCGCGTGCGCTCGAGGCGGACGGCGATCCCGCGCGCATCGCCCGCGGTTGGGAACGGGAGGTGGCATGGCCTGGGAGCCGGTGATCGGCCTGGAGTGCCATATCCAGCTGAAGACGCGCAGCAAGATGTTCTGCGGCTGCCCGGTGGCGTTCGGCTCCGAGCCCGACACGAACGTGTGTCCCGTGTGCTTGGGCCTGCCCGGTGCGCTGCCGCGAGTCAATGCGCGCGCGCTCGAGTTCGCGCTCCGGCTGGGGACCGCGCTGGGTTGCGACATCCGCAGCGAGAGCGTTTTCGCGCGCAAGAACTACTTCTATCCGGACATGCCCAAGAACTACCAGATCACGCAGTACGACCGGCCGTTGTGCGAGCACGGCGAACTGCCGGTCACCCTCGACGGAGTGACACGCGGGATCGTCCTGACGCGTATTCATTGTGAGGAGGATGCCGGCAAGTCGTTCCATCCGGAGCGTCGCGGCGACCGGCGGCTGTCGCGCGTGGACTACAACCGCGCGGGAGTGCCGCTGCTGGAGTTGGTGACCGAGCCCGTGTTGCGCACGAGCGGGGAATGCGCGGCGTTCCTCACCGCGCTGCGCCGGCTGGTGCGCTGGCTCGGTGTGTCGGATGGCGACATGGAGAAGGGCCAGTTGCGCTGCGACGCGAATGTCAGCCTGCGGCCGGCGGGTACCACCACACTCGGCACCAAGACCGAACTCAAGAACCTGAACACGATCAAGGGCGTCGAACGCGGCGTGACGGCTGAGATCGCGCGCCAGACGGCACTGCTCGATTCCGGCGAACGCGTCCGGCAGGCGACCCTGCTCTACGACGCCGACCATGACCATCTTCAGGTCATGCGGAGCAAGGAGCAGGCGCACGACTACCGCTACTTCCCGGATCCGGACCTGCCGCACTTGCGTGTCCCGGCTGCGGAACTGGCCTCGGCACGCGCCGCCGCACCCGAACTGCCGTGGTTGCGCGAGGCGCGTTTCCGTGACACGCACGGTCTGCCGGCGTATGACGCGGGCGTGCTGACCGAGTCGCGCGAACTGAGCGACTACTTCGAGGCGTGCGCGCCCGAAGGGCAGCTGAAGTTCGCGAGCAACTGGGTCATGAACGAGTTGTTGCGCGTGCTGAATGAACGCGGCTGGGACGTGCGTGAGTGGGCCGAGCGCGTGCCGGCGGAGCGCTTTCGTGACTTCCTCGCGCGTGTCGCCGCCAAGGAACTGCCGGGGCCGGTCGCCAAGCAGGTGTTCGCGTGGCTGCCGGATGAGAGCGGGGATGTGGCCACACTGCTGGCGAAGCATGGCGTCCAGGTGGCGGGCGGGGACGAGGAACTCCGTCCTCTGGTACAGAGCGTGCTCGATGAACACCCGGGCCCGGTCGCGCAGGTGCTCGCTGGGCGCGATGCGACGTTCGGCTTCCTGGTCGGCATGGTGATGAAGAAGAGCAACGGGCAGGCCGTGCCAGCGGTCGTCAATCGTCTGCTCCGTGCAGCGCTCGACGCGCGCCGCGGTGCATGACACGTGCCGCGTGCTACGCGCCGGCGCTCAGGCGTGAGATGACCGGACGGGCGCTGCCGGAGTTCCGTGCCGCGGTCCGTGCCGCACTCGCCGCACCGCTCGACGGTTCGCTGACGGCCCGGTTCGTCGCACCCTGCGTGACCGCGCTCGTGGTGCATGCCGATGCCGGGGATGAACTCGTGGCGGGGCTCTCCGAGACCATCGCCGCACTGGAACGTGTCGGCGTGCCTCGCGGCCGGCAGTACGTCCTGCTCGCGGGCGATGCTGCTCCGGGCGACGCTGCAAGGCGTGTGAACGTTCTGCGCGACGCACTCGGCGTGCCCGTGCTCGTGCACGAGGCGAGCCGTGCGGGTTTCGCGGCCGGCCGGCTGCCGGATGGCAGCGCGCTGGAACTGGACGACGAATTGCGCGAAGCCGAGGCCATCGTCGTGCTGGCGAGCATCGCTCCCGAGCACGGCGGACCGTGGCATGCCGCATCCCTGCTGTGTCCGGGCGCATGCACCGCTTTGACACGGTCGGCCGTGGCGAGGGCGACATCCGGCGACACGGGTGTGGCTTGGGGCTGGGTGCAAGCGGCCGAACGCGAGGCGCCGATCGATCTGATCGTGTGGTGGGACGCGTCGGGCATCGTCCATGCGGCGAGCGGGCGCGTGGCACTGGCGACATGGGCGAGTGGTGATGCACGGGCGCGCGAAATCCACTAGATTCCGCGCCATGTCCGCTCACCCTCGCATCCTCGTGCTCGGCGCCGGCGGCCGGGAACACGCATTGGCGTGGCGTCTGGCCCGGGACCCGGAAGCACCCGAGGTCCTGGTCGCGCCGGGCAACGATGGTATGGGGCGCTCGTTCCGGCGGATCGCGCTGCAGGATACGGACCCCGTCGCGGTGGTCGCCGCCGCGCGCGCCGCTCAGGTGTCACTGGTGGTGGTCGGCCCTGAAGCTCCGCTTGCCGCGGGCGTCTCGGACGCGTTGGTGGCCGCCGGCATCCCGGTGTCCGGTGCCTCGCAGGCGGCCGCACAGCTCGAATCCAGCAAGTGGTTCGCGAAGCAGGTCATGCTCGAAGCCGGCGTGCCGACGGCGCGTGCGGAAGCCTTTGCATCGCTTTCCGATGCGCTCGCGGCACTCGCACGCTTCGGCCCGCCGTGGGTCGTGAAGGCGGACGGGCTGGCCGCTGGCAAGGGCGTGCGGGTGAGCGACGATCGCAGTGAGACCGAGGAGTTCCTGCGCTCCTGTCTCGACGGCGGGCGCTTCGGCGACGGTGGCCGGCGTGTCGTGCTCGAGGAACACCTGAGCGGCGAAGAAGCCTCGGTGGTCGCCGTGTGCGATGGCGAGCGCCACGTGCTGCTGCCGTCCGCGCGCGATTACAAACGCGCATTCGATGGCGATCGCGGTCCCAACACCGGCGGCATGGGCAGTTATGCGCCCACGCCCGCGGTGACTGCGGCCGTCGAACAGCTCGTGAGCGACCGTGTGATCTCGCCGGTCCTGCGCGCACTCGCTGCGCGCGGCACCCCGTACCGCGGCGCGCTCTACGCGGGTGTGATGCTCACCGCCGCTGGAGTCCGTGTCATCGAGTTCAATGCACGCTTCGGCGACCCCGAGACGCAGAGCATGCTGCCGCTGCTGTCGGGTTCCCTCGGCACGCTGCTCGCCAGTGCGGCGCGCGGCCGGCTCGAGCCGCAGGCCGTGCAGCGCACGGCGGGCTCTGCCGTGACGCTTGCGCTCACCGACGAGGGTTACCCCGACGCGGTACGCGGCGTCGGCGTCATCCGGGGCCTCGACGCGCTCGCCGACGTGCACGTGTTCCACGCCGGGACACGCCTCGAGGCGGGCGAATGGGTGGTGCGCGGCGGTCGCGCCGCCTACCTGACGGCGACTGGCGACAGCATCGAGGCTGCGCGTGAGCGCGTGTTCGCGGCGCGCGCCAGCCTGTCGGGGCAGGGCTTTCGATGCCGCAGTGACATTGCGGCGAGCGTGGTTCAATCCCTGAGGGCCGAATGACGGAACGCAAGACGGCGGCGAAGCGAACGGGCCGGAGGCCGGCCGTGCAGGTCGGTATCGTGATGGGAAGCGAGTCGGACCGGACCATCATGGAAGAGGCCGCGAAGGTGCTCGCGGAGTTCGAAGTCGGCTGCGAGATCGCGGTGCGCTCGGCGCATCGCACGCCGGATGCCGCGGCGGCGTGGGCGCGCGGGGCACGCTCCCGCGGCGTGCGTGTCATCATCGCAGCCGCAGGCGGGGCCGCGCACCTTGCCGGGGCGATGGCGGCGCACACGCGTTTGCCCGTGCTGGGCGTGCCGCTGGCATCCTCGCCACTCGCGGGCTTCGATGCGCTACTCTCGACCGTGCAGATGCCACCCGGTGTGCCGGTCGGCACACTCGGCGTCGGGGCGTGGGGAGCGCGCAATGCCGCATTTCTCGCACTGCGGATCCTCGCGGTCTCGGACGCCGGTGTCGCGCGCCGGCTCGAGGCACATGCCGACGGCATGGCACGTTCGATCATGGGCAGCGCGAAGAAGCCGGGGAAGTGAGGGCTGTGTGGAGATCGTGAAGGTCGATCCGGCGCATCCGGACAAACAGACGATGATCCTGGCGGCGCAGGCCATCATGCGCGGCGGGGTGATCGCATTCCCGACCGACACCATCTACGGGCTGGGGTGTTCGTTGTTCGACACCGGCGCGGTCGAGCTCGTGAGCCAGCTCAAGCGTCGCGCCCCTCACCACGCGTTCATCTCACTCATTCCCGATGCGTCCCAGGCCGATGGCCTGGCGCTGTCCGTGAATCCGGCGGCGCGCAAGCTGATCACGCACTGCTGGCCGGGGCCATTGTCACTGATCTTCGTGGCGGCCGAGATCGTCCCTGTCAGCGTGCGCGGAGAGGGCGGTACGATCGCGCTGCGCTGTCCCATCGACCCGCTGTCCAACGCACTCCTGAAGCGCGTCGGCGGACCGGTCGTGTCGAGCAGTGCGAATCTGTCCGGGCAACGCCCCGCGGAGACCGCGGAGGAGGTGGTGGGCTACTTCGGTAACCAACTCGACCTCGTGCTCGACGGCGGACCGCGTCGCGGCGGCGTTCCTTCGACGTTGGTCGACGTCAGCGGGCCGCGTCCGAAGCTTCTTCGCCAGGGCGCGCTGGACGTGCGTGCCTGGCTCGGGGACCACGACGACCGGACCGGGCACAGCGGTTGACGGTCGCGAAAGCGGCGACCTAGACTCCATCGACATGCCGGCTCCCGATCCCGCGCTCCGAGTGCTGTTCGTCTGCACCGGCAACACCTGCCGCAGCCCGCTGGCTGTGCTGGCGCTGCGCGCGGAACTGGGAGACGACGCAGCACTCGTCGAGATCACGTCCGCAGGTACCGCCGCTTCCACGGGGCAGCCCGCGAGCGAGGGCTCTCAGCGTGTGGCTGCGGCCGACGGTTACGACCTGTCGGAGCATCGCTCGCGTCCGGTGACGATCGAGATGGTCCGGCGCATGGATCATGTTTTCGTGATGGGCCTGGGGCATCTGGCGGCGGTCGAGGCGCTGGGTGTGCCGCGGGACAAGTTGCATCTGGTGAGTGACTGGCCGGAGCCCGGAGACCCCGAGCTTCCGGTATTCGATCCGTTCGGCGCCTCATTCGAGGCGTACGAGGAGTGCTGGCGGCGGCTTCGCCGGCACGCGCGTCGCATCGCGCCGCGCGTGCGTCAGGCGGTCCGCGAGCGCCGGGGCTCGTGAACGGGTCGCGACCGTAGCGGGGGATCGCGTCATGGCGATGACGAAGAGCGACAAGATCTGGATGAATGGCCAGTTCGTGGCCTGGGATGATGCGAAGGTGCACGTGCTGTCGCATGTGCTGCACTACGGCTCGTCCGTGTTCGAGGGCATCCGTGCCTATCCCACGAAACAGGGCACCGCGATCTTCCGGCTCGCCGACCATATCGAGCGGCTGGCGTATTCCGCCAAGATCTACCGGATGAAGCTGCCGTACACGGCCGCTCAGCTCGAACGCGCCTGCCTCGAGACGGTGTCGGTGAACCATCTGTCCGAGTGCTACATCCGGCCGCTGGTGTATCGCGGTTACTCGCACGTCGGAGTGAATCCCATCGGCACGCCCATCGAGGTGATGGTGGCGGCGTATCCCTGGGGCAAGTACCTGGGCGACGACGCGCTGACGAAGGGTGTCTCGGTCAAGATCGGGACGTGGGCGCGCATGGCGCCGAACACGCTGCCCGCCATGGCCAAGGCCGGGGGCAACTACCTGAACTCGCAGTTGCTGAAGCTCGAGGCGGTGGAGGACGGCTACGCCGAGGCCATCGCACTCGACACCAACGGCTACATCAGCGAGGGCTCGGGCGAGAACCTGTTCCTGGTCATGAAGGGCGAGCTCGTCACGCCGCCGATGCACAACAGCATCCTCGCCGGCATCACGCGTGCAAGCGTACTGCAACTGGCGCGCGAACTCGGCTACACGGTGCGCGAGATGGTCATCCCGCGCGAGCTCATGTACGTGTGCGACGAGGCGTTCTTCACGGGGACCGCGGTCGAGGTCACGCCGATCACGTCGTGCGACCACGTTCCGGTCGGAAATGGTGAAGTCGGCCCCGTGACCAAAGCCATCCAGCAGGCGTTTTTCGGCATCGTGAAGGGCGAGGTGCCGGATCGGCATGGCTGGCTCACGAAGGTGCCGCTCACGGTCAGCGCGACGGCGAGCTGACCAAGATGCGCATCGCCATCGGCAGCGACCACGCGGGCTACCCGCTCAAGGAACAGGTGAAAGCCGAACTGTTGCGGCTCGGGCATGAGGTCGAGGACGTCGGAACCACGTCCGCGGACGTCTCGGTCGACTATCCGGACTTCAGTATCCCGGTGGGCGAGCGGGTGGCCTCGGGACAAGCCGACATGGGCGTCGTGGTATGCGCCACCGGCATCGGTGCGAGCATCGCCGCCAACAAGGTCGAGGGCGTACGCGCTTCGGTGGTGACCAGCGACGAGACCGCTCTACTGACGCGAGCGGACAACGATTCGAACGTTCTGGCGCTCGGTGGCAAGACCGTACCCAGCCCTGAAGCCGCCCTGCACTGGTTGCGCATCTGGCTCGAGACACCGTTCGAGGGTGGCCGGCACGGGCGCCGGGTCGACAAGATCAAGCACTACGAGAAGAAGCACGCCCGTCTTTGAGTCATACGAGTAGCGCGGACACGTGCGGCCGCTCCCCGGCCGATGTCCGCCGTAGCTGTCCATCGACGCTCATTCGCCTGCGCTCGCACGCTGGCGCCTAGTTCGCGTCCGAGGTTCGCGCGACGCGATGAACGGAGACTGCTGTGTCGGCGATCCAGAAGCAGGACCCGCAGATCCACGAAGCGATCATGGCCGAGACCGAACGGCAGAAGAGCCAGCTCGAGCTGATCGCCTCGGAGAACTACGTCAGCGACGCCGTGCTCGAGGCGGCCGGCTCGGTGCTCACGAACAAGTATGCCGAGGGGCTGCCCGGCAAGCGCTACTACGGCGGCTGCGAGTGGGTCGACGTCGCCGAGAACCTGGCGCGCGAGCGGCTGAAGCAGCTGTTCGGCTGCGACCACGCGAACGTGCAGCCGCACGCGGGTGCGTCCGCGAACCTCGCCGCCTACCTGGCCGTGTCCGAGCCGGGTGAGACGTTGCTGGGTATGAGCCTGGCGCATGGCGGTCACCTCACGCACGGGCACAGCGTGTCGGTCAGTGGCAAGCTGTGGAAGGCCGTTCAGTACGGTGTCCGGCTGGAGGACGGGCGGATCGACTACGACGAGGTCGAGCGTCTCGCCAAGCAGCACCGGCCGCGGATCCTGGTCGCGGGCGCGAGTGCGTATCCGCGCCAGATCGACTTCGAACGCTTCGGCCGGATCGCCGACGAAGTCGGTGCCGCGCTCGTCGTCGACATGGCGCACATCGCCGGCCTCGTGGCCGCCAAGCTGCACCCCGACCCGGTCCCGCATGCGGCCGTGGTCACCACGACGACGCACAAGACGCTGCGCGGCCCGCGTGGCGGCGTCATCCTGTGCAAGGCCGCCTACGCCGAGAAGGTCGACAAGTCCGTGTTCCCGGGGCTGCAGGGCGGCCCACTCATGCATGTCATCGCCGCCAAGGCGGTGTGCTTCGGCGAGGCGCTGAGCGACGGCTTCCACGGTTATGCCCAGCGCGTCATCGACAATGCCAAAGTGCTCGCGAGCACTTTGACTGCTCATGGTCACGACCTCGTCTCGGGTGGCACCGACAATCACCTGCTCTTGCTCGACCTGCGCTCCCACCCACTGACGGGCAAGGTTGCCGAAGAAGCGCTCCATCGCGTCGGGATCACGGTCAACAAGAATGCGGTTCCCGGGGATCCCCAAAAACCGTGGGTCACGAGCGGAGTCCGCATCGGCACGCCGGCGCTCACCACGCGTGGCATGGGTGTGGAGGAGATGAAGCTCATCGGCACCTGGATCGCGCGTGTGCTCGAGAAGCCCGCCGACGAGGGGCTGGCCCGGGACATCGCCCGGGAAGTCAGGGAACTGTCGCATGCCTACCCGCTGTTCTCCTGGACCGCCCGGCCCCGCTCGGGGGTGAGTGCAAGCTGAGACATCGGGTCAGGACGATTGCAATTCGGCGGCCCGCGTCCTGTGACGCACCTGGCTGATTTCTGGGGGGTTCCGGGGGGAAGCCGGTCGCGGTGGGAGTGGCACCAAGCATGCACAGGGAGGGGAGGCTCCGGCTGAGCCACCTTGGCCTCCCATCCATCGCCCCGAGATCGCATCCATGCTCCCGCTTCCTGTCTACCGGGTCGTCTCCCGCGTGCTGCCGGACCTTGCGTCTGGCCGAGCCCTGCACCGCCGGGCACTCGCCGCTGCCTCGGCCGGTGCTCACGCGGACGCGGAGCAGTGGTTCGAAACCGCGGCGGCGCTTTACCGAACGGAACTCGCCGTGGAATCCCTGGCGAGGTTGCGAGTGCACCAACTCATGGTGCGCGCGCGCGCGGGAGCCGCTGCCGGGGGGGAATCCACGGCGATGATCGAGATCGTTCGCAGGCTGAACCGGCTTGATCAGCTCGAGTCCCTGCAGACGCCATTCGGCCTGACCGACGCCCGCACCGTGCTGGCCAACTGGCTGAACGCGTCGAACCTCTGCGCTTCGCCCCTGGAGAGCATCGCACCCGCGGGGCCGGTCCATCCGCACATCGGGCTGGGGGCTGTGCAGGCGGCTTGACGGTCGAACGGTCCACATCCAGACTCGCCCGGCAGATGTGAGGAGGACAGGGCTGTCCCACCACTTCCAGGAAGGAAGGCATGACCGTCGACCCCGCAGCCGCCCGACGCATCGAACGGGCCGGTGAAACATTGTCGCGTGTGCGCGAAGAAGTCGGCCGCGCTGTCGTCGGCCAGAAGGCCATGGTCGACCGCCTGCTCATCGGGCTCCTGACCGGCGGTCACGTGCTGCTGGAAGGCGTGCCGGGCCTCGCCAAGACGCTCGCCGTCTCGAGCCTCGCCAAGACGCTGTCGCTCAAGTTCCGGCGCATCCAGTTCACGCCGGACCTGCTGCCCGCAGATCTCACCGGCACGCTCATCTACAATCCCAAGGAAGGCACGTTCTCGGCGAAGAAGGGCCCGTTGTTCTCGAACATCGTGCTCGCCGACGAGATCAACCGTGCGCCCGCCAAGGTGCAGTCCGCGTTGCTCGAGGCCATGCAGGAGAAGCAGGTCACGCTCGGCGACGACACGCACCCGCTCGAAGAGCCCTTCCTGGTGCTCGCGACGCAGAACCCGGTCGAGCAGGAGGGCACTTATCCTCTGCCGGAAGCCCAGAGCGATCGCTTCATGCTCAAGGTCAAGGTCGGTTACCCCGAGCGCGCCGAGGAGAAGGAGATCCTGCGCCGGGCCGGCCTGAGCTCGATGCCGGAGCTGAAGCCGCAGGCGACGCGCGAGCAGGTCATGGAGGCTCGTGACGCGCTCGGAGCGGTCTATGTGGACGACAAGATCCAGGAGTACGTGCTCGATCTGGTGACCGCCACGCGGCGGCCCAAGGACTTCGGGCTGTCGCTCGATCACCTGGTCACGTTCGGTGCAAGCCCACGCGCGACGCTGTTCATGGTTCGCGGTGCGCAGGGTTTCGCGCTGGTGCGGGGACGTCCTTACGTGCTGCCGGACGACGTCAAGGCCGTCGCGCTCGACGTGTTGCGTCACCGCATCCAGGTCTCCTACGAGGCCGAGGCGGAAGGCGTGGACGGGGAGGAGATCGCGCGCCGGATCCTGGAGCAGGTGCGCGTCCCCTGATGGCGACGCAGGACCTGCTCAAGAAAGTCCGCCGCCTCGAGATCCGCAGCCGGCGCCTGGTCGAGGACCTGTTCGCGGGTGGTAGCGAGAGCGTCTTCAAGGGCCGCGGTGTCGAGTTCGAGGAAGTGCGCCCTTACGTGCCCGGGGACGAGGTTCGCGACATCGACTGGAACGTCACCGCGCGCTTGGGTGAACCGTACGTGAAACGGTTCGTCGAGGAACGCGAGCTCACGGTCATGCTCGTGGTCGACGTGTCGCGCTCGATGCTGTTCGGCACGCGTGGCCAGGAGAAGCGTGAGTTGGCGGCCGAGCTGTGCGCACTGCTCGGGTTCGCCGCCGTGCGTCAGGGCGACCGGGTCGGCTTGGCGCTGGTCTCCGATCAGGTCGAGCACTTCGTGCCGCCGGGCCGCGGCCGGGTGCACCTGCTGCGCATCCTGCGCGACGTGCTCGATCACGAGTCCGGACGTGGCACGCGGCTCGGGGCGTCGGCGCGCTTCCTGACCCGCACGCTCAAGCGCCGCTCGTTGGTGTTCTGGATCAGCGACTTCGAGGACCAACTGGAAGCCAGCGACTGGCGCGTCATGGCATCGCGTCACGAACTCACCGCGCTCGCCGTGCGTGATCCCGCCGACGAACAGCTGCCGAAAGCCGGATGGGTGCTGCTCGAGGACCTCGAGACGGGCAAGCGCCGTCTGGTCGACAGCAACAGCGAGGCGCTGCGCCGCCGCTACGCGAATGGCGCGCGCGAACGCCGGCGCGCGGCCGAGACCGCGCTGGCGCAGGCGCTGTGCCCGGTCGTCGAGATCCGCACCGACAAGCCCTACGTGCCCTCGCTGGTCAAGTTCTTCAAGCTGCGCAAGTCGCGGGGTGTGGCATGAGACGCACGCGCCGAACCGCGCCTGTGATCGGAGTCGCCCTGGCGATCCTGCTCGTCGCGGCGCTGGCCGGTGCGGCCAGCCCGGGCGCCCCCGTGCAGCTCACCGACGAGCAGGCCCGCGCTCATTGGCAGGGCCGCGACCACGGCACGAGTATCCCGATGCGCGTCACGCTCGTGCCATCACCCGCCAAGCTCGGGCAGCAACTGGTCTATCGTGGCATGGTCCTGGTGGAGTCCGACGTCCAGGTGCGCTTCGAGCCCCCGCAGAGCGCGGGCGCGCTGACGTGGTCCAGGCCGCGAGCGGGCCGCGAGAAGCGCGGCTGGGTGAAGAACGTCAGTGCCGGCTACGACAGTGTGTGGTTCGAGGCCCGGCTCCAGGTCTTCGAGACCGGGCTGCTGCCGGTGCCGGGGCCGGTCGTGCAGCTCTCCCGCCTGCCCGGCACGACGCATGCCGGAAGTGCCCGCCTGCCAACCGTTCGTGTCCGCATCCAACCCACGATCACGGCCGCCGACAGCAACGCCGAACTGCGCTCCCTGCACGGACCGTTGCCGGCACCGTGGTGGGAGCGGGTGCCGTGGCTGCCCATCTTCGTGGTGGTGCTGCTGGCGATCGCCGCGCTGCTGATCCGGCGCGCGCTCAAGCGCCGCAAGCCCAGGCGCATCGTCGCACCGACGGTGCCGGCGGTCGCATCGCGTCCGCGCATCGACGCCGCGTCCGAGGCGTTGCGCGCATTGGCGGCGCTGCGCGCGCGCGAGTTGCCCGCTCAGGGCCGCTTCGGCGAGCACGCGCTCGAACTCACCGCCATTCTGCGGCGTTTCCTCGAGGCCACTTTCACGACTTCGCGTCCAGGCGACACCAGTGGGGAACTGCTCGATCGGTTGCGCTCCTCGCGCATGCCCGAGGACGACTACGAGCGGCTCGAGGGTCTGCTGGCGCTGTGGGATCGCGTCAAGTTCGCGCGGGCTCCGTTGACGATTGAAGAGGCCTCGCGCTGCGAGGAGGCGGTCGAGGGCTACGTCCGCCGGGTGCAGCAGGCCCGCCTCGATGCCGCGCAAGCGGCGGCGCGTGCGGCCGCCGCCCGCGCTGCCGCCCAAGCCGGACACGCCAGCACCGGCAAGCCGTCGGCACCGCCTCCGAACGCTCCGGAGGCCGCGTGATCCGATTTGAATCGCCATGGTTGTTGCTCCTGGGCGTGCTCGTTCCGGTGCTGCTGTTATGGCGGTCACGCCGTCCCGACACGCGTCCGCCCGCGCTGCTCTGGGGCAGTGCCGCGAGCCTGCCGGATCCGGGCCTGATGCGTTGGATGTGGCTGGCGGTGCGCGCGCTGCCGTGGCTGGCGCTGGTGCTCGCGTTCATCGCCATCGCCCGGCCGCAGCAGGGTATCCAGCAAAGCGAGGTGGACTCGCGGGGTGTCGATATCGCCCTGGCGATCGACATCTCACCGAGTATGCGGGCGGGCGACATGGGAGGCGGCGACCGTCTCACCGTCGCGCGCGCGACGGCACGAGAGTTCATCAAGGGCCGGCCGCACGACCGGATCGGACTGGTCGGCTTCGCGGCCACGGCGTTCACCCAGTGTCCGCTGACGCTCGACCACGACACACTCATGGAGTTGCTCGAACAACTCGACTACGGACTCGCGGCGGACGGCACCGCGATCGGCATGGGGCTCGCGACCGCGGTGCAACGGCTGCGCGAGAGCAAGACCCCGAGCAAGATCGCGGTCCTGCTCACGGATGGCGAGAACAATCGTGGTGCGATCGATCCACTGACTGCGGCCGACGTGGCGAAGGCCATGGGAGTGCGCGTTTACACGGTGCTCGTCGGGCGTACGTCGGTCGCGCCCGTGCAGATCGACGATCCTGTTCTTGGGCGCACCACGGTGATGCAGGAAGTCACCGTGGACGAGCGGCCACTCATCGAGATCGCGCGCCGGACCGGCGGCCGGTTCTTCCGCGCCGGCGATGCCGCGTCGCTGGCCGGCATCTACGCCGAGATCGATCACATGGAGCGCGCGCCGATCCGTGCACTGGTCTATCGCGAGTATCGCGATCTGGGCCCGATGCTGCTGGCGCTCGCGGCCCTGTTCATGCTGCTCTACGGCTTCTCGAACGCCTCATGGGCGTTCCGGGTGCCATGACATGCGCGCCTGCCATGAGTCGCCGGTGAGCGGGGGGGAGAAGGCATGACCTTCGAACACCCGGGCTGGCTGGTGTGGCTGCTGGCACTCGTGCCACTCGCGTTGCTCGAGTGGCGTGCCGTGCTGCGTGCCGACCGCAACGTGAAGCTGTTGCTCGGCCGCAAGCCACTTCCGGGATTGCTCGTCCAGCAGTTGCCTGAACGCCGCATCAGCTCGCTGTTGCTGCGCTTGGGCGCGGTGCTGATGTTCGGGCTGGGTGCCGCCGGTCCGCAATGGGGTCGCGAAGCGGTCCGGCGCCAATCTCAGGGTTCCGACATCGTCTACGTCATCGATGTGTCGGCGAGTATGGAGGCTCGGGACGTGGCCCCGAGCCGCATGGCCGAGACCCAGCGCGAGGCCACTGCTCTGCTGGCCCGGTTGCAAGGC
>JANNWR010000327.1:0-6028 GCA_031408715.1 bacterium
AAGAGTGACGAAGCGACCTTCGTGGCGACGAATCACATCCTGGTGGGCACGACGCTCTCGCTGGGGAACTGAAGCCAGTCCACCTGTTCGCACGCAGTTGCGGGCGCGGTCGGTACACCGGTCGCGCCCGTTCTCATTTGCGCCAGCGATGTCCGGCGAGCGCCGTCGCTCAGGTTGCGAACGCATGGGCGGGTGACCGACCCCCGCGTCGGCTGGCGGTGTTCGGCAAGTGGCACCATCGGAACACTGCGTTGCGGCCTTGACGCCACGGCGCGCCGAGTGACACTTTTGCACATGATGCTGCGTATGCTGCTCTCGCGGGCATGGATGCTCGCGATGTCGCACCCCGGTGCCGCACGACGTCAAGCGACCGCGCCGCTGGGGAGTCTCTTCGTTCGCATGGAGGCGGACCGCTGAGCTCGTTCCTGATCCACGGCGGGACACTGGTGTGCATGGACGCCGCACGCACCGTGATCCCGGGTGACCTGCTCGTCATCGATGGCCGCATCGCGGCCATGGGCGACGCCGTGCCCGTCGCGCTGCAGAAACTGAACGCCGGCCGCGCCGACCAATCGTTCGACGCGCGGGGTTCACTCGTCCTGCCCGGCTTCGTGCACGCACATCTGCATCTGTGCCAGACCCTGTTCCGCGGCCTCGCGGAGCAGAGCGACTTGCTGCGCTGGCTGCGCGAGTCGATCTGGCCGCTCGAGGCCGCGCACACGCCCGCTTCGCTCGCGGCCTCGGTGCGGCTGGGCGCGTGTGAGCTGCTCGCGGGCGGTGTGACGTGCGTCAACGACATGGGCACCGTGCACCACTCCGAGGTGCTGGGCGAGACGCTGGCCGCGACCGGACTGCGTGCGGTGTTCGGGCCCGCGCTCATGGACCGTGGCGAAGGCGTGCCGCCACGGCTGCTCGAAGGTGCCGATCGCGCGCTCGACGCCGCACTCGCGGTCGTGCAGCGTTATCACGGGGCGGCGGAGGGCCGGCTGTCGGTGTCGCTGGCGCCGCGCTTCATCCTGTCGTGCAGCGAAGGGCTGTGGCGCGATGTCACGGCCGCCTCGCAGGAGCGCGGGCTGCTCGTGCACACGCACATGGCCGAAGCGCCCACCGAAGGCGCCGAAGTGAAGGGCGTCGTCGGCCAGCACGCGGCACCGTGGTTCGCCGAGCACGGCTTCATGACCGAACGCTTCGTGGGCGCACATGGCGTCTGGCTCGACGAACACGAGATCTCGCTCGTCAAGCGCGCCAACGCTGCGCTCGTGCACTGCCCGGGCTCGAACCTGAAGCTCGGTTCGGGCCTCGCGGACGTGCGCGCCTGGCTGCGCGCCGGCGTGCGTTGCGGGCTCGGATCCGATGGTGCGGCGTGCAACAACCGCCTCGACACGTTCCACGAGATGAGCCTGGCGGCCGGTGTGGCGCGCGTGAAGCATCGCGACGACGCGCTGGCGGCGCGCGATGTCGTGGCACTCGCGACATGCGGCGGCGCGGACGCGCTCGGCATGGGCGACCGCATCGGTTCGCTCGAGCCGGGCAAGCAGGCCGATGTCGTGGTGGTGGCGGTCGATCAAGCGCATCACGGACCGTTGCCGCTGCGCGATGTCTACACCACGATCGCGCACAGCATGCGGCCCGGCGATGTGCGGCTCACGCTGGTCGATGGCCGAGTGCTCTACCAGCGCGGCCGCCTGACGACCCTCGATGCCGAGCGCTGCACGGTCGAAGCCACGCGCGAAGCACAGGCATTGCTGCAACGTGCCGGGCTTGCGGGAGCGGCGGCGTGAACGCGCGGCACTGTCTCGAGAGGACACCTCGATGATCGTCGGACCCTGCACCGTGATCACTGGGGGCGCGGAGCCCAAAGTGTACGAGAACGCCGGGGTGCGCATCGTCGGATCGCACATCGCGCAGATCGCCGGCGCAGGGGACCTGGCACAAGCGTATCCCGATGAGACGCTGTGGCCGGCGCGGGACCGCGTCGTGATGCCCGGCTTCGTGAACACGCATGCGCATCTGGCGCGGCACCTGGCGCGCGGGTTGGGCCTGCGCACGCCTGCCGAATGGCGCGCCTACGACCGCGTGCTCAGCACCGAGGACGTCTCGCAGGCGGTGAGCGCCGCACTCGTCGAGGGCCTGCGGCATGGCGTCACGACCGTGGTCGATTTTCATCGCTCGGGCGCGTGTCTGGACCTGTCGTTGTCCGAGGTCATGGGTGCCGCCGACCGCGTCGGCGCACGCGTCGCCACGTGCTACGGCGCGTCCGAGGACGACACGCCGCTGGAACGCCGCGCCGCCATCGATGAGAGCGTGGGCTTTGCGAAGGAGCTGGCGCGCAAAGGCCGCGGCCGCCTGCGCGGCATGCTCGGCGTGCAGGCCACGTCGTTGCACGGCATCGAGACGCTGCTCGCCGAGGCGATGGAGGCCGCCGGCGGTCGCTACGCGCTGCACGTCGATCTGGCGCTCGACCTGACCCCTGCCGAGCGCTGGGAGCGCGCCGAGGTACTGCCCGCCAACGCCATGCCCGCGATGTGGGCGCATGCCGAGCGCGCGCCGCGCGGCTTGCTGGGTGCGGTGCGGGATCGCGGCGACTCGTTGTCGGCGAGCGGTGCATATGCGAGTGCCGCGCTCATGCGCGAGAGCGACCTGGCGTGGGGGAGCGACGATGGCGCCAACGCGCCGCCACTGCCCGAAGGGGCGTTCGCGCCGCGCATGGCCGAGGCGCACTACCGCCGGCTGTTCTTACACGGCGCGCGCTGGGCCGCCGATCACTTCGGCGAAGCGCTGGGCGTGTTGGAGCCGGGCGCGCCCGCCGACCTCATCATGCTCGACTATCGTCCAGCCACCGAACTGTCGAACGCCACGTTCTCGCAGCACCTGTGGACCGGGTTGCTGCGAGCCGGCGTGTCGGGTGCGATGGTCGCCGGCAACGTCGTCATGGACAACGGCGTGCTGGTGACGGTGGATGAACGCGAGGTCGCCGCGCGCGCGCGTGAGTGCGCCATGCGGTTGTGGAAGCGCATCGGGTGAGCGTCGAAGCCACACGCGCCACTCCCCGCGACCTGTTCACGCTGGCGTGGCCCGTCATCCTGTCGCGCTCGACGCAAACTGTCGTCGGGCTGGCGGACGCGCTGATGAGTGCGGGCCTCGGTTCCGACGCGCTGGCCGCGGTCACGACCGGGGCGATCAACCTGTTCTCGATCGGCATCCTGCCCATGGGCACGGTGTTCATCGTGCAGAGCTTCGCAGCACAGTTGCAGGGCCGTGGCGACCTGCCCGCCGCCCGGCGCTACGGCTTCTACGGATTGTTGCTCGCGGCGATCAGCACGGTGCTCGCGATCGCGGCCACACCGTTCGTGGGTGCGGCGGTGAACCTGTTCCATTTTCCGCCGGCGATGGCCAGCGAGATGACCGGCTACCTGCAATGGCGCGCCTGGTCGATGGGCGCGTTCGTCGGCATGGAAGCGCTCAGCAACTGGTTCGGGGGCCTGGGCGACACCAAGGTGGGCCTGCGCGCCAGCGTGGTGACCATGCTGGCGAACGTCGCGCTCAACTGGGTGCTGATCTTCGGCCACCTGGGCGCACCGGCGATGGGTGTGCGAGGGGCCGCGCTGGCGAGCGGGCTCGCCACCGTGGCGGGACTTGTACTGCTGCTCGTGGCGTTCGCCCAGCGCCAGCGCGAGCTCGGCGTGGGCGCGAAGCTGGCGCTCAAGCGTGCCGAGTTCATGCGCATGCTGCGCTTCGGCATACCGAACGGGCTCAACTGGTTCATGGAGATCTCGGCCTTCACATTGTTCCTGAACACGGTCGTCTCGAAGCTCGGCACGCCGGTGCTGGCCGCACTCAATGCGATTCTACAACTGAACTCGATCGCGTTCATGCCGGCATTCGGGCTCGCCTCGGCGGGTGCGGTGCTGGTGGGTCAGGCCATCGGCCGCGGCGACCGCGACGACGTGCCGCGCCTGTTGCGCATGACACTCTTGCGCGGCGCGTTGTGGATGATGGCGATCGGTGCGGTCTACCTGTTGGTACCGCATGCCGTCATACGCATGTTCGCGTCAGGCCCGGACGGTGCGGAGCTCATGCGCATCGGTGCGCCCATGCTGATGTTGTCCGCCGGGTGGCAGTTGTTCGATGCGTTCGGCATCACGGTGGGTGAGGCGTTGCGCGCCGCCGGCGACACCGCGTGGTGCATGTGGGCACGATTGGTGGCGGGTTGGGTCGTGTTCGTGCCGCTGGCCTGGTACATGGTCAGCGTGCGCGGCGGCGGCGCACTCACCGCGATCGGCTGCATCATCGTATACATCACGCTGCTCGCCGGTGTGCTGACGTGGCGCTTTCAGTCGGGTGCCTGGCGCCGCATCGAGCTGGTCGAGGCCGAGCCGATCGTCTGACGGCTGCGCACGTGGCGGCTGCGCGCGCGAACGCTCTTCGGCCCACTTGCCCCGTCGCTGTTCCGGTCGCATCGTGGCCGGCATGCGCAAGACAGAACGCGACCGCAAGCCTTGGTTCCAGGACGGTATGCCGTGGTGGGCGTGGGGCTTTCTCGCCGCCACCCGGCTGGCCATGCTATTGCCGTTCCTGCTGCTGGTGGCCGGCCTGTGGTGGTGGTCGCACGGTGGCGCGCAGCAAGCGCCGAAGCTCGTGAAGCGCGCCGCCCAGCACGTGCACGCCTGGTCGGATTCGCTGTTCGGGAGGTGAACTTGAAGCCGCTCCGCCTGTGGCACGTGGATGCATTCTCGAGCCGGCTGTTCGGCGGCAATCCCGCGTGTGTCGTGGCCGTGGACCATTCTCTCGATGGCGCCACGATGCAGGCCATCGCGGGCGAGAACAACCTCAGCGAGACGGCGTTCGTGACCCGTGAGGGTCGTGACTATGCGATCCGCTGGTTCACCCCCACGATCGAAGTGAACCTGTGCGGACACGCCACACTCGCCAGCGCCTACGTGGTGTTCGAGCATCTGGAGCCGACGCGCGAGCGCGTCAGCTTCTCGTCGAGGAGCGGCCCGCTGCACGTCACGCTCGACCGGCCGACCGAACGATTGGTGCTCGATTTTCCCGAGTACCCGTGCGAGCGAGCGGCCCTGGAAGACGCGGTCGCGACTGCGGTGGGAGTGCGTCCCACGGAAACGTGGCTCGGCACCAAACTGATGGCGGTGTTCGAGAGCGAGGTACAGGTGCGCGCGCTGGCGCCCGACTTCGCCAAGGTCGCCGGGCTGCCGGCGTTCGGGCTCATCGTCACGGCGCCGGGAACGGACTGCGATTTCGTGTCGCGGTACTTCGTGCCGCAAGCCGGAGTGAACGAGGACCCGGTGACCGGCTCCGCCCACTGCCAGCTCACGCCTTACTGGGCCGCCAGGCTCGGCAAGCCCGCCCTGTTCGCACGTCAGGTCTCGAAGCGCGGCGGCGAGCTGTGGGTGACGCAGGCCGCGCCTCGGGTATGGATCGCGGGTCACGCCGTCGAGTACCTGAGCGGCACTATCGAGATCGGATGAGCCGCCGTGCAGGACGCACGCGGCGCGCTGGTGGCCGCGGGGCGGGGGCTGCGATTGACGACTCCATGGCACGGGCTTGCTCGCGCGCGGTAACATCACAGGCCATACCCCGATTCCAGGAGGTCTCAGACCGTGTCCCGATCCTCTGCCCCGCGCTCCATCCGCGTGCTGGCACCGTTGTTCCTGCTCGCCGCAAGCGTGATCGCCAGCTTCGCGGGCGAGCCCGTGAAGCAGCCACAGCTCGAGGACTTCATCGCCGAGCCGGGCTCCACCACGAACCTGAAGCCGTTCATGCTGCACGCCGACCTGTGGCTGGGACTCGACCGGCGCGAGAAGCTCGACAGCCTGGTGTTCGTGCTCGACAACGGCGCGCGCGCCTGCAAGGTGCTGAACCGCGACAGCCTGTGGGCGGTGGACTACACGTGGGTGTATCCGCACTCCCAGCTGCCGCCGCGCTGGTATGACGCGCGCTCGCTCATCCACACCGGCGACTCGCTGAAGTTGGCGGACGACGCCGACCTTCAGCTCACGTTCGGCAC
>JANNWR010000328.1:0-11747 GCA_031408715.1 bacterium
ATGGGCGCCCCGGGAGGGACGCCCTTCTCGCATGTCCGCCTCGGGCTAGCGGGCGGCGAAATAGTACTTCGCGCGTTCCATCGTCGTTCGCAGTGTCCACTGGGCCGCGCCCGGATGCGCACGCCGGGCCGAGGCGCCACCTGCCTCCGGCAGAGTTTCGTCTTCCCAGCGCTCGATCCACCAGCGCTTCCTGTCCTGGGTGACGCCCGCTGCGATCAGCTCCGGCGGGATGACCGCGACGTCGCCGCGAACCAGGTAGAACAGCGCGTGGCCCGAGACTTCGAGGATGTTCCCATCGTCGACGGTGACCTGCAGGTCCACCGATGTGCGGATCAGCCGGTAGAGTGAGTCGGGGTGATTGGGTCGCGTGTCGGACTGCGAGCGCAGGCTGCGATCGAAGTTGAGCGTGATCTTGGCTGCTGGTGCGTGCTCGGCCGTGCCGATGAACATGTTCTCGGCGGTGTCCATCTCGTCGGTCCGCCGCGTGATGACGTCGCGCCCGCCGTTGCCGGCCGAGTCCGGGAGTGCGGACAGGAACACGTAGTCGTCCGTGAACAGTCCTTTGTATTCCTCGAGCCCGCGATTGACCCAGCACCACTCGAACAGCCGCACGGCATCTTCCGGCGACTCCGGCCTCGGCGCCAGCGTGGTGACGCGCTGGTTGAGCACGTCAGGCACGAATGGGTTGAAGCAGCCCGAGAGCGTTGTGGCAACGAGCGCCAGGCCGGCGATCGAGAGGATCCTGCGATCGGGTTTCATGGTGTACAAGTTACACCTCGAGTCCAGCGAGATTGTCATGACCTCTTCAACGTCCTCAGCGTGCCAGGGACTGCAGGCGCCGGTAGCTCCAACAGCGCTGTTCGCCCGCCGCCGGCGTCGCGGTGACGGCCGGGTCGACGTGATCCACCCACCGGAAGATCGCCCAGCGGCCGTTGGAGTCCTTGCGGAGTGACAAGTCTGCGAAACCGATGGCGATGATCTCACCGCTCGTATCATCGCTGCTGTTGGGTGACTTTGCCCGGAGCAGATAGCGGCGGTGGACCAGGCCCGTATCGGGGCCGTTCGCCGGGAAGTCGTCCAACCCGAACTCTTCGTTGTCGACGATGAACCGGAAATCGAAACTGTCCTGCGGCCGCCGGCTCGCGAGGTTGCCCGGGAAGGCACGTTCGTAGTCCAGGTTCCACGGCTCCGGGGCTTGGTCGAGCGTCTCGAAGTTCCGCTTCACTTCCGGGTCATAGTAGGCGCGGAACGCCAGGTCCCCGACTCGTGTCGAGTCCGCCATCGCGTTCAGGTAGGCGCTGATGCCGTCCGTCTTGGCCGAGATCGCCAGTTCGATCGTCGTGAGCAGGTCTTCAGGTGTGCTGAAGTCCTCTGGCACGGTGACTCCGCCGGCGCCGACCTCCGGTTCCGCGGGCTTGAAAGGATTGACGCACGCCAGCGGCAGCGCCAGCAGGCCGACGAGCACGAGCCGGCCCAGCCGCGCCCGGACACTGACGCGGGGTTCCTGAACAACGGCGACCTTCGCAGGGTAGTTCATGCTCAAAGCTCCCAGGACAGTTGCAACGAGCCGTTCCAGAAGTCCTGTTCGACCACGGAGGACGGTTGCGGGCGGCCGGCCTTGAACGACGTGTTGCGGTCGGCCGAGAACGTGCGGCTGATCGAACCGGTGAGCTGCCCCCGGCGGGCCACGGTCAGGTTGAGGTTCGCCCCACCCGACAGGTTGAGCCGCCGGCTCTGGCGAGTCGGGGCCTCGAGGCCATTGCTCGTACCGGTACGGTCCGACGCCAGGTATTCCGGTGTCAGCGTCAGGGATACCGTGCGAGCGGGGGCCCAGGTGACGCGGGAGCGCAGCGTGTAGTCCAGCTGTTCATCCGAGGGCAGCAGGACGCCTGAGCCGTCGGGGAGCGTACGCCAGTCTCCGCGAGGTTGCTGACGGGCGTTGTGCGTGACGTCCAATGTGAGCCGCGGGGTGAGCACCGCTGCCAATGTGGTGACCGAGTTGAAGTCGAGCCCCAGACCGTTCCGCCTCGAGTCGAACGGGAAGAACTCGTAGTTGGCCTGGACGGTGTTCGACTGCGAGGCCGTGAGCCCGCGCAGCATGCGGTAGCTCCAGCGCCACTCGGCGCGATAACCACGCGTGTCGGTGTTGTTGCCGGTCGAGAGTGCCGGCAGGTTGATCGAACGGGACAACGAGACATCGAGCGCGACGGCGGTGTTCGCGCGCTCCGATGGGTTGTAGAGCGTCTCGACCTTGTACGACTGCCGGTAGTTGTCGCGCGGCGTCGACGGTGAGGCGCCGAGCGCGGTGGCGCGGGAGCGGATCTGGGACAGCGAGATGACACTGCTGAGCTTGGCCGTGACGTGCCGGCCGATGGGGCGGGTGAGCGTGGCGTTGGCATTGCGGTTGTCCTGCTTCTCGTCGTAGCCGCCGGCGCGGGCCGCGCGCAGTGGGAAGCGGGAGTCCCCGAGCAGATCGGCGTAGTCGCCATCGAGTTGCCACGGGCCGGTCACCCAGCGCAACTGCGCACGCATGCCGTTGTCGACACGAGTGCCGCTGAGCGAGCGGTTCTTGCCGGCATTCGCGGTCAGGTTCAGATAGCGGTCGTTGTCGAGCCGCAGGCGGACGGTGGCGTCGACCGTGGCGTTCGAGGTCAGGAACTGGTTCACCGTACCGGAATCGGTCGGGGTCTCGACGCGGGTGTTGCGCAGCGCGTAGTTGACGTTCAGGCCGACGCGCGACTGCTGGAAAGCCTGGAGCGTGCCGCGGAAGTTGGCGGAAAAGTCGCTCGTACGCAGCGTATTGTCAGCCGACGGCCGGCGGGTGCGCGACAGGTTGCCGTTGACGCCACCGTTCAGGTCGTGCGACAGCCAGTCGCCGCGGGTGAGCCGCAGACGGCCGTTCATATCGCCCGACAGTCCGCGCTTCAACTGCGAGAAATTCTTGAGGTCCAGCAGCCCGCCCAGCACGTTCAGCTCGGAGCTCAGATCCGTGCGGCGGTTCTTCACGAGCGCGCGCCTCGTGCGTGTCGAGAACTGGAACTCGTTCTTCGTCTCGCCCTCGTCGCCGATCGCCCCGGGAGTGCGGTTGTCGAACCCGGACAGGTTCGCGCGGCCGCCGACCGACAGGTCGGGGGACAGGCGCCAGTTCAGCTCGGAGTTGGAGCTGCGGTCCTGCCGAAGGCTCAACCGGCCGCCGGCGGTCGAGCGGTCCATGCGGATGTTCGTGCCATTGCGCAGCAGCAGCGGGCCGCGCACCATGGTGTAGTCGGCGCCGTTGCTCCATACCGTCGCCGTGCGCTGGATGTCGTAGCTGCTCGTGTACTTGAACGTCGTGCGTGGCTTGGCACCCGCGACGAACGACAGCGGGTTGTAGCTCTCGCGCAGGATCACCGCCCCGACCGAGTCGACCGGCACGTTCATGGAGTCCGCCATCGCGATCAGCCGGAACATCGGCAGGCGGAAGCGGATCATCTGCGCGCGCAGGGAGTCGGGCAGCATCTGCAGGCTGTCCGCGGTCTCGAACAGGCCGCCGAAGTGCAGGTTCAGCGTATCGCGCAATAGCGTCGTGTCCGCGAACGCGAAGCGCGAGGAGCGAGGCCCTTGCGCACGTCCGGGCAGCACGAAGCTGGACAGGCCGAGGAGGACCGGCAGGACGAGTCGAGCGAGGCGTCTGGTTGGCGTCATTCCGTGCGGGCGCGTGGCTCCGGGTCCTGGTGACATGCGGTGGAGGACTCCCATGACAGCCCATCGTGGGCAGGAGCGGACCGCCATTCGCATCATGCCATACACCCGGTCCCGGCTGCCTGTGGCAAAAAGCCGCCCGGGGCTGGGCAGGAAAGCTCCGTACTGGCTTCAGTCATCGGCCGTGTGGGAGCGCGGGTCAAGCCTCTGTTGCGATGATCTCCAGCCATGCTCGGCCGCGTTTTCCTGCGGGGGAGAGCGCTAGAGTTCAGCACCACTGAACTTCGGTGCAGCCCTGTAACCCATTGCCACGGAGCACTCTGCCGGTCCGCTTGTTCCCTCGGCAGAGCCTGCCGGGTTTGCCGCCAACTCGCGACGGGTGCTAGCGTGCGCCCGCTTCCGCGAGTTTTCGGGCTCGCGGTGGGACTTTTCGGTGCCGATTTTGCTTAGGGCATTGCGCTCGCACGTCTCCGTTCCACCTCCCGCTCACGAGGCACGGATGTTTCTCGATAGCTTGATGGGGTTCTTCTCCACCGATGTGGCCATGGATCTCGGAACGGCGAACACGCTGGTCTGGGTCAAGGGCCGCGGCATCGTCCTGAACGAGCCCTCGGTGGTCGCCGTGGAGAAGAGCACGAACAAGGTCCTCGCGGTGGGTAGCGAAGCCAAGCTCATGCTCGGCCGAACGCCTGACGAGATCAATGCGATCCGGCCGCTCAAAGACGGCGTCATCGCCGACTTCCAGGTGACCGAGCACCTGCTGCGCGAGTTCGTGCAGCGCGTCCAGAAGCACAAGTTCCTGGTGCGGCCCCGCATCATCATCTGCGTGCCTTCCGGAATCACCGAAGTCGAGAAGCGCGCCGTCATCGATTCCGCGGTGCGCGCCGGCTGTCGCGAGGTCCTGCTCGTCCCCGAGCCGATCGCTGCGGCCATCGGCGTGGACCTCCCGGTCGATACGCCCACCGGCAACATGGTGGTGGACATCGGCGGCGGCACCACCGAGATCGCGGTCATCGCGCTCAACGGCATCGTCACCAAGACCAGCATCCGCACGGGTGGCGACGAGATGGACGAAGCCATCATGAACTACGCCAAGAAGGCGTACAACATGCTCATCGGTGAGCAAACGGCAGAGCGCATCAAGATCGAGATCGGATCGGCGTTCCCGCTGCCCGAGGAGATGGACATGGAGATCAAGGGGCGCGATCTCGTGCGCGGCATCCCGCGCACGCTGCGCGTCTCCAGTGTCGAGGTGCGCGAGGCGCTCCAGGAGCCCGTGGGGCAGATCGTGAACGCGCTGCGCGAGTCGCTCGAGCGCACGCCGCCGGAACTGGCGGCTGACATCGTCGATCGCGGCATCTACATGACCGGTGGTGGCGCGCTGCTGCGCGGTCTCGACCTGCTCATGCGCGAAGTCACGAACCTGAACATCCGTGTGGCCCAGGATCCGCTCACTTGTGTCGTGCGCGGTGCGGGCAAGATCCTCGAGAAGCTCGAGGACTACGAGAAGGTGATCCTGAGCGGCCACCGGGACTAGTTCGTGAGCATCCTGCCACCGGCCGAGCGCCGCAGCGTCGTCCTCGTGACCTCGTATGTGGCGCTTTCGCTCTTGTTGCTCGTGATCGGTGAGCGCATCCCCGCGAGCTGGCTGCGCGGGACGGGTGCCGTGCTGTTCGCGCCGTTCGACCATGCCGCGAGCGCGTTCGACCGCATGGCGACGTCGTGGACTGAGACCGGCGAGCTGCATGCGCGCATCGCGCGGCTCGAGGTCGAGAACGCGCGGCTGAAACTCATGGCGGCCGAGAATCCGCGGCTGCGCGCGCAACTCGGATTGCCCGCGTGGCGCGGACTGCCCTTGCGCCCGGTCGAGGTCCTGGCACTCGGTGGCGGCGACCGGATGCCCGACGCGGCAACACTGTCGGCCGGCCGCAACGATGGTGTGCAGATCGGCGACGCCGTGCTCACCAGTGACGGCCTGGTCGGGCGCGTCACCGAGAGCTGGGCCAATTTGTCGCGCGCCACACTGCTCACCGACCCGAACCAGGCTGTGGCCTGCGAGGTCGAGACCACCGGCGTGCACGGCATCCTGCGCTTCGTGGCGGCGCCACGGCCGCGCTTGTTGCTGTCCGCGGTCGCCATCGCCGACACCGTCAAAGTGGGGGAACTGGTCGTGACGTCCGACTTGTCACTGCGATTCCCGCGCGGCATCCCGGTGGGCACCGTGGCACGCATCGAGCGCGATGCGACCGGGCTCATGCAGGACATCGAGATCACGCCGGCCGCGCGGATCGCGCGCCTGCGCTACGCCTTCGTCGCCCCCGGGCCGCGCCAGCCAGTCGACGGCATCCCCCGTCCCAAGTTGGAGTTCGAACCGCAGCGTGTGCGCGGCGAGAAGCCGCCCACCTCGCGAACGGAGCGCGACAGCCTGGGGGTGCAGCGATGAGGCCGATCGGGATGTTCGTGTTCGCCGCCCTGGTCGCACTCGTCCTGCGCACGACCGTGCTCGCCGGCCTGGCGGCGCGTGGGATCGTCGTGGATGTGCTCGTGCTCGCGACTGTGGCGTGGTCGCTGCGCCAGCGCGATGCCTGGGGTGCGACATTCGGTTTCATGCTGGGGCTGGCCGCCGACATCGACGCGGCGCACTGGATCGGCCGGCACTCGCTGGCGCTCACGCTGCTGGGCTACGGCGTCGGGCGGCTGTCGACCACGCTCGTCAAGGACAGTCCTCTCACGCAACTCCTGCTGTTCGCCGCGGCGACCGCGCTGCACCAGGTCTGGACCGCGGCGTTCGACGCCAGCGGCGGTGTCGTGAGCGTGGGCTGGCTCGCCGGCCGCGTGCTGCTCGCCACCGTGACCACGGCGCCACTCGGCGTCCTCGTGATGCTCATCTCGCGGTTGTTCACGCGCAAGCGCTCGTACGGAAATGCCTCCGGGTCCTCCGCAAAGGGATAAGGACGCACGCTTCGGCGTCCTTGCCGCGCTCGCTGTCGGGGGCTTCAGCCTTGTCGTGCTCGGCCTGCTGCGGCTCCAGGTCCTGCAGCACGACGAACTGTCGCGCCTGGCCGACCAGAACCGCATCCGGCTCGATGTCATCCGCGCGCCGCGCGGGGTGATCCGCGACCGCTTCGGCCGCATCCTCGCCGACAATCAGCCCAGCTTCGACATCGTCTACCGCCCGGCCCCGATCGAGAGCACGCTGCGCGTGCGCGCCGTGGTGCGTTCGGAGTGGCTCGCTCGTGTCACCGGCGTGATCGACGGCGACAGCATCGAGGTCAAGCGCAAGGTCCAGGAAGCGAACCGCACCGGACAGACCGCGATCCTGCGGCGCGCCGCACCCTACGCCGTGATGTCAGCGGTCGAGGAGTCGCGCTCGGACATCTCCGGCATCGACGTCCAGGTCTCGCCGATCCGGCGTTACCCGGAAGGCATGCTGGCCGCGCAGTTGCTCGGCTATGCCGGCGAGATCAACGACCGTGAGCTCGCGAACAAGGCGGACAAGGGGTACAAGCTCGGCGACCTGATCGGCAAGACTGGCGTCGAGCAGCGCTATGAGTCGGTGCTGCGGGGTGAGGACGGCGCCGAGTTCGTGATCGTCAATGCCATGGGCAAGCGCGTCACCACGCTCGACGAGGGCCCACCGCGCCTGCCCATCGCCGGGAAGGACGTCACACTGACGATCGACCTCGACATCCAGCAATCGCTCGAGGAGGCCATGGCCCACATCGAGCGCGGCGGCGCGATCGCGATGGACCCACGCGACGGCAGCATCATCGCCATGGTCTCGAAGCCGGTCTACGACCCGAACGAGTTCTCGCGCGGCATCTCGTTCGCACGCTGGAAGGAACTCAATTCGAACGGCGCGTTCCCGCTCTTGAACCGCAGCATCCAGAGCGCCTATCCGCCCGGATCGACGTTCAAGGTCGTGACCATGCTGGCGGGCCTGCGCAACGGCCTCGTCAAGCCCGACTCGCACGAACCCACCGGCTGCAACGGCGGCTTCTTCTTCGGCGGACGGCGCTTCGGCTGCTGGAAGCACGAGGGGCATGGCAACCTGGACCTGGTCTCGGCATTGCAGTTCTCGTGCGACGTGTTCTTCTACCAGCTCGGATTGCACATGGGGTTGGACGCGCTCGAGAAGACCGCTCGCGACGTCGGGCTCGGCGAGAAGACCGGCATCGACCTGCCCGGCGAGTCGCGCGGCCTTGTGCCGACCTCGGCTTACTATGACCAGCACTTCCATACCGGCAAGTGGCCCCGCGGCGTGCTCCTGAATCTCGGGATCGGCCAGGGCGAACTGCTCACCACGCCGCTGCAACTCGCGACCATGACCTCCGTTGTCGCCACCCGGGGCAAGGCCGTGCGCCCGCATGTCGTGAAGTCGATCGAGGGCATGGCGGAGGACGAGGTCATCGAGAAGCCGATCGAGGCCGGCGTCGTCACCGAGGACAGTTATTGGGACGCGGTGCATCTGGCGATGCGCAAGGTGATCGAGGGCGGCACGGCGAACTCCGTGCGCATTCCCGGCGTGATCGCCTGCGGCAAGACCGGCACGGCGCAGAATCCGCACGGCGACGACCATGCGCTGTTCGTGTGTTTCGCGCCGATGGAGGCGCCGACGATCGCGATGGCAATCGTGGCCGAGAACAGCGGTCACGGTGGCAGCATCTCGGCTCCGATCGCGAACCGCGTGCTGAACCGGGTGTTCCGCCGCGATTCCACCGTGGCCCTGCCGAAGTTGCCCAAGGCCAGCACACCAGCTGACACGGTGGGGGACTGACCATGCGCCTGCGCCTGCCGCCGCTCGACTGGTCGTTGCTGTTCGCCACACTCGGGCTCATCGCCATCGGGCTGATGACGGTGTACAGCGCGACGTCGATCCCGGGTGCCCATCAGGGCCTGTGGGCGAAGCAACTCATGTGGTTCGGCGTCGCTCTCGGATTCGCATGGATCGTGGCCGCCGTGCACTACCGGGTGTATGACTCCGTCTCGTGGCCGCTCTACGTGGTGTCACTCCTGCTGTTGGTCGCCGTGTTCGTGATCGGCGTCGAGCGCATGGGTGCCAAGCGCTGGATCGAGATGGGACCGTTGCAGTTCCAGCCGTCGGAGATCGCCAAGCTCGCCACGACATTCGTGCTGGCGCGCTACTTCGATCACTCGCGGCTCGACTTGAAGAAGATCCGCTGGTGGCTGCCGCCGCTGGCGATCGCACTGGTGCCATTCGCGCTCGTCGCCAAGGAGCCCGACCTCGGGACGGCCTCGGCCTTCCCCGCCATGGTCATCGCCATGTACTTCTGGGCCGGCATGCCGATGGGCCAGTTGCTGCTCGGGCTGTCGCCGATCTTCAACGTCGCGTTGTTCTTCCTGACCGGCAGCGTGTGGTGGTTCGTGGGCTTGTTCGCCGGACTGCTGGCGTACGCGCGCCCGCGCATCGTCGTGCTGCTGGCGATGCTGGCGATCAATGGTGCGGTGGCCGTGACGCTGCCCAACATGTGGAACCATCTGCACGACTACCAGCAGCGCCGGATCACGACGTTCATGAACCCGGAACAGGACCCGAGCGGTTCGGGCTACCAGGTCATCCAGTCCAAGATCGCCATCGGCTCGGGGGGGCTGGTGGGCAAGGGCTACCTCAAGGGCTCGCAGAAGGCGCTGGCGTTCCTGCCCATGCGGCACACCGACTTCATCTATTCCGTGGTCGGGGAGGAGTGGGGGTTGTTCGGGTCATTGACGGTCGTGCTGCTGTACGGCATCGTCGTCTTCCGGGGCTACCGTCTGGCTTCGATCGCGCGCGACGGATTCGCCGGGCTCATGGCTGTGGGCATCACGACGGCGTTGTTCTTCCACATCATGGTCAACATGCTCATGACCATCGGCTGGGCCCCCGTGACCGGTGTGCCGCTCCCATTCCTGTCGTATGGAGGCACGGCGCTCATCGTGAACTGCATCCAGATCGGCCTGCTCCAGAACGTGGCGCTGCGGCGCCGGGAGTACTGATGCATCCGGAAGTGCTCCACCTCGGTCCGCTGCACCTGCGCAGCTATGGGCTGATGATGGCGATCGCATTCGTCGTCGGGACGTTCCTGAGCCTGCGCGAGGCGCGCCGGCTGAGTCTCGATGAGGACAAGGTCGTCAACGTCATCCTCATCACGCTCATCGCCTCCGTGTTCGGCGCACGCATGCTGTACGTGCTCGAACATCTGGCCGAGTTCCGGCGCGAATGGACCAGTGTGCTGGCGCTGTGGCAGGGCGGGCTCACGCTGTATGGCGGCATCGCAGCGGGCACGTTCGCGGGGCTCCTCGCCTCGCGCCGCATGGGGCTGCCGGTGTGGATCACCGCGGATGCGCTCACACCGGCGCTGGCGCTCGGCACGATGTTCGGGCGCGTTGGCTGCTTCCTGAACGGTTGTTGCTATGGCCGTCCGACGAACCTCCCGTGGGGCGTCGTGTTCCCGCACGAGTCGTTCGCGTATCTCGAGTTCGGCGACCAGCCCGTGCACCCCTCGCAGCTCTACAATGCACTGGCGGGGCTGGCGTTGTTCGCCTTCTTCCAACTCCTGCGGCGGCGCTTCCGGGTGCCGGGTGTGATGTTCTGGACGTTCATCGTGGCATTCGCGCTCGTCCGGATCCCGCTCGACTGGACGCGCACCTACGAGACAGACGCCGTCATCATGCGCATCGGCTTGAGCGACGTCACCGAGAGCCAGCTCATGAGCGTGGGCATGATCCTGTTCGGAACACTCATGATCCTGCGCCTGCGCCGGACCGCTCCCGCCGCGCTGCCACACTCGCCCCCCGGCTCGCCGGCCAGCTGATGCGCCCCGGCTGCGTGCAGCCTCCCGGACTCGGGCGTGGCAGCGGGCATTCGAGCGCTTGCGCCGCGTCCGCCGGTCCGGCCCGAGCGCGCGCATGAGCAATCCCGTCCGGCTGGCGGTGCTCGGGGACCCGTTGCGCTTCACGCTCTCGCCCGAGTTGCACCGCGCCGGTGCCGAGGCACTCGGACTGGAGTGCGAGTCGGTCGCGCTGCGAACGCCCATCGACGTGCTGCCGGACGTGCTCGAGCGGCTCGCGCTCGAGGGCTACCTCGGCTGCAACCTGACGATGCCGCTCAAGGAGTCCGCCGTGAGCCGCGTACGTGAGCTGTCGCCTGTGGCCCGGCGCGCGCGCTCCGTGAACACGATCACATTCCGGGTCGGCGGCATGCATGGTGACACCACCGACGGCGTGGGATTCCTCGATCTGCTCGCCTCGCTAGGACGGGATCCCGCCGCTGGGCGGATCGTCCTGCTCGGCGCAGGCGGCGCGGCTCGCAGTCTGGCTTTGGCGCTTGCCGATGCGGGTGCTGCGGCGATCGACGTGCTGTCGCGCCGGGAGCCCGAGGCGGAGCCGGCATGGCAGCACGCGCACTGGTGTCCGTGGGACGCGCCGGCCGCAGCGGCTTCACTCGCGCGGGCCACCGTGGTCGTCAACTGCACGCCGCTGTCGCTCGGGGAGCCACCCGTTGTGCTCGAGTCGCTGGCCCGCGGGACGTTGGTCGTGGATCTGACCTACGGCGAGGAACTGACGCCGTGGGTGGCTGCCGCGCGCGGGCGTGGCCTCGAGGCGTTCGATGGGCTGGGGCTGCTGGTGCATCAGGCGCGTCACTCGCTGACGCGCTGGTTCGGGCGAGAGGTGCCGCTCGAGGCCCTGTCGGCCGCAGTCGGGTGGCCGCGCTGAGGCGCGCCACAGCCCCCCCCGCACCCCGATCCCGGTTCTCCCTTGGTCGTTGGCTGCACGACTCCGTGCTGCGCACAGCCGCGCCACTTCGCGGCCCCGCGCACGACTTGCTGGAGTTCGTGCTTCCGCAACGCTGTCCCGGCTGTGGCGCGCCCGCTGCGGCGGAGCGCCTGCTGTGCGAGCGCTGCCATGCGCGGCTGCCGCACCTCGGGATGCCGGTGTGTGTCCGCTGCCTGTTCGAGAGTCGCGAGCCCGACGGTTGCACGCGCCATCCGCACGACCGTGTGCACGTGGCATGGCTCTATGACGAACGCGTCGCGGCACTCGTGCATGCATTCAAGTTCGGCGGCCGG
>JANNWR010000329.1:0-5981 GCA_031408715.1 bacterium
GACTACAAGAGCGCGTATCGCAACTACAGCGTCGACAGCACGCCGGCGCCCGACACGGTGGTGATCCAGCGCATGCTGACGCAGCGCCAGCAGTTGCTCGTGGAATCGATCACCGCGGCGCGCGGCATCGGGCCCGATCGGCTGCTGCCGATTCTCGATGGCCGGGACTACGACGCGCACGTGCTCGCCAAGCTGGGCGTGATCGACTCCGTCGGCTGGCGCGAGGACGCGCTCGCCGAACTGGGACGGCTCACGGGCCTGGGCCGCAAGCCGCGGTTGGTGGACTTGCGCAAGGCTCCCGAAGCGCGCACGCGCTGGAACACCCCGCAACGCATCGCGGTGATCTACGCCAGCGGTGCGATCGTCGATGGTCGCAGCGGTGATGACCTGCTGGAAGGCGGCGTGAAGGCGATCAGACCATCGCCGCGCAACTCGAGCGCGCGCTCAAGGCGCCCGGCGTCAAGGCGCTCGTGCTGCGCGTCGACAGTCCGGGCGGCTCGTCGCGCGCGTCGTATCTGATGGATCACGCCCTCGAGCGCCTGAAGCGCGAGACCCGCAAGCCGATCGTGGTGTCAATGGCGTCGGTGGCGGCGAGCGGCGGCTACTTCATGTCGGTGCACGCCGACAAGATCTACGCCGACAAGCACACGGTGACCGGCTCGATCGGGGTGTTGTTCGTGAAGCCATCGTTCGAGGGCCTGTACCAGAAGCTCGGCGTGCGCCAGCAGGACTACGATCGCGGCGACTACATGCGCGGGTTGTCACCGGCGCGCGACTGGCGAGCGCAGGATCAGGCCGCCGCGGACAGCACGATCAAGCGGCTGTACAAGATCTTCATGGACCGCGTGCACGACGGCCGCAAGATCGACGGCTTCGAAGTGGCGGCCTATGCGCAAGGCCGCCCGTGGATGGGCGAGGACGCCGTGGAGCGCAAGCTGGTCGACGATATCGGCGGGCTGGATGCCGCCATCGCCGAAGCACGCCGGCTGGGAGGCGTGCCCGCGCGCGAAAAGATCGCGTTCAAGGAGTTCGGACACCCACGTGGCGGGCTGATCGGACGTGTCGTGGGTTCGTGGCTCAAGAGCTACGCCGCGGAACAACTGCGCCTGCGCGACATGACAAGCGCACAGGCTCGGGCAGAGGAGTGGCTCGAGGACCTGGAGTAGCGCTCGGACGCTGAACTCGAGTCGTTCTGCTCGGCCGTCGCCTGCGCTGCCCAAGAACGACCCCGTGCACGGTCAGCCAGTGGTGAAAGAGGCTCGCAAGCGCGGACGAATCGTGCGTACCGGCAAATTGGCTCTTGACGCATTTTCGCTGGGCACGACCGCGTGCCCAAGGCAGCTCAGCACAAGCGCTGCTGTGCGCACAGGCATGAACGGTGACTGCATCGCGCCGCACGAACCGCGAAAGTTCTCGTCTTCCGGCGAGTTCTGCGTTGTGCGGGCGCCTGAAGCGCCCGCGACAGCTCGTGCTAGGCTTGGGGTGCCCTCGTGATCACTCTGCCCCCGGCGGAGTCCACGCATGTTGTACGCACAGGCGTTCGGTCGGCTCGATCATGTGTTGTTGCGGGAAGCGAAGGCGTTCGCGCGCGCAGAGTGGGCCGCCACAGGCGCGCTGCTCGCGCATCTGGCAGTCATCGACGAACGCAGGCTGTATGCAGCGGCGGGTCACTCGTCGATGTACGACTACTGTGTGCGCGAGTTGGGGCTGTCCGAGGACGCCTCCATCCGCCGGCTGAACGCCGCACGCGTCGCGCGCACGTATCCCGTACTGTTCGACGCGCTCGCCGGTGGTCGCATCCACCTGACGACGATCTTGGTGCTCGCGACGTTCCTGAACGCATCCAATGCGACTGAGCTCGTGGAAGGCGCGGCGCACAAGACGATGTCCGAGTTGCGAGACTGGCTCGCGCGCCGGTTTCCGAGACCTGCGCTGCCGACGCGGATCACTGAGCATCCTGGATCAGGCTCTGCTGTCGCTCAGACTGCGAGCGCTCGGCTATTCGAGGCCGATCGCGACGAGCGCCCGGCCGATTCACCCGCGCCAGCGCGACCTGTCCCAACGGACTCGCCGGCGCCGGTTGAAGCCGTGCTGCCACTTGTACAGCGGGCTCGTGTCGAACCGCGTTCGGCCGACTGCGTGGCGTACCAGTTCAGCGTCGCACGCAGCACGCATGACAAGCTGCGCCGCGTGCAGGAGCTGCTCGGGCCGGCGCTGGCCGCGAACGATCTCGCCGGCGTGTTCGACCGCGCGCTGGACGTGCTCCTGGAAAAGCTCGAGAAGCGGCGCTTCGCAGCGACCAGCAAGCCGCGTGAGCCGCGCTCGGCGCGGTCGGTACCCGCCGCAGGACGACGTCCCATCGCCGCGCATGTTCGGCGCGCCGTCTGGCAGCGCGACAATGGACAATGCACGTTCGTGAGTTCAGCGGGCCGCCGCTGCGAGTGCCGGCGAGGGATCGAGTTCGATCACATCACGCCCGTCGCGCGAGGTGGCGGCTCGACGGTCGCGAACCTTCGGTTGCGGTGTCGAGCGCACAATCAGTACGAAGCCGAACGCGTGTTCGGGGAGGGATTCATGCGCGACAAGCGTGAGGGTGCAAAAGGCCAACGGACAGCAGGAGGCATGAACACTCATGCCAAAGATGGGTGTGTCGATGCGAACAGGCCCGATTCACCCGCGCCAGCGCGACCAGTCCCAGTGCCGGACACGAGTTCCAAGCACCTCGAAGGTACCGCTTGAGACCAAGACCCCAGCGCCATCGGTCACGAGGAACCATGACAACCCACGAAGCTCGGGGACCTAGAGTAGCTCAGACCCCGAGTTCGCGCTTGAGCTTGTCCGCCCACGCGCTCGACGGCTCGATCGTCAGATAACGTCGCGCCAGCGTGAGTGCCTCGGTGCGGCGGCCGACCTCGGCAAGCAAGCGCACGCGATTGTAGAGCGCGTAGCGATGTTCGGGCTCGCCGGCATCCACGGCCGCGAACTGGGCGATGGCGCGCAGCATGAGTTCGCGCCGGTGCCACGGGTCGCTGGTGCGCTGGGCTTCGAGTGCGAGCGCCGTGCCCCAGCCGAGCCGGCCCTCGGCGTAGTGCGGCGAACGCTCGCTCGCTTCACGATAATGCGTCTCGGCGGTGGGGTAGTCGTGACGCACCAGGGCAAGCGCACCCAGTGCGGCGCGCACGCGAGCGTCGCGCGGGTGGGCCTTCGCCCAGCGTTCGAGCGCGGACTCGGCGAGCGCTGCGCGCGACAGCTCGGCAAGCCCGCTAGCCCGCGCCGCCGGCTCGCCGCCGAACGCTGCAGCGTGAAAGCGCAGGTCGCCGGTCAGGACTCCCAGCTCGCGATCAGGCAGGCGCGCGGTGGTGAGCAGCGTGCTGTCCTCGGGCAGCCCACCCGGATGCATCGGACGCATCCACAATGACACCGCCGCCACGGCGAGCAACACGGCCAGGATCGCCAGGAACAGGATCGTGGGCAGTGCGGGCCAGGACAGCCGTCGTTCGAACTCGGCCACCGGAGGAGGAGCGCTCATGGAGCTACACACTAGTGGCGGCGCGGGCGTTGCGGCAATGGGTGGCTTCGCGAACGGCGCACGCGGCCTGAATCCCTGGCGACGGCTGCAGGTCTCGGGCTGCTCGGCGGTAAACCGCAGCGAAGTATTGCCATTTCCGCAGCACTCAGCCGCGTTCGGGCGGACGACCATGAGACCATGGCGCCAAATGAAAACAACTATTGACTCGCTGCGATCATGGCCGTAGTTTGCATATCGTATCCACCCCCTGACTATGATTGCGGATACGCGATGTCAATACATGACTGCTTGCGCGCCGTAGGACTGGCGCGTCGGAACGGGGTGGAACCATGTGGCAAGCACACACCAGCCATCGGCTGGCTGCGTTGATTCTGTTGTGGGCAATCGTGCGGGCGAGTTTCCCGGCGCCGGCCCACGCCCAGCCACCCCCCGACAGTCTCGCGGGCCAGCGCGCGCAGTGTGTGGACTTCCGCTCGGGCGAGACCTTCACCATCGGAGCGCAGCATCTACTCGCCGATGGCTCGGTTGTGTCCCGGGTCATGTTGAAAAAGGAAGTGGCGTAATCTTCCAGCTTCACCCAACCCACCGGCCAGACGGCCGGGGTACCGGAGGACTACGCCGTGCAAGAACCTATCAAGGACGCCGAGTCGCGTGAAGTCAGCTTTGGCCCTGACCCTTTGAGTGCTGCGTTGCGGGGCGAGATGCGCGCGCTGGTGGAGCGGCTGATCCGCGAGGAGTTGGTGGCCGCCCTAGGGGCAGAGCCCTACGAGCGCACCCCGGAACGCCGGGGCTACCAGCACAGCCCGCGCGAGCGAACGATCACGACCGGGCTGGGCCCGGTGACGCTGACGGTGCCACGCGGGCGGTTGTTCGCGGCCGCCGCGGGCGGGCGCGAGGAGTGGCAGAGCAAGCTGCTGCCGCGCTACGCCCGCCGGACGCGGGAGGTCGACGCGGCGCTGGCAGGGTTGTACCTGTCGGGGACGAACACGCGACGGGTGAAGCTGGCGCTGAGGCCGCTGTTGAAGGGAGCGCCGCTGTCGAAGAGCGCGGTGTCGCGGGTGGTGGCGGGGCTCCAGGACCAGTACGAGACCTGGCGGCTTCGGCGACTGAGCGGCGACGTGCTGAAAGTGCTGTACCTGGACGCGATCTGGCTGCGGGTGCGTCTGGCGAAGAAGATCGAGAAGCTGCCGGTGGCAGTGGCGATCGGGGTGCGCGACGACGGCACCAAGGTGTTGCTGGGGTTGTGGGCGTACGCGAGCGAAGGACGCGCGGCGTGGGGTGCGGTGTTGGAAGATCTCACCGCGCGCGGCCTGCCGGTCCCGGCGCTGGTGGTGATCGACGGCGGCAAGGGGCTGCGCGGCGCCGTGACCGAGTGTTGGCCGAACGTGGCGGTGCAGCGGTGCACGGTCCACAAGCTGCGGAACCTGGAAGCGCACGCGCCGAAGCGTCTGCACGAGGAACTGCGCGCGGACTACCACGCGATCGTCTATGCCGAGCGCGAGCAGGCGGCACAGGATGCGTGGCTGAAGTTCAAGGCCAAATGGAAGAAGCAGTGTCCGTCGGTCTGGGAGAGCCTGGAGGAGGCGGGAAGCGAGTTGCTGACCTTCTACCGGTTCCCGGAGAGCCAATGGAAGGGCCTGCGCACCACCAACATCATCGAGCGAGTGAACGAGGAGTTCCGCCGACGGGTGAAGACGCAGGCCGTGTTGCCCTCCGGAGACAGCGCGTTGCTCCTGTTGTACGGTCTGGTCGCGTCGGGGCAACTCAAGTTCCGCAAGCTCGACGGCTACCAGGAGCTCGATCGGGTCGGCCAGAAGGCCGAATGACCATGGCTCCACTATCAAGCGACCTCGAGATCGTGGCTGTACGGGCATCTATGGAAGCCGATTCTCGAGGCGATCACGTCGGAAGAGACGCCACAGGCCTTTTCAACACGAATCGGGACAGAACCGGCTGCAGCGCAAGGGTCCGCTTGAACCACCCATCCGGATTGAACGCGTTCGGAGGACCAGCTCCGCCAAACACAATCAACTGCCTCCGCCGTTGATCAAAGGCTCCGGTGAATCCCCACGTCTGCTCGGGCCACGGAAAGGACCTCGCCAACTGACGCCACACTGGCGTTGTAGACCCAAGGTCCAGGCTGTGGACCGAACTTGGATCCCGGACGCCGTTGTGCAAGTCGCTGCCGTGAAACTCGACTAGTCGGTCAGTAGCCGAGTCGTAGGCCGCGACCGCGTAGTGCGCCTGCGGGGTGCCGGGAGGAGGTACGAGCTGCGACCACGTCATCGGGTCGTCGAGCGATAGTGTCCACAGTTCGGAGCCGCCGTGAAACAGCACACGATCCCGCCTAGAATCGTAGACCAACGCCGCCCCGTCTTGGGGAGGGGGAACTGGCTCTGGCCCACTCACTCTGGTCCACCTTGGTGGGTCGTTCAGTGAAAGCGTCCAGGTG
>JANNWR010000330.1:0-27471 GCA_031408715.1 bacterium
GTCGAACATGACCGATGATATTCGCGACGCTGCCCGGCAGGCGCTGGGCAGTGACGGCGCTCATACGAAAGCGGAGGATTCCCCGGTGAAGAACGCCCCCGAAACGAGCGAGTCCGCGGAGACGCTGGAGACGTTCCGGCCCGAGACCGCGACGCCCGATTCACTCGACCCTGCGACCGCGATCGGCGGCGACGCCGAACCCGGAAGTGCAAGCGACCCGACCTCGGCCGCCGGCACGGCGGACGTGGCATCGGGTGACGCTGCCAGCGACGGCGCGGCACGGCTGCCCGCGGAACCCGACTACAAGGACAAGTGGCTCCGCACCGAGGCCGAGCTGCAGAACTTCCGGCGCCGCGCCCAGCGGGACCGCGATGACGCGGTGCGCTCGTCCGAGGATCGCATCCTCATCGACTTGATCGAGCTGCTCGACGACGTCGAGCGCGCCATTGCGGCGCTCACGCCCGAACAGGCGGCCGACCCGTGGACACAGGGCGTCGTTCTGACCGCGACGCGCATGCGTGAAGCCCTGGCGCGACGCGGCGTCACCGTCATCGTCACCCAGGGACAGATGTTCGATCCGTCGTTCCACGAAGCACTGCTCGAGGTGCCGGCACCCGAAGGCATCTTGCCCGGTGCCGTCGCCCAGGAAGTGCTCAAGGGCTATCGCCGCGGAGATCGGGCATTGCGTGCCGCCCGCGTCGTGGTCGCGCGGGCGGACGGCTAGCCGATGGCCAAGCGCGACTACTATGAAGTCCTCGGGATCTCCAAGGGAGCGGGCGAGGACGAGATCAAGAAGGCCTATCGCAAGGTGGCCATGCAGTGGCATCCCGATCGCAACCCCGGGAACCCGGACGCCGAGGTGAAGTTCAAGGAAGCCACCGAGGCGTATGAAGTGCTGCGCGACGCACAACAGCGCGCGCGCTACGACCAGTTCGGTCACGCGGCGACCTCAGGGTCGGGTGGAGCAGGCGGCGGTGGATTCGGCGGTGGGGCTCAGGGCTTCGATCTGTCCGACGCGCTGCGCGCATTCATGCGCGACTTCGGTGGCGATGGCTCGTTCGAGGACCTGTTCGGAGGCGGCGGCGGCCGTGGCCGCGGCCCCTCGCGAGGCGACGACCTGCAGGTACGGCTGCCGCTCACGCTCGAGGAGATCGCGGCCGGCGTCGAGAAGAAGATCCGCGTCAAGCACCTCAAGCGCTGCGAGACGTGCAGCGGCCGAGGCGGCACGGGCGAGAGCTCGTGCCCGCAGTGCCAGGGACGCGGCCAGGTGCGCCGAGTCCAGCAAACGGTGTTCGGGCAGTTCGTGAACGTCGCGGCGTGCCCGCGTTGCGAAGGGGAGGGCAGCATCGTCGCCCACCCATGCAAGACCTGTGGCGGCGACGGCCGTGTCAGCGAAAGCGACACGGTCAACGTCAAGGTCCCGGCGGGAGTCGCGGCGGGCAACTATATCCCGCTGCGCGGACTCGGCGACGCGGGGCTGCGCGGTGGTCCCGCGGGGGATCTCGTCGTACTCATCGAGGAGAGCGAGCACGAGCTGTACGAACGCCACGGCGATCATCTGACGATCGACCTGCCGGTGAGTTTCACGCTGCTCGCACTGGGCGGCAAGGTCGAGGCACCCCTGCTCGTCGGCGGCACGGCGAACGTCGACGTGCCCGCGGGCACCGCGAGCGGGCACACGCTGCGCCTGAAGGGCAAGGGGCTCCCAGGATTGCGCGGCGGACGGGGCGACCTGCACGTGCGATTGCGCGTGTGGGTTCCGACCAAACTGTCGGCCCCCGAGAAGAAACTGCTCGAGGAGTTGCGGAAGTCCGAAGCCATCAAGGCACCCAAGCCGTCGCGCTCCGTGTTCGAGAAGGTGCGGGATGCGTTCGGCGGCTGAAGCCGCTCCGTCGTTCCTGT
This sequence comes from bacterium, assembly GCA_031408715.1. Lineage (GTDB taxonomy): Bacteria > Eisenbacteria > RBG-16-71-46 > RBG-16-71-46 > RBG-16-71-46 > JAIOPA01. Next base: position 1,903 of record JANNWR010000330.1, read on the forward strand.
ACCTGCCCGCGCTCGCGGGTGCTGGCTCGGGGCAGTCGCTCACGCTCGAACTCGACGAGGCGCGTTACGTGGCGAAGGTCGTGCGCGCGCGCGAGGGCGAGCGACTCACCGCGACCGATGGTGCCGGCCTCGTGGCCACACTGGTGGTCGAGTCGAGCCGGCCCGAAGTCGTGCTGCGGATCGACGCGCTCGAGCACTGGCCGGCGCCGGCCCCTCGCCACCTGTTGTGCGGAGCTCCCGAGGGCGAGCGCGGTGACTGGCTCGTGGAAAAGTCGGCCGAACTGGGGGTGACGCACTTCCAGCCCGTGGATACGGATCGCGTGTCGTGGAGCGATCACCTGCGTCTGGATCGCTGGGAACGACTCGCGGTCGCGGCACTTCGCCAGAGCCGTTCGGCGTGGCTCATGCGACTGGCGGAGCCTCTGGAGTTGGCCGCCGCGCTCGTCGGGGGTCTGCCCGAGAGCCGCTGGCTCGCGGATCCCGCTGGCGTGGCACCCGGGACACTGCCTGAGACCGCAGATGCGGCTGTCGCAGGAGCGGTCGGGCCCTCGTCCGGATTCTCCGAAACTGAGCTCAACCTGTTGGAAACACATGGCTTCGTGTTCGTGAAGCTGGCGCATACCCGGCTTCGCACCGAGACCGCCGCGTTGGCGCTGGCGTCGCATTGGGCTGCCCGCCGATCACCTCCGGGATGAATCGTCCAGCGCCCTGCCCTTGACGTTGCCGGGGGGGCGGCCATAGACTGGACACGATATACTCTGCTGTTCTCCAGCGCACACGTTTCGTGCGCCCAATGACTTACCACCCTTATCTCTTTCTTCAGGGAAGACCGTGTCGAGAGAGGGGGGAATGGATTGCCAGGCATCCGCGTGAAGGACGGTGAGTCCTTCGAGAGTGCCCTGCGCCGGTTCAAGAAGAAGTGTGAGAAGGCCGGCATCATGGCCGACCTTCGTCGTCATCAGCACTTCGAGAAGCCCAGTGAACGGCGCAAGCGCAAGTTGAACGCCGCCAAGCGGAAGAACGTCGCGAAGCGGTCGGTAGAGAGCTGACACACTGACTCTGCTCGAACATCTGTCGTGGCCTGACGGGGTCGTCCTGATCCTCATGGTCGCGTTCATGGTTCGCGGACTCCTGCGCGGCACCATCGCGCAGGTTTTCGCTTTCTTCGGCATCCTCTTGGGCGTCCTGGCCGGGTCCACGGTGTTGGACTGGGTCGGGGCGCACTGGCGGACCGCACGCCCGGAGTGGGTGTTCGGCCTGCTGCGCTGGACGGTCGCTGTGCTCGCCGGCTTCGGCGTCGCCGCACTCATCCAGTGGTGGGGGGATCTGCTTGCCAAGGCCGCGCATGACGGCCCGTTCGGATGGCTCGACCGTGCGGTCGGTGGTCTGGTCGGGTTCGTGATCGGCACATTGGTGAGCACAGCATTCGTGGTGTTGCTGCTCCAGGCGCCGGGTCTGGAGTTCGCGCGCAATGCCGCCGCGCATGGCGTGACACCCGCTCCGCTCGTCGCGGCCGCGGATCGCGCCAGTGAATGGGGTTTGGGACTTCCCGGTGGACTCTGGCTGCACGAGCAGCTGCGCAGCGCTTCCCGCCGTCTGGCGGCGCGCCGCCAGGCCTGAGCGTCGCGGCGTCATCCGACTCTCCGCTGTCCGGCAACGACTCGCTGTGAGTGCCGGCGGAAGGGGTTCCGGTCGCGAGCGTTGCCGTGCATCCGCATTCCCTCGAACTCATCGAATTCCCGCGCGTGGCCCGCGCACTCGCCGACCGCGCGACCAGTCCGCGTGCGACAACAGCGCTGCTGGCGTCCCGGCCGCTCGAGGAGCTGTCCGCGCGCTCGCGTGCCAACGCCGAGCTCGATGAGGCCATCCGCCGTCAGCGCGAGCCCGAGGCGTGGTGCTTCGCCGCACCGAGCGCGCTGTCCGAAGTGCTGTCGGGCGATGCTCGCGATGCGCTCGAACCCGAGTCGTTCGCCATCGTCGGGGATTGGCTGGATGCCGGCGTGCAAACGCGCGCCGCGTGGACGGATGCACGCACGGCCGCTCGTTTTCCGCGCCTCGCCGAACTGGCCTCGCAGATCCCGCCGCTGGAGGCGTTGCGCGACCGGCTCGCGGCCACGCTCGATGGCGATGGGCGTGTGCGAGACGACGCTTCGCCCGCGCTTGCCCGTTCGCGCCGAGGCATCAACGACGGGGAACGCTCGCTGCACCGGAAGCTCGAGCGCTGGGCCGCTGCGCATGGCCCGGGAAGCTTCGTGACGCGCTTCGGCGACCGCTTCGTGACGCTGGTGCCGGCGGCCGGCTTCTCGCGCAAGCAGGGCATCGTGCATGACACGTCGAACAGCGGGCAGTCGTTGTTCGTCGAACCGCTCGAGGCATGTGAGACCAACAACGAGCTGCTCGAGCTGCGAGCCGCCGCGCTGCAGGAGGAACGCCGCATCCTGTACCAACTCGCCGCGGACGTGCGTGCCGCGGCCCCGCTGCTCGAGGTGCTCGAGGAGATCGTCGCACGTCTCGATGCGCTGCGTGCGTGCGCATCGTGGGCGGTGGAGTTCGGCGGCATCGCCATCGATCCGGGTGGCGAACAGCTGCACTTGCTGCAGGCCCGCCACCCGCTGCTCATGATGGGCGAGCGCCGTGCGGCAGTCGTGCCGCTCGATCTCGACTTGGGCACGAACGGCCGCTTGCTGCTCGTCTCCGGGCCCAACATGGGTGGCAAGACCGTGCTCATGAAGACCGTGGGATTGTCGGTGGCACTCGCGCACGCTGCGCTGCCCGTGCTCGCGGCCGAGGGCAGCACATTGCCGGTGCTCGACGAGTTGCTCGCCGACCTGGGTGACGAGCAATCCGTGGATCAGGGGCTGAGCACGTTCGCCGCGCATCTGCTGGCGCTCAAGGCGATGGCCGAAGCGGCGGGGCCGCGCACGCTGCTGCTCGCCGACGAGCTCGGCGCGGGCACCGATCCCGAAGAGGGCGCAGCCCTGGGTCGCGCGCTGGTCGAGCATCTCGCGGCGTGCGGCGCCTGGGGCGTGATCACCACGCACCTCGGCAGCCTGAAACGCGTGGCGAGCGCCGTGCCCGGAGTGCTGAACGGCTCGCTCGAGTTCGATCTCGACACGCTGAGCTCGCGCTATCGCTTCCGCCCCGGCGTACCCGGCGCGAGCCATGCGCTGGATGTCGCCGGGCGACTGGGATTCCCCGAAGCACTCCTGCAGCGCGCGCGGGAGCTCACGCCGGAGGAGACGCGGGCGCTCGAGCGGCTGCTGGCCGAGATCGGCGATGCCCTGGCTGCCGCCCATGCCGAGCGCGCCGCGCTCGCCGCAGCCCGGCTCGAGGCCGAGCGCGCGGCCGCGCATCATCGGGAGAACGCGGAGGACACCAAGCGCTCGCTTTCGGAGTTGCGCCGCCGGCTCACGGCCGAGAGCGAGGTCCTGCTGGTCCGCGCTCGTGAACTGTGGCAGGACGTGCAACGCGAGGCGAAGAAGCGCGACAAGTCGAAGGCCGACGCCGAGGGACTGCGCGACAGCATCGCCCAGGTCGAACGCTCGGCGTCGGCGCTGCAGGCCGCCGCATCCCCAGAGGCGCTGGGACTGCCCGAGGTGGTCGCGGTGACGGCGCCGCTCTCGCTCACGCCCGGCTCCCGCGTCCGGGTCACGGACCTGGGCTTCGAGGCCACACTGGTGAGCGGTCCGGACGCCGAAGGACGAGTCCAACTCCGCCGCGGCAGTTTCAGCATCCAATCGCACGTCAGCCGGCTCGCAGCGGCTGCGGCCGCGCCCGTCACCAAGGTGCGCGGGCCGTCCGCGCGTTATAAGGGTTCCTATGATGGTTCCTATGATGGTTCCGACGAGCCGCCGCCGCTCGAGGCGGACTTGCGTGGCATGGACGTGAGCGAGGCGCTCAGTAGCGTGGATACGGCGCTCGATCGTGCGGTGCTGGCCGGACTGCACGAGGTGCGCATCATCCACGGCATCGGTACGGGCGCGCTCAGCAATGCCGTGCGCAAGCATCTCAAAGGACATCCCCAGGTCGAGTCGCACCGCTGGGGCGAAGGATACGAAGGTGGCCATGGGGTCACCGTGGCGAGGTTACGGTGAGTATGGACGAACGTCCGATGCGGGGCGGTGGGGGCAACGACGACTGGGTGGAGCGCGTGCGCGCGGCTTCCGACATCGTCGAGATCGTCCAGCAGACCGTCCCGCTGCGCCGCGTGGGGCGCAATCTCATGGGGCGGTGCCCATTCCATGAAGAGAAGTCGGCGTCGTTCTCGGTCAGCCCGGAGCGCCAGTTCTACCATTGCTTCGGCTGCAAGGTCGGCGGTGATGTCTTCAAGTTCGTCATGGAGACCGAGAAGGTCGGATTCCTGGAAGCGGTCGAACTGCTGTCGCGGCGTGCGAGCATCCCTATCCCTGAGCGGCGCATGGGGGATCGCGGTAAGCGTGCACCGCTGCTCGAAGCGCTCGATGCCGCCGCGACGCTGTACGAGCAGTGGCTCGGGGATCCGACAGCCGGAGCCGCGGCGCGTGAATATCTCGACCAGCGCGGCATCACGCGCGAGACCCAGCGCGAGTTCCGGCTCGGATTGTCGTTACCCGGTTGGGAACATGTGGTGAACAAGCTGCGGCCGCGTTTTGGTGATGACGTGCTGCTCGAAGCGCGGCTCGCGGGACGCAAGGAGGGCGCTCGCTCGACGTTCGACTGGTTTCGCAACCGTCTCATGGTGCCGTTGCTGGCACCCGGCGGTGGCGTGCTCGGATTCGGCGCGCGCGCCATGGGGGAGGACACCCCCAAGTACCTGAACTCCCCGGAGTCGTCGGTCTACCACAAGAGCCAGTATCTTTTTGGGCTCGAACAATCGCGGCGGCACAGCAAGGCGGATGGCGAGATGGTGGTCGTCGAGGGGTATTTCGACGCCATCGCGCTCCACCAGGCCGGGATCCGCAACACCGTGGCCACGTCGGGGACCGCCCTGACCGGAGACCACGCCCGCGCCCTCAAGCGGCTGGTGCGAGGGGTGGCGCTGACCTACGACGGCGATAACGCCGGGCAGCAGGCCATGTTGCGCTCGCTCGGGGTGCTACTGGCCGAGGGGCTGGACGTGGTGGTGGTCGACCTGCCGGTGGGGGACGACCCGGATACCCTGGTGCGTCGCGCCGGGACCGAGGGATGGTGTAGAGTGCGCGATTCCGCTTACGACGCTGTGGAGTTCGTGCACCGGCACGTGCTGCGCACGGTCACGGGGGGCGACCCGCGTGAACGTGCGCTGCAGGTGGTGGTGCGCTTGCTCACGGGCGTCACGGACACCATCCGGCATCGTCTGCTCGTGGAACGCGCGAGCCAGGTATTCGGGGTGTCCGAGGGGGTGATCGCGCGCGCGGCGCGCCTCGCCACCGGCGGAGACAAGAGCGGGCAGTCGATGGCCGCGGTGGTGAAGTCGCAGCGCCGCTCCGAAGGGGAACTCGAGCGCCGGCTGCTCGCGGGATTGTGGCATGCGCCGGAGTTGCTCGAGTCGGTGCGCGAGGACATGGCAGTGGAGCAGTTCGAGGACGCCAGTGCACGCGCACTGGCGGCAGTGTGGTGGGAACACGGTGTCGTCATCCCCGAGGACGACAGTGCAGCAGCGGCGCTCGCCCGCGAACTGGCGTCCGGAGGGGAAGAAGGGCAGGACCATCGCGCCGAGGTGATCGGCGCGATCCGGCGGCTGTCGGTGCGCCGGTTGCAGCAGGAACGGCGTGCGCGCGAGTCCCAGCTCGCGACCGCTCGAGGCGATGAACTGACGAAGCTGATGCGGGAGATCCAGGAGATCGCCAGCACGCTCAAGAAGTTGAGTACGTGAGGAGAACGCCCGACATGGCGACAGCGGCATTGAAGAAGCAGTTGAAGGAGAAGGAAAAAGCCGAATCGCGCAAGCGCATCGACGAAGTCCGGTCGCTGGCGCTGCGGCAGGGCTATGTCACGGAAGACCAGATCGTCTATCTCCTCGACGACGATCTCGATCCCGAGAAGCAGGTCGAGCAGATGGAAGAGATCCACACCATGCTCAACACCCTGCACATCGAAGTGTTCGCGAGCGAGGAGGAGGCGCACGAGCGCGCGAAGAAGCTGCGCAAGCTCGAGGACAAGCGGCCGTCCGCCGCGGCCAAGGCGGCGCCGCCGACGCCGGTGCGCTACGACGACCCGGTGCGCATGTACCTGCGCGAGATGGGCCGCGTGCCGCTGCTGACGCGTGAGGGCGAAGTCGAGATCGCCCGCCGCATCGAGGCCGGCGAGCGTCAGGTGGTGTCCGCGCTGTTCCGGGCCGAGCCGGCCCTGCGCGAGATTCGCATCCTCATGAAGAAGCTGAAGGACGGCCAGCTCAAGATCGAGGACTTCATCAAGGTCGATGATGCCGCTGCGACCGAGCAGGCCCTGAAGAAGGAGCGGCTGCGCGCGGTCAAGATCCTGGAGCGCGTGTTCGCGAAGCAGAAGCGCTACAACGAGCTGATGGAGAAGCAGGACGACCGGATGGTCGAGAAGGAGCGCAACAACTTCCACGGCTCCTTCGCCAAGGTCGAGGCGGAGCTCCAGCAGGAGATGCACAAGCTGTCGCTGAATCCGCGCATGGTCGAGGGGCTGGCTTCGCCGCTGAAGTCGCTGGCCGAGCGCGCGCTGGAGTTTGACGACCAGCTGACGGAGCTCGAGCGCCAGTACGGGCACGGCGTCGAGGACATGAACTCGTTCGCCAAGCGCCTGAAGCGCGGGCCCGGCGAGTTGCGCGCGGTGCGCCGCGAGTCGTCACTGCAGCCGGCACAGATCGCCGAGTTCCAGAACGAACTGAAGAACCTGCGCAAGAACATCAAGGCCCTCGAGGACGAGGCCAAGATGTCCCGCGAGCACCTGCTCGAGATCTACCGGCAGATCCGCGACGGCGAACGGGCCACGGGCCAGGCCAAGCGCGAGATGATCGAGGCGAACGTGCGGCTGGTGATCTCGATCGCCAAGCGCTACACGAACCGCGGTCTCGAATTCCTCGACCTGATCCAGGAAGGCAACTCGGGCCTGATGCGTGCGGTCGACAAGTTCGACTATACGAAGGGTTACAAGTTCAGCACCTACGCGACATGGTGGATCCGCCAGGCCATCACGCGCGCCATCGCGGATCAGGCGCGCACGATCCGTGTGCCGGTGCACATGATCGAGCACATCAACCGTGTCGTGCGCGTCTCAAGGCGACTGGTGCAGGAACTGGGCCGCGAGCCCATGCCGGAGGAGATCGCGGAGCGTCTGGAGCTCCCGGTCGACAAGGTCAAGGCGATCATCAAGGCCGCGCAGGAGCCGATCTCGCTCGACCGTCCCATCGGCGAGGACGACGATTCGAACCTCGGTGACTTCATCGAGGACACGAGTGTCGTGAGCCCGGCGCATTCGGCCTCGTCCGCGATGCTGCGCGACGAGGTGAACGAAGTCCTGAAGACGCTGACGCCGCGCGAAGCCAAGGTCATCCGGCTGCGTTTCGGCCTGACCGACGACGGCGCGCAGCGCACGCTCGAAGAGGTGGGTGCGTTCTTCAACGTCACACGCGAACGCATCCGCCAGATCGAGGCCAAGGCCCTGCGCAAACTCCGGCATCCGACGCGCAGCCGCCGATTGAAGGCGTATACCGAGTTGTTGTGATCGTTTCGAGTAGGGCGCCGGCCGGTCACGGCGGGCGCCCCTGCTTGACGCTTCCGCTGCCGCGATGCTACAAACCCACGGCTTCCGTTGTATGTGTGAGGCAGGGCGCTGGGCCCATAGCTCAGTGGTCCAGAGCCGCCGGCTCATAACCGGTAAGACCCTGGTTCGAATCCAGGTGGGCCCACACGCCACGACGCGTTTTTCGGGATGGGCGAATAGCTCAGCTGGTAGAGCATCTGGATCACAACCAGAGGGTCGGGGGTTCGAGCCCCTCTTCGCCCACCATCCTCCTTACGCACGTTGGCTTCGAATGACCCGGTCCGAGTCGAAACGGCCGGGTCGGGCTCCGAGGTGAGCTCGCATGAGATGTCATGACTGACGAACTCCGCCTTCACTGGGCGCTGCACGAGATCGACGAGCAGTCCGTCGTCCGCGAAGCGGCACTCGCCAAGCACCCCGAGCAGCGGAAGTCGCTCGAGGCGCGCATCGCCTCCGCGCGCCAGGTGCTCGCCGCGCTCGATGCACGCAGCGCGGATTCGGCTCGGCGCCGGCGCGTCCTGGATGGCGAGATCGCGGCATTCGACGTGCAGGTCAAGCGTTTCGAGAAGCAACTCGAAGCGGTGACCGATCAGAAGCAGTTCGAGGCCGTGCAGCACGAGATCGCGGCCGTGCGGGCCAAGCGGGACGTACCCGAGACTGAAGTGCTCGAACGTCTGGACGCCGAGGAGAAGGATGCCGGTGTGCGGCCGGACAAGGCTCACGCGCTCGAACGCCTCGAGGCCGAGGGCCGGCAGTTGTTCACGAAGCTCGACGCCGAGGCCGCCACGCTGAAAAGCGAGCTCGCCGCCCTCGACGCAAGGCGCACCGAGACCGCCGCGCAGCTCGATGCCGGCTCGCGCAGCCGCTACGAGAGATTGCGCATCGGACGCGCCGGGCGTGCCGTGGCCGCGGTGCTGAACGGTGCCTGTGGGGCGTGCTTCCTGGCGCTGCCGCCGGCAGCGCTGCAGGAAGCGCGACGGCGCGAACGGTTGCTGGGTTGCGACGGTTGCGGGCGCTTCCTCGTGCTGCCGCCCGAATGACGCGCGGGCCGGCATGACCTCGACGCGCGAACCGTCCGCGCCACCCGAGTTGCCGGAGGTGACGGAGCTGCCCTATCAGCGCATCGCACTCGTGCTCTCGGGTGGCGGCGCGCTCGGCGCCTACGAGATCGGTGTGCTCAAGGTGGTCGAGCAGCTGCGGATCGTGCCGTCACTCGTCGCGGGCGTCTCGATCGGCGCGATCAACGCGGTGGCGTGGCTCGCGGCCGGGCGCGACGTCGGGCCCATCGAGCGCGTCTGGCGCACGGCGCGTGCCGAGTCGCTCGGCGTGCAGTGGGTGTCGCTGGCGTTGCGCATCGTCGGCGCGCTGACGGCTTCGCTCGCACTGCTCGAACTCGTCATCGGGCTCGCCGGCTCGCGCGAGCTCTCGGGTGCTTACTGGCTGTGGCGGAAGGGCAGTGCGCACATCGACCTGGTCTCGACCCAGCTCGACCTGTCGCTGTGGATCGTGCTCGCGCTCGCCGGTGGCCTGACCGCGCTGTACGCGCGCCGCGTCGCCCTCGACCTCGGCCAGCGCTCACAAGGCGTCGACCCGGAGCACCTGCGTCTGCGGCTCAAGCGCAGCGCCCTCGGGGCGGCGGCCGTGCACCTGGTCATCTGGCTGATGGGCTGGCCGTGGCCGCAGCGCTTCAGCGCCTCGATCGTGTTGCTTCTCATGCTGGCATGGCTGGTGAGCACGCCCGGGCACATCGGGCGCTGGCTCCGTAGCCTCGCCCTCGCGCTCATGCCCGAGACGAGCGGCCGAGGGCTGTGGAGCGGGCGCGCGCGGCGCGGCATCCTCGAGCGCCTCGTCGCCGAGGGCGACGGTCGTGCGCTCGCCGGCCCCGGCACCGGGCTCGTGGTCAGCGCGCTCGGCGTCGACAGCGGGCTCATCGGACACTTCGTGAGCTGGCCCGACCCCGACCCGGCCTTCGTCGCGCACATCGCGCACGAGCTCGGCGAGGTCATCCCGGTCGGTGATGCTGCCACGATGGTCGCGGCGGCCGTGGCGTCGTCGGCGATCCCCGGACTGTTCCAGCCCGAACGCGTGCTCGGGCGCGACTTCGTCGACGCCGGTGGGTTCTCGAACCAGCCCTTGCACATCGCCATCGCGCACGGCGCCGATGCGCTGCTGGTCGTGCTGCTGACCCCGTGCGGCTCGCCGCATCGTACGAATCCGCCGACCGACGTGGTGGCACTCGGTGGCCGGTTGCTCGAGCTCGCGAACTGGCGTGACCTGCAAACCGAGTTGCGCCACCTGCCCGCGGGCTGGAGCGTCGAGGGCTCGCCCGCCCGGGTGTGCGTCGTCGCACCGCGCGAGTCGCTGCCCGCATCGCTGCTGGCATTCGACCCCGACCAGGCCGGCACGCTCATCGAACTGGGCGAGCGCGACGCGTGGGCGGCGCTGGTCGCGGCCGGCTGGATCGCGGCGGTTCCTGCCGACTGACGGTCCAGCCGCTCGCTTGAGTCGCCGGCTCCACGAGGTTAGGTTGCGCGCATGGCACCCACCACCGACATGGTCTTCACGTTGCGCTGCGACGGCGGTTCCCGGGGCAATCCGGGCCCGGGAGCGCTCGGCTACGTCCTGTGCGATGATAAGGGGCACGAAGTCGAGGCACGCGGCGAGTATCTCGGAGTCTGCACGAACAACGTCGCCGAGTACCGTTCGCTGATCGCGGGTCTCGCCGCTGCCGCACGGCACGAGGTGCGCACTCTGGTGGTGCGCATGGATTCCGAGCTGGTCGTCCGGCAGATGCTGGGCCAGTACAAGGTGAAGAACGAAGGTCTCAAACCCCTGCACGCCGAGGCTCGTGTGGCCGCGACGAAAGTGGGGGCCGTACGTTTCGAGTCGGTGCCACGCGACGACAATGGTCGCGCGGACGGGCTCGTGAACGAGGCGCCCGACCAGGCGCTTCGCAGGTCGTACAGGAATTCCTGAGTCTCACAGGTGATCGCGCGAGGTGTGCCGACGCTTCCACTTCGGTGGCGGCCGAGGCCGCATCGTGAGGAAAGTCCGAACTCCATAGGGCAGGACGCCGGGTAACCCCCGGGGGGCGTGAGTCCACGGAAAGTGGAACAGAGAGAAGACCGCCAACGGGCGGCGCGGTTCACATCGTGAGCTGCGACGCTGCGGGCAAGGGTGAAACGGTGGGGTAAGAGCCCACCAGCAGCACTGGTGACAGTGCTGGCTCGCCAAACCCCGTCCGGAGCAAGACCGCATAGAGGGGGAGGGGTGTGTCCCGCCCCGCTACTACCCCAGGGTCGGTCGCAATGAGGCGACGAGAGATCGTCGTCCCAGTCAAATGATCACCACGGAGCGATCCGTACAGAATTCGGCTTACGGGGGACTCGGGATGAGTGCGAGCAAGCGCCCGCCGGCAGACACACGCCGGCGGGCGTTCTCGTCTGCAAGCGGCCCCGCCGCCAGCGCGCATCGGCTGGGGCCGGCGGCGTTCCTCGTGCACGGCGCATGGGCGTGGCTGTTGCCCGCGCTCGCAGCGATCGCACTTTACGCGCGCACACTCGGGGCTGCGTTCGTCTGGGACGACTGGGACCTGATCGCCCGCAACGCCGCGCTGCAGGGGCCGGATTGGGCGCGAGCCCTGACGCAGGACTTCTGGCAGCCGACCGGCGGCGGCACGGGCATGTGGCGCCCGCTCGTCACGCTGAGTTATCGCATCGACGGCCTGTGGACGGGCTGGCAGCCGTGGGGCTTCCACGCCGTGAACGTGGGGCTGCACGCGCTGTCGTGCGCGCTGCTCGCACGCCTGGCGTTGCGGCGCGGGCTGCCGGCGTGGGCGGCGTGCGCCGCGGGGTTGGTCTACGCCACCGCACCGGCGCTCACCGAACCGGTGGCATGGATCGCCGGGCGCACCGACGGCTTCGTGGTGCTGGGCTCGTTGCTCGCGTTGCTCGCGGCCGCGCGCTGGCGCACGACCCGAACGCGGCGCGAACTCGTGGTGCTCGTCGTCGGCGTGGCCTTGGCGTTGCTCGCCAAAGAGACCGCGTTGGTGCTGCCGTTGTTGCTGGCCGCCGATAGCCTCGACGAGCGCTGCGAGGGTGATGGGCGCGCCGCGTCGAGCGCAGCCGCGGCGAGGCGGGGTTGGAGCACCATGCTCCCGGCGCTCGCCTCCCTCGGCGTGGTCGCGATCTGGTGGCTGGCGCACCGCGCATTCGTGCCGCCGTCCGCACATGCCGCCGAGCCGGGGGCGGCCGCCGGCATGGCGGCACTGGTCTGGGCGCATCTGGAGTGGCTCTCACCGTGGGCCGCGCACTCGCCGTTGTTGGACCAGTGGCAGCCGCCCGCCACCGCCACGGCGGTTGCAGCATGGCTGGGGCTCGCCGCCGTGCTGGGCGCGAGCGCTCTCGCGTGGCGTGCGCGCCGGCCGGTGCTGTTGCTCGTCGCACTGGTGTTCGCGCCGCTGTTGCCCGTGGCCGCGGCCACGTTGGTCGAGACCGGCACTCGATTCGCGGAACGAGCTCTCGCGCTTCCGGTGGCGGGCCTGGCACTCGCGCTCGCCACGCTCGCGGCCGGCGCGCCGGGTCGTGCACGCTGGCCGGCAAAGGTGCTGCTGCTCGGCTGGGTGTTGTGGCAGACAGTCGTCACGGTGCCACTGGTGGACGTGTGGCGGGACGACGAGGCGCGCATCCGCCGAGTCGTCCATGTGCGACCGAACGATCCCGACGCGTTGCTCGGCCTGGCCGATCTGTTGTCGAGCCTTGGTCGCCCCGATGAAGCCGCGAACTTGATCGCGCGCGCGGAGGTCCTGTCTCCCGGAGGGCACGATGCACTTCTGGCGCGCGCTTCGGCCGAGTTCCGCGCCGGGCGGCTGCCACAGGCGCTGATCGCAGCCGAACAGGCGCTCGCGCGCGACCGCGGGTCACTCGCCGCGGGTGTGCTCCGCGTGCGCACTCTGGCGCGGCTCGCTCGTACCGCTGAAGCGGTGGCGGACGGGGAAGCCCTGTGCGCGAGCTTCCCGGCGGAGCCCGCGGCGACGGGGGCGCTGGGCGCGGCGCGCTTCGCATCGGGAGATGCCGCCGGAGCGAAGCCGTTGCTCGCGGACGCGTCCGCGCATCTGCTCGACGACTCCGGACTGGCATGGGACCTCGGGCGTGCCGCGATCGCGACCGGGGACATCGTGACGGCACGTGCCGCGTTCGAGCGTGCGGTGCGTGCGGCACCCGAGTTCTACGAAGCCTGGCTGGGCGTGGCCGACACGCGCGCCCGGCTCGGCGATGGTCCAGGAGCACAGGCCGCACTGGTTCGCGCGCAAGCCTTGCCCGGAGCTGCCGACGGCCGTGCGGCGGCATTGCGTGCGCGCATCGGATCGCCCTGACCGGGAAGTCTTCCGCGTTGTTGTAAGCGACGCGGGCATTCAGGCTTGCTCCATTCCCGCGCGCGAAGTTACAGTCCATGGCTCCAGTGGTCGCTGTCTCCTCCTCACGAGCTCGGGAAACCCCTCATGCCGCCGATCGTCTCGGCCACACCGCAGTGGGTGCTGCATCCGAACCACTCCCCGGACGCGGCCGCGAGTCTCGCTCGTGCCCTGGGCGCCCCGCTCGCGATGGGGCACGCGCTGGTGAATCGCGGGATGAACCGCGAGGACACCGCGCGGCGGTTCATGGACCCGGTGATCGAGGATCTGCACGACCCCGCGGAGATGCGGGACCTCGAGCACGCCGCCCTGCGCATCCTGCGCGCGGTCGAGTCCGGTGAGCGCATACTGGTGCAGGGGGACTATGACGTCGATGGCATCACCTCGACGTTCCTGCTCTACAGCGCACTCGTCGACCTCGATGCGCGCGTCGAGTATCGCATCCCGCACCGCATCCGCGACGGTTACGGACTGACGGTCGACGCCATCGAAGAGGCCCGGCGCCGCGGCTGCACGCTCGTCGTCACGGTGGATTGCGGCATCACCGCAGTCGAGGCCATCGCGCATGCGAGCAGCATCGGCATCGACACGGTCATCACCGACCATCACGAGCCGCCTGCCGTGCTGCCAGCGGCATTCGCGATCGTGAACCCGCTGCGCCCCGGATGTGCATACCCGTTCAAGTCGCTGGCCGGGGTCGGGGTCACTTTCAAACTGGTCGAGCGCCTGCTGCGTGGCCGCGGCGGACTCGAACGCGCGCGCACTTACCTCGATGTCGTGGCTCTTGGGACGATCGCCGACGTCGTGCCGCTCGTGGGTGAGAACCGGGTGCTCGCGCGGCTCGGCCTCGATCGCCTGAATGCCGCGCCTCGGCTGGGACTTTCTGCTCTCATCGAGGTGTCCGCGTTGTCCGGCAAGCGCATCACCAGCGGACATGTCGCGTTCGTGCTGGCGCCGCGCATCAATGCGGCCGGCCGCATGGGCAACGCCGAGCAGGGGCTGCGGCTGCTCCTGGCGCGCGAGACGCAGGAAGCCGAGGACATCGCCAGGAGCCTCGAGGACGACAACATGAAGCGCCGCGCGCACGATGAGAAGGTGCTGATCGAGGCGGTGCGCATGGTCGAACACGACCTGCCCTATCCGGATTGCAGCAGCATCCTGCTGTGGTCGGACACCTGGCACCCGGGCGTGATCGGTATCGTGGCGTCACGGCTGGTCGAGAAGTTCCAGCGCCCCGCGCTGCTGGTCGCCATCGACGGCGAACGCGGTCGCGGTTCGGGCCGCAGTCTGCCGGGCCTCGACCTGACGCGGCTGCTGGACGGCTGCACCGACCTGTTGCTGGCGCATGGCGGACATGCGTTCGCTGCGGGCCTGAGCGTGCGCCGCGAGCGACTGCCGGAGTTGCGCGAACGTTTCGAGCACCTCGTGCGCGAGCAATACCGGCCGGACCAGTTCGTGCAACGTCTCGAGCTCGAAGCCGACCTGAAAGCCGGCGACATCCACATGGAGCTGGTCGAGTGGCTCGAACGGATGGCGCCGCACGGTCTCGACAATCCCGAGCCACTGTTCCGGATGACGGATGCGCGTGTCGCCGACGTGCGTGAGGTCGGCGGCGGCAAACACGTGCGGCTCATCGCCCGCGACGACACCGGAGAGGTCGAAGCCATCGGCTTCGGCTTGGGGGCACAGGCTCCGGCGCTGCGCCGCGCCGGCCGCGCCGATCTGGCGTTTGTCCCGACCCGCAACGAGTGGTCGGGGGAGACGCGCGTCCAGCTGAAGCTCAAGGGCATCCGCATTCCCTGAACGGAGTCGATCGCATGACCGCCGGCAGCTCGCATTCCGAACTCCGCGCCGCGCTCATGAGCGCCATGGCCGAGAAGGCCCCGAAGGTGGATCGCGACCGGCTGGGGGCGTGCTTCGATTACGCCGGGCACGCGCACGGCGACCAGCGTCGCGACTCCGGACAGCCCTATCTCACGCATGTCGTCGAAGTCTGCCGCATCCTGCTCGACCTGCTCGAGACCCGGCTCGACACGACCTTGGCGTGCGCTGCGCTGTTGCACGATGTCGTCGAGGACACCGAGGTCACACCCGCCGATGTCGAGAAGCACTTCGGCCGTGAGGTCGCCGGGCTCGTGGAAGGCGTCACCAAGTTGTCGGGGCTTCACTTCGACAGCCGCGAGGCGGCGCAGGCCGAGAACTTCCGCAAGATGCTGCTGTCGATGTCGCGGGACCTGCGCGTCATCTTCATCAAGCTCGCGGACCGGCTGCACAACATGCGTACGATCGAATACCTGAAAGGCGAGCGCGCCCGTCGCATCGCCGAGGAGACGCGCGACATCTATGCGCCGCTGGCGCACCGGTTGGGAATGGCCGGGATCAAGCGCGAGCTCGAGGACCGCAGTCTCAAGGTCCTGGACCCGGCGGCCTATCAGGAACTGGCGCAGCGCATCCAGGTGCGGCGTGACGAGCGCGAGACGTTCCTCGCGGTGGTCAGCGAGCGGCTGCGCGAGGCGCTCAAGGCGGCGGGGCTCAAGGCCGAGGTGTTCGGCCGACCCAAGCACTTCTACTCCATCTACAACAAGATGAAGTCCGGCCGCCCCCTGGAGGAGATCTACGACCTGTTCGGGCTGCGCATCGTCACGCACTCGCGCAACGACTGTTACCGCGCCCTGGGTGTCGTGCACGATCAATTCAGTCCGGTGCCGGAACGTTTCAAGGACTACATCGCCACTCCGAAGAGCAACTTGTACCAGTCGCTGCACACCACCGTGCTCACCGAAGGTGGCGAGATGGTGGAATGCCAGATCCGCACCTGGGAGATGCACCGCACCGCCGAGACCGGCGTCGCCGCACACTATGTCTACAAGCTGGGTGGGCGTGTCGACGAGGAACTCGACAAGCAGCTCGGCGGCTTCGTCACCCAGATCGCCGGCTTCCAGACGGAAGCCAGCGATGACGAGTACATGGATTACCTGCGCACCTCCCTGCACCAGGAAGAGGTGTTCGTCTACACGCCACGGCGCGAACTCAAGCGGCTGGCCAAGGGAGCCACTCCGCTCGACTTCGCGTTCCTGATCCACACTCGCGTCGGTGAACGCACCGTGGGCGCGCGCGTCAACGGTGAGCTGGTGCCGATCAAGCACGAGCTGCGCAACGGCGACACGGTCGAGATCATCACCTCCCCGCAGGCGCAACCGCGCGAAGACTGGCTCAAGATCGCCCGCACGGCGCAGGCCAAGGCAAAAATCCGCCATTGGCTGCGCTCGCGGCGCCTGACCGATTCGGTGCATCTGGGCAAGGAGATGGTGCTGCGCGAGCTCAAACGCCTGCACGTGAAGGCCGGCGAGACCGAGTTGCTGCCGATCGCCAAGGAGCTCGAGTGCGGGGACCTCGACACGCTGTATGCCCGCATCGGCGAGGGCCAGATCTCGGTGATGACGGTGACCCGGCGATTCACTCCCGAGAAGGAGGGCCTCGCCGAGCGCCTGGTGAAGGGTCCGCTGGAAGCCCTCGGCGTGGGGCGAAAGCCCACCGGCGGGGTGCGAATCCAGGGCATCGAGAATGTCATGGTGCAGTACGCGCGCTGCTGCCAGCCGGTGCCGGGTGACGCGGTCGTCGGGCTGGTCACCATCGGGCGCGGAGTCTCGGTGCACCGGCAGGATTGCCCCAACACGTTCGGCGACAAGGCGCCACCCGAGCGCCGGGTCGCGGTCGAGTGGGACGCCCGGCCAAGCGACACGTTTCCGGTCCGGCTGATCATCAACGGCCAGGACCGGCCGTCGCTGCTCGCGGACATCGCCAAGGTGTTCGCTTCGGGTGGTGTGAATGTCCGTACCGCCGGCATGCAGTCCGAGGACCACACGGCCCGCGGGGTGTTCGTGGTCGAAGTCCCGAACTCCGCGCGGCTCACCGAGGTGATCGCCGCGCTGCGAAAACTGCCCGGTGTCGTTCGTGTCGAGCGCCGGTTGCGCGGCATCAAGGCCCCCCGCCGTGCGGCAGGAGACGACGCGTGAGAGCACTGGTCCAGCGTGTCTCGCGCGCGTCGGTCCGAGTCGGCGCAGAGGTGACCGGGGCGATCGAGGGTGGGCTGCTCGTCCTGCTGGGTGCGACGCACGCCGATGGCGAGGGCGCGGCCGTATGGCTGGCGGGCAAGGTCGCAGGGCTGCGCGTATTCGCCGACACGGAGGGCAAGATGAACCTGGATGTGCGCGAAGCCGGCGGCGCCTGTCTGGTGGTCCCGCAGTTCACGCTCTACGGCGACGCGCGTCATGGCCGTCGCCCGGAGTTCACGGCCGCGGCCCGCCCGGAGCAAGCCGAGCCGCTCGTCGAGCGATTCTGCGCCGAACTCCAAGCCGCCGGGGTGCGGGTCGAGCGCGGCGTGTTCCGTGCGCACATGGCGGTCGAACTGATCAATGACGGGCCCATCACCCTGATGATCGAGACTCCGACCGGGCTGCTGCCATGAGAGCGCCCGGCTCGAAGTTGTTCTGGCGCGGCCGTGCACCCCTCGTGCTGGCCTCGGCATCCCCTCGGCGCGTGACGCTCTTGCGCCAGGCCGGCGCCGAGTTCTCGGTGGTGGATCCGGGACCGGACCGCGCCTGGCCGGGCAACGCCGACGCCCGGCACGGAGTGCGGGCGCTCGCGCTCGACAAGGCGTTGCGCGTCTCGGTCGAACGCCGCGATGCCGTGGTGATCGGCGCGGACACCGTCGTGGTGTGGCGCGGGGTGCGGCTCGGCAAGCCGGCCGATCGGGCCGAGGCTCGCACCATGCTCCAGCGCCTGCACGGCCGGAAGCACGAGGTGTGGACCGGGATCGCGATCGTCCACAAGGGCGAACACCGCACGGCGTCGGAGTGCACGGTGGTGCGGATGGCGAAGCTGTCCGATCGCGACCTGGACGAATACGCCTCGAGCGGTGAGCCGCTCGACAAGGCCGGCGGCTATGGCATCCAGGGAATCGCCGGCCAGTTCGTCAAGGGGATCGAGGGCGACTACACGAACGTCGTGGGGCTGCCGCTCGCCCGGCTGCGCGCGCTGCTCGAAGAGTTCGCCTGACCGCGGCCGGGCCCGGTCCGGCGGTGGGGACGGAACCGGGGCAGTGCAGGAATCCGCGTGGCGGCATGGGTTTGCGGCTGCCCAGCGGTCTTGACAGGGGGGCAGGGGCAGGTTACTTTCCAGCGCTTCCTTCACACTGTATCGGGCAGCTCGTCCCGATGCATCGCGGCCGCGCACGCCTTGTGAGGCGCTCATGTGCGGTCGTTTCGGCCATATTTCGGTGGCATCATCGGTGGCATCATCGGTGGCATCATCTGGAGGACGGATGTCGACATATTCCGCCCGCGAGAGTGACATCCAGCGGCGTTGGCTGCTCGTGGACGCCGAGGGCAAGACTCTCGGCCGTCTGGCGACCCAGGTCGCGATGGTACTCAGGGGCAAGCACAAGCCGATCTACACCCCGCACATGGATACCGGTGACTTCGTCATCGTGATCAATGCGGAAAAGATCCGGCTGACCGGCACCAAGCCGGACAAGAAGAAGTACTTCCACCACACCATGTATCCGGGTGGTGGTTCATGGACCAAGGTCGCCGAGGTGTTCGCCAAGCACCCCGAGCGCGTGATCGAGAAGGCCGTCAAGGGCATGGTGCCCCGCAACCGCCTCGGCCGCGCCATGGTCAAGAAGCTCAAGGTCTACGCGGGTCCTCAGCATCCGCACTCCGCACAGCTGCCCGAGTCCTGGTCCTTCGAGGCCTGAAAGGGGATCTCATGACGACAACGACGAAGCCCCTGACCGGCCGGCGTAAGGAAGCGGTGGCGCGTGTGCGCCTGCTTCCGGGCACGGGTCAGACGTTCGTGAATGGCAAGAACGTGAAGGAATATCTCAAGCGCGAGACGCTGGTGCTGCACGCACTCAAGCCGCTCGTGGCCACCAACAACGTCGAGAAGTACGACCTGTACGCCCGCGTGTCGGGCGGCGGTCTGACCGGCCAGGCGGGCGCGATCCGCATGGGCATCGCCCGTGCACTGGTCCGCCTCGACGAGACGCTCAAGGCCCAGCTGGGTCGCGAAGGTTACCTGACGCGCGACTCCCGCATGGTCGAACGCAAGAAGTACGGACAGCCGGGCGCCCGCAAGCGCTTCCAGTTCAGCAAGCGCTAAGGACGTACCGCCGGTTCGCATCAACGAAATCTCACACGCCCCACTGCCGCGCCGGGGTCCCGTACCTGCCACCAACAGGTGCCGAACGGGATGGCGCGAATGTTCGGTGGGGCGGAGGAAGAACCCCACAGGAGGTCGTCCGTGGCCGACATCACCATGAAGGACCTGCTCGAAGCGGGTGTTCACTTCGGGCATCAGACCCGGCGCTGGAATCCACAGATGAAGCGATTCATCTTCATGGAGCGCAACGGGATCTACATCATCGATCTGCAGAAGACACTCAAGTGCATCCAGGACGCCAAGGCCGCGATCATGAAGGTGACGCGCGGCGGCGGGCACGTCCTGTTCGTGGGCACGAAGAAGCAGGCCAAGCTCATCGTCACCGAGGACGCCGCGCGCTGCGGCCAGTTCCACGTGACCGAGCGCTGGCTGGGCGGCATGCTCACGAACTTCAAGACCATCCGGACGAGCATCAAGCGGCTCAAGGATCTCGACGGCATGATCGCTGATGGCACGATGGAGAATCTCGCGAAGAAGGAGCAGTCGCGTCTCGGCCGTGAGCGCGAGCGCCTGCAGTTCGCGTTCTCGGGCATCCGTGACATGCCGGGGCTGCCGTCCCTGGTCTTCATCGTCGACACCAAGAAGGAGAAGATCGCCGTGTCCGAGGCCAACCGCCTCGGCATCCCGATCGTCGGTGTCGTCGACACGAACTGTGATCCGACGCTCATCAACTTCCCGATCCCCGGCAATGACGACGCCTTGCGCGCCATCAAGCTGTTCTCGGGTCTGGTCGCGGATTCGATCCTCGAGGCCCGCAACACGGTGCGCGAGGGCGCGGATCAGGAGACGGTCTCATTTGGCGGTGATCCCGCCGAGGCCGGAACGGCGAGCGCGCGGGCCTGAGTCACCTCGAATAGCTGATCCACGCGCCCGTCCGCATGTGCATCGTGCGGGCGGGCGTTCCAACGAAGCAGGGGAGTTCCATGACGATCACCGCGGAACAGGTCAAACAGCTCCGGGACATGACCGGAGCGGGCATGATGGAGTGCAAGAAGGCGTTGTCCGAGACGAACGGCGACCTGAACAAGGCCGTCGACGCGCTGCGCAAGGCGGGTATCGCCAAGGCCGAGAAGCGCGCGGATCGCGCCGCTTCGCAGGGCCGCATCGACTCGTACATCCACGACAGCCGCATCGGTGTGCTGATCGAAGTCAACTGTGAGACCGACTTCGTGGCGCGCACGGACGACTTCATGAAGCTGTGCAAGGATCTCGCCATGCAGGCGGCGGCCGCGAACGCCGACTACGTGCGCCGCGAGGAAGTCCCGGCCGAGCGCCTGGATCGCGAGCGGGCCATCTACGCCGATCAGGTCAAGAACGAGGGCAAGCCCGCGAACATGGTCGACAAGATCGTCGAGGGCAAGCTGAATAAGTTCTACTCCGAGGTCTGCCTGATGGAGCAGGCGTTCATCAAGGACGACAAGAAGTCGATCGACGCCCTCGTCAAGGAGACGTCGATGAAGACCGGCGAGAACATCGTCGTGCGGCGCTTCGTCCGCTTCCGTCTCGGCGCGGAGTGAACTTGAAGCCCAAGCCGCAGCGGATCCTGCTCAAGCTGTCGGGCGAACAGCTCGCCGGCGAGAAGGGGCACGGCATCGACGAGAACGTGTTGTCCACGCTCGCCGAGGAAGTCCGGGATGTGCACGCGCTCGGCGTCCAGGTCGGCATCGTGCTTGGTGGCGGCAACATCTTCCGCGGCCTCGCGGGCAGCGCCCGGGGCATGGACCGTGTCGCTGCGGACCACATGGGCATGCTGGCGACGGTGATCAACAGCCTGTCGCTCCAGCACGCTCTCGAGAAGCGCGGTCTGTTCACCCGGGTCATGTCGGCGATCCAGATGGATCAGGTGTGCGAGCCCTGGATCCGGCGGCGCGCCGTGCGCCACCTCGAGAAGGGGCGTATCGTGGTGATGGCGGCGGGGACGGGCAATCCGTACTTCACGACCGACACCGCCGCGGTCTTGCGCGCCATCGAGATCGGTGCTGATGTCGTGCTGAAGGGCACGATGGTCGACGGCGTGTACTCGGGCGACCCCAAGAAGGACCCGAACGCGACGTTCTTCCCTCGGATCCCGTACATGGATATCCTGAACAAGGACCTCAAGGTCATGGACTCGACCGCGATCTCGCTGTGCCGCGACAATCGTCTGCCGTTGATCGTCTTCAACGTCGGCGTCCGCGGCAATCTGGTCAAGATCGTCAACGGCGAGTCGGTCGGTACCGCCGTCGGGGAGTGACCCCACCGGGGTGAAGCTCCCAAGGGAGTGACTCGAATGTCATCCAAAACGCTGACAGCTGCTGATGAACGCATGAAGAAGGCGCTCGAGTTCGTGCGGCACGAACTCACCGGCATCCGCTCCGGCAAGGCGAGCCCGCAGTTGCTCGACACGGTGAAGGTCGAGGCCTACGGCTCGCATGTCCCGATCCAGCAGGTCGGCACGGTGAGCGCGCCCGAGGCGCGCATGCTCGTGATCCAGCCGTGGGACAAGAGCCTCATCAAGGCGATCTGCAGGGGGATCAACGAGGCCCAGCTCGGCTTGAACCCGACCGACGATGGCAGTCTTGTCCGCATTCCGCTGCCGGCACTGACCGAGGAACGCCGCAAGGACCTCGTCAAGCTGATCTCGAAGTTCGCCGAGGAAGGCCGCGTCGCGATCCGGCAGATCCGTCATGACGCGAACAAGGAACTCAAGGGTCTCGAGGACGACGGCACGCTGCCCGCGGACGATGCCAAGCGGCAGACGGCCGAGGTCCAGAAGATGACCGACAAGTACACCGGGCAGATCGACGACATGCTCAAGAAGAAGACGGCGGAGGTCATGGAGGTCTAGCCGGGACCCGGCACGCCGCGCGGCCGCGCGAGGGTGCCACCCGCGACTTCCGGAGAACTTCCTTGCCCACCCGCCCTCCCGGTGCCCACGAGAACCCGAAGGACTCCAAGGTTCTCGACCCCAAGGTCCTGATCGCGCGCGGCAACATCCCGCGTCACGTGGCGATCATCATGGATGGCAACGGCCGCTGGGCGAAGGCTCGCGGGGTGCCGCGCCTCATGGGCCATCGCGCGGGACGTGACTCGGTGCGTGAGGCTGTGCGGGGCTGTTCGGCGCTCGGCGTTCAGGTGCTGACGCTGTACACGTTCTCGATCGAGAACTGGCAGCGACCCGCGCGCGAGGTGGCGGCCCTGATGACCATCCTGCGTCAGACACTGCATGCCGAGCGCAAGGAGCTCAGGGCGAACAACGTTCGCCTCCAGGTCATCGGCCGCACGTCGGACCTGCCACCCGTCGTCCGCGACGAGATCGCGGCGACGCAGGAGTTCCTGGCTGCCGGCACCGGCATGCTGCTCAACCTGGCGCTGTCCTATAGCGGCCGGGCCGAGTTGGTCGATGCGGCGAGGCGCTTGCTCACGGACGCGCGCGAGATGCGGATCGATCCCGCCAAGGTCGATGAGGAACTTCTCGGCAGCTACCTGTACACGACCGGTCTGCCGGATCCGGACCTGCTCATCCGCACGAGCGGCGAGATGCGGCTGTCGAACTTCATGCTGTGGCAGCTGGCCTACACCGAACTGTGGATCACCGATACGCTGTGGCCGGACTTCCGCCAGAAGCACCTGTTCGAGGCTGTGGCGGAGTTCCAGGGTCGCGAGCGGCGCTTCGGCCGGTCCGACTGAAACGCCCGAACCGAGCGGAGGACCGTTGAACCTCCCGGAATCCAGCACTGCTGACGCGGTCCCGGCCCCGCCGGCACCGAAGCGCGGGCAGTGGTCCCTCGGCCTGCGCATCGCGAGCAGCGTGCTGTTCGTGCCCCTGTTGCTGTTGCTCGCCCGTGCGGGCGGTGTGGCGTGGCTGGGGTTCGTCGCGGTCCAGACGATGCTCGGGCTCGATGAGTTCTACCGCATGGCGCGCTCGAAGGGTCTGGAGCCCGTGCGCTGGCTGGGCTTCCTCGGAGCGCTGGCGTTGCTGGGTTGGGCCTATCGCCCGCAGACTCCGAACGCCGCACTGCTCGCGACTTCGGGGTTGCTGCTGTTGCTGGCGCTCGCATTGCGGCGCGGCGGCCAGCCGCGAGTGCTCGAGAGCGCCGCCGTATCCGCATTCGGCGTGCTGTACGTGGGCTGGCTGTCGGCGCACTTCGTGCTGCTGCGCGAACTTCCGTGGCGCGCCGGCCTTGCGTATGCGGACGGCTCGTCGCTCGTGCTCTACGCTTTCCTCGTGACATGGAGCTGCGACACGGGCGCCTACGTGGTGGGCCGCTTCTTCGGGCGGACCCGGCCGTGGGGCACGATCTCGCCACGCAAGACCCTCGAAGGATCGTTGGGAGGGTTCGTGTGCGCCATCGTCGCGGCACAGATCGGCGCGGTCACGTTCCTGCGGCCCGAGGGCGGGGGGCCGCTGCTGACCTGGCCGCACGCGCTGGCGGTCGGGGCGTTGGTCGGGGTGTGTGGCCAGGTCGGCGATCTGGTCGAGTCGTTGTTCAAGCGCGACTCGGCGAGCGACGACTCCTCCGCCTTGATTCCCGGGCATGGCGGTGTGCTCGATCGATTCGACAGTCTGTATTTCAGCGCGCCGATCGTGTACCACTATCTGCGTGCCGTCATCTTCCAGGTGCCGTGAGCGCCCGGCTCATGAATATCCAGCTGACGGAGCCGGCTCCCCGCCGCACGCGCAGCGCGCGGTTCCGCGCATGCGGAGGCGGAGCGTGACGCTCGCTCGGCGCCGTTCGATCGCCATCCTGGGCTCGACGGGCTCGATCGGCGAGCAGACACTCGATGTCGCCGCGCGCGAGCACGAGCGTCTGGAGGTGGTGGCATTGGCCGCCGGCCGCTCGCTCGACCGCCTGTGCGAACAGTCGGCGCGCTGGCAGCCCCGGCATATCGCACTCGAGCGTGCGGACGATCCGGTGCGAGCTCGTGAGCAGCTTCGCGCCGCCGCGCCCGCAGCCGAGGTCGAGGTCGGAGAGGGCGCGGCCGCCCGCCTCGCCGAACACTGTGGTGCGGACGTGGTCGTGAACGGCATCGTCGGCGCCGCGGGTCTGGCCGCTTCCCTGGCGACGCTCGAACGTGGCGCGACGCTCGCGCTCGCCAACAAGGAGACACTGGTCATC
Organism: bacterium; assembly: GCA_031408715.1. Classification (GTDB taxonomy): domain Bacteria; phylum Eisenbacteria; class RBG-16-71-46; order RBG-16-71-46; family RBG-16-71-46; genus JAIOPA01. The sequence goes on from JANNWR010000330.1 coordinate 26,326, forward strand.
GGCGCCGCACTCGTCGCGGCGGCACTCCGGCGGGGCAAGGGTGAGCTGCTGCCGATCGACAGCGAACACTCGGCCGCGCTCCAGTGTCTGCTCGGGCGCCCTCCCGCCGAGGTCGCGCGGCTCACACTCACCGCCTCCGGCGGCCCGCTGCGCACTCATCCCGACTGGCGTCGCGCCACACCCGCCGAGGTGCTGGCGCACCCGGTGTGGGCGATGGGACCCCGCATCACGACGGACTCCGCAACGCTCTTCAACAAGGGTCTCGAGTTGATCGAAGCGCAGGCGCTGTTCGGCCTCGGCTGGGAGCAGTTGGACGCCGTCATCCAGCCGCGCGCCGTCCTGCATGCGATCGTCACGTTCCGGGACGGTTCACTGATCGCACAGGCCGCGCATGCCGACATGCGCCTGCCGATCCAACTCGCGCTGTCGTGGCCGGCGCGCTGGGGCGAGGCTGTGCCCGCGCTGCCGGTGACCGCCCTGGCCGGGCTCGAGATCGAGACGATCGAACACGGACGCTTTCCGGCCTTCGACCTGGCCCTGGCCGCCGGGAGGGCGGGAGGCACCGCACCCTGTGTCCTGAATGCCGCCGACGAGGTGGCGGTGCAAGCGTTCCTGGATGGAGCGATCTCGCTCGGGCAGGTGCCGGACGTGCTCGCCCGCGTGCTGGACGAACACGACATCGAAACGGTCGACAGCTTCGATCAACTCCGTGGCGCCGACGCCTGGGCGCGTGCCGCCGCCCGCCGCGCGGTGCTCTCGTGACGGCCCCGATCGTGGCCGTCCGGCTGCGAGCACTCGGCGACATCACCTTGTGCACGGCCGCGCTGCAGTCGTTGCGCCGGGGGTTTCCGGACGCACCCTTGCACGTGGTGACGGAGCCACGCTTCGTTCCGCTGCTCGAAGGGCAGCCGGGGATCGAGCGCGTGTGGGCGCTCGAACGCACCACCGCGGCGAGCCTGCGGCTGATCGGCAAGCTGCGAAAGCTCAAGCCGGCGCTGGCCGTCGACTTCTTCGGCAACTCCCGCAGCGCTGTGCTGGCGCGCGGCACGGGGGCGCGCACGGTGTGGGGTTACGACATGCGCGGACGCCAGCATCTCTACCACCGAACAGTGCCACGCGTGCAGCATCCCGGAGGGGATCGGCGCG
>JANNWR010000331.1:0-8271 GCA_031408715.1 bacterium
AGCGACCCCGACATCAGCGCCATGGACCCCGATCAGGGCTACATCGGCAAGCCGAAGCGCAGCGAGATCGCCGAGCTGTGCGCCAAGTGCCATGCGAACGCCGACTTCATGAAGCGCTACAACCCCAAGCCCTACATCTTCTCGCTCGCGGAGTTCCGCACTAGCGTGCACTGCAAGCGCATCTCCGAGGGCGACCTGAAGGTCGCGACCTGCACGAACTGCCACGGGGTGCACGGCATCCGTTCGCACCGCGACCCGGCCTCTCCCGTTTACCACAAGAACGTGCCCAAGACGTGCGCCGGCTGCCACAACCCCACCTACATGGCGGGCCGGACGGTGCCGACGAACCAATACGAGCTTTACCAGAAGAGCGTGCACGGCATCGCGCTGCTCGAGAAGGGCGACCTGTCGGCACCCGCATGCAACGACTGCCACGGCAATCACGGCGCGGTGCCTCCGAACACGCGCGACATCTCACGGGTGTGTGCCAACTGCCACGGCCGCGAGGGCGAGCTGTTCGCGGGCACGAAGGTGGCGGAGACGCTCGAACTCGAAGGCAAGCGCGGCTGCGTGACTTGCCATGGCAATCACGGCGTGCAGCGCCCCACGGACGCGATGATCGGGCTGACCGACGGCGGCGTGTGCGGCCAGTGCCACGAGCCCAACTCGGCGGGGGCCATCGCAGCTGCCAGGATCGTGCCTGAGTTCAAAGCCATGACCCGGCGCGTGGCTGAAGCCGACTCGCTACTCCTGCGGGCGGAACGCCTCGGTATGCCAACGGCTACCGGCCGGGAACTGCTCAAACAGGCCGGAGATCAGGTCCTGAACACGCGCGTGACCATCCACAGCTTCGATTCCAAGCTCATCCTGACCGCGATCGCGGACGGCACGACGTATGCAGATAAGGCCGTGGTGGCGGGTGGCAAGGCGCTCAAGGACTGGCGCGACCGCCGGGTCGGGATGGCCATGACGCTGGGGGCGATCATCTTCATGATCGGCCTGCTGCTGCTGAAGATCCGGCAGGGCGGTCCGGCGAGGGAGTCCGGGGAGCCCGGAACATCGGTTCATTAACTCAAAGCGAGGAACGGTCATGAACGTGAACCATACGATGAGAACGCTGGGCATCGCGCTCCTGCTGATCGCTCTGGCCGGTACGGCCGCGGCGTTCCCACGCTTCGCCCGGCTCACCAAGAAGAACTGCGCCGCCTGCCACTCCAATGTCGCGGGTGGCGCCGAACTGACGGATGCGGGCAAGGCCTTCAAGGCGGACACGACCAAGGCGCCCGCGGCCGATGTCGAGGGCGCGACCTACGTGAGCAACTCCAAATGCAAGACCTGCCATCTGACGGAGTACAAGTCGTGGCAGCTGACCCCGCACGCGAAGGCGCTCGAGGTCCTGAAGACCGCGGATGCCGCCAAGGTCGCCGAAATGGCGGGCCGGCTGGGCGTGAAGGTCGAGGGCCCGGCCGCCGAGAGCGCGGAGTGCCTGCAGTGCCATGTCGCCGGACACGGCCTGCCTGGCGGATACCCCGGCGCCGACAGCACCAAGACCGCCGCGTTGTCGGGCGTGACCTGCGAAGCGTGCCACGGCCCGGGCAGCAAGCACGTCGCGGCCGCCAAGGAAGTGAAGAAGACGTTCACCAACGGCAAGGTGTCCGAGAGCTTCTGCCGCAGTTGCCACACGCCCACGATGAGCCCGAAGTTCGACTTCGCGGAGTACTCGAAGAAGGGGCTGCACGAGAAGAAGGCGGCGCAGTAGGAGCAAGTCCAACACCGTCTGCAGCGCATGACCGGCGCGCGGGGCTCACGGCTCCGCGCGCCTCGGTCTTTGTACGGGTCGCGCTCGCCCTCGCCCGCCATGGCGACGCCGATGGGCCGCCGAATACGGGCACATCGCCGATGACGAGACTGCATTCAGCGTTTATCAGCCCCTGCAAACCCCTTGGAAGTCACGGCGAGCGCTGAGACAGGAACTGAAGGGCCACCGCTCCTAGCCAGATCCATGGCCTGCGAACAAAGGATCTACTGCCGGCGCCCACGGCCAAGTCACAGTTCATCGATAGTGTGCCTTCACGCTGCCCCACGACACACGACGAGTTGGCGTGGGGATGCTCGGGCCGCGGTAGATGTCGACGCCTGTCGCATCGTTCATCAGACCTTGGTCGGCGAGCAGCGTCGTCGCACCAGACACCGGGTTGATCCGGTACAGGGCCCCGACGCAGGTCTGGGTTCCGCCCGGCGGGGCGCAAGTGTTCAAGTGCTGATTGTCGGAGATGATGATATCCCCGTTGTCCTCAATCGCGAGTCCAAACGGCACCATGAAGCGACTGTCCGCGGACACGGTCGTTACCGCGCCAGTCGTCAGGTTCATGCGCAGCACACCCACCGGATCTCCGCTGAAATTCCGAGTCTGGCAGATCAAGAGGTTGTTCGTTCCTTCGACAACGAGGCTCACGGGCTCGGCCAGCCCTGTGGGGGAAGCGAGTCCCATTGTCCCGGTAGCTAGGTCGACTCGGTAGATGTGATAGGGCTCCGCGCTGAAATCATCATCGGCCAGCGCGACAAATCCGATGCCCTGTGCGTCAATCGCCAGCCCGCGCATCACTCCACCCGCGATTGCCACCTGCGCTCCGCTTGAAGGGTCTACACGAATCAGTCCGTTGATTCCATCCACGATGTACAGGATGCCATCGGGCCCAGGCGCAAGCGCTCTGCCCGACGTGAGCAGCCCCAGCGAACTGACGACCGTCGATGCCCCGCTCGCGGCATCGACCTTGAGGAGCAACGCACCCTCTGCCAAGACATAGATGTCTCCGTTTGCCAAGGAGACCACGTCGCTGAAGTGACCCGCGGACACGAGGACATGTTGGTCTCCTGTGACGCGACCGACAAAAGCAAGCGAAGCTTCCCCAGAATTGAAGCTTGTGACGAGGATGTCCCCGTTGTTCAGGGCGTACGCCGACGAACCCCAGCAGAGGACGAGCACCAGCCACAGGAGCAACCGCCAGCCCCGGAACACTGGCGCGGACGCGAAGGAGTCAAGCGATGTGCACTGATGCTGAGCTGGCATTGGCATGCGCCCCCGTCTCTCAGAGTTCCAAGCGGCCCCTGGGCGACCGCACCTAGACGAGCTGACTGCGAGCACCGGCCCGCACCCCCGTCGTACGCCGCAGCCCAATCCAGGACCTTGGGTCACTCCGCAGTCCGTGGTGACCGTGGGTTTCTTCAATCCATCCTCTTCGGGCGGCGCGCCGGTACGAGTCAATTCGCACTTCGACCTACCTCGAACCACTTCGTACCGTCGCAAACCAGCCCGAGCACGCTGTTCGGGTTTCCAACAAAGCTAGCCGTGCTCAATTTGATCCCGCTCGACCGAGCGACACTGGCCGTGTCGGTGAAGATGAGCCGAACCCGTCGCTTCGCCCGAAGCGGGGTGATGGCCGTGATCGTCGCGGTGCCCGTGACAATGAATGCCTGGTCCCGACTGTCGGGCAACACCAGCGTACCCGCTGCCGGAATCGTCGCGACCGGAGCCGAGCCGAATCCCCCAAGTGGGCGCGCAAGGGCAGCGCCGTAGTCGTAGGAGCTGTCGATCCGAAGCTCATTGTATCCCGACCCGAGGGAGATGATGTCCAGATTCGAGGGAGTCGCCAGCCCGGTCACCAACTGAGCGTTTGCAAGACGCCCCATCACCAACCCCGCGGGACCGGTCTTCAGGAGCAAGTTGGGTTCGTCGTGGAATTGCTGGAACAGCCCGTCAGTCAATAGGTTAGTGGCTCCGTTGAACAGGAACGTCTGCGCCTGGGCGATGCTCGACTTCTCCCGATAGGTGTCTCGCAGCAGGAGCGAGTTGGTGTCCAGATTGGTAGAGAGTGCGGGGGTATCGGCTGGGCCCTGGAAGTTGCACTGGTAGAAACGCGTGCCGGTGGTGCCTTCGAGATGCACGTGGCCTCGTTTGAGGCTGCCCGCGAGATCAGCCGCGCGATAGAAAGCGAGCGTCGTCGTACCGGCACCAGACGGCGTCTCGATCGCCGGTCGACTGAGCGTGAGCTTGAGCGTGTTCTGGAACACGACCACGTTTGTGACGATGGTGCCGACGACGATCCCAAGCCCGCTCACGACATCGCCCACGACGGGTTGACCGGAGCCAGCGGCTCCGGCGATCGGCGCGAGCACCAGTGCGCTACCCGAGATCACGGCGCAGTCCGTAACGTTTCGGAACGAGCCGAAACCACGTCCATTGAACTCGCAACGCTCAATCCGAATGTCGCGCGTGCGGCCGCCACCCAGTAGCAGGCTGCCGCCCGAACGCGCATTGAACGCCGTGCAACCGATCATCTCGAGCCCCGAGATCGAGTTCTGCGAGTGGCCATCGCATACGAACTCGAAAGACAGGTTGCTTGTACCCTCAAGGATGACGTTTTCGATCGTCAGGCCGGTCATGACCACTGGCACGCCCGGAACGTACCAGCGGACGCCACGGCCGGTGACGCCGGGTACAAAAGCTGCGGGCCCCAAGACATACAGGTTCTTGATCGTGCATCCACCCAGCCGTTTGATGAGGATCGCGTCGATGTTCTCGGCATTGCTCATGTTGTGCGAGATCTGCGACATCGAGTTGCCGAACCCGGCCGCCTCCCCCACGAGCACCAGCGGCTTCGTCACCACCAGGCCGCGGAACGCACAGGGTGTCGACGTCGAGCTGTAGAAACCTGCCGGCACGAAGATCGTCCCACCCTCGAGCGGCAGGGCATCATGCGCCGTCTGGAACGTCGGATAGTCCAACACGTTCAAGGTGGGTCGCGTCGCAACCGTCCAGCCGGCCTCGATGTCGGTGAAGAGCAGTGGCCCCGACAACCCGCCGCCGGAGGCGATGTAGTCCACGTTCGCTTCCGCGCAGTAGAATCGAGCGTAGCCCTTGGAATCGACGGTCACGCTGCTGCCCGCGATCGGGAACTGTCCGGCGGCGTCGGCGTACAGCGTCGGGAAGCGGGAGTCGACCAGCAGCCGGTCCCCAGCCACCAGCACGATCAGCGGATCCGACTGGGTGGCCACCTTCACCGTCTGGAAGTCTGGCAGGTCGGGCCCCACCACTAGGAGCCGCGTGGTGTCTGTCCCGACCTGCAACACGTCGCTGTCACGAAGTCGCCCTCGCGCGCCCACGGGCACGTCCGAGTAGCCCCAGTCGTAACAATAGGTCTCGGCGGAGACGCTGGCGCCCTGGAAGTGCACCGAGATTGTTGCGCCGGCGGCGGGAACCCGGCTCGGATCGGATGGAGACGCGGCGCGGAAGAGCCAGATCTCGACTGGTCGCATCGGTGGTCTGCTCACGCCGCCACCCGAGCAAGTCGGCCAGTCATCCTCGGCCCGTGCGCGCACAGGCCGACCGTACGACAACACCGATCACGCATTGGTGCTCCGGCTTTGCTCATACCAGGTCGTGCCATCGCATACCAAGGTCAACGTGCGGTCCGGACCACCCGTGTAGTCCAAGAGCAGCTTCAGGTTGCCCCCATCGGTGACCGCTGCGGTTCCGGTGAAGATCAACGTTACCACGCGGTTCGGCCGGTAGGGCGTGATCGCGGTGAGGGTGGCGGAACCGATCACCAGGAACGCTTCGTCGTTGGGGTTGGGCAAGGCGAGCGTGGCAGCCGAGTCGATGCTCACGATGCCGGCTGCTGCAACCGGAGAACTGAATGTCGCAGGATCGCGTCGCACAGCCGGTCCGAACTCCGACGCGTTGTCCACGGCCAGTTCGTCCGTGCTCGGATCGCTCAACACGATGACATCCGCATTGCTCGCCGAACCCGTGGTGACAAGCTGGGTATTGGTGATGCGGCCCATGCGCATGCCTTGTGGCCCGGTCTTCAGTAGCAAGTTGGCCACCGGCGCGCCCGCGTCCGGTCCGAAATGATGGAACAGCCCATCAATCAGCACGTTGGTCGTGCCGCTGATGAAGAACGTATGCGCGGTCGCCGACGTGCCGGTACTCCGGCGATAGGTGTCACGAAGCTCGAGGTCGTTGGACACCAGTTCGGTCGAGAGTGCGGGCGTGTCTGCAGGGCCCAGGAAAGAGCATTGTTGGAAGCGAGTGATCGTGTTGCGCTGCAAGTGCACGTGCCCGCGCAGGAACGGACCGGCGCTCGGCGCTCGGTAGAAGCTCAGCACGGTGGTCGTGCCTGCGGCCGACGACTCGATGGCCGGTTTGCTCAGCGTGATCGTGATGATGCTGTTCACCGTCGTGATACCCGTAACAAGCGTCCCCACCTCGATTCCCATGCCACTGACCAAATCTCCCACACCTGGCGGGAGTGCGGCTGGATGTGGCGCGGTCACAGTACTCTGCGCGATAGTCACCGTGCACTGCGGCACGGTGAAGATCGCACCGAAACCGGGGCCGTCGAACTCGCAGCGGTCGATCACGTTGTTGTTCGTGCCCGCCCCGCCCAGGAAAAGGCTGCCCCCACTCCGGGCGTTGATGGCCTTGCAGCCGAGCATCTCCAGCTTGGACACATAGTCCGTGGACCGGCCGTCGCAGAGGAACTCGAAGGCTAGATTCGCCGAGTCCTCCACGATGACGTTCTCGAGTGTGACCCCAGCCATCTGCGATGGCACAGTGGCCGTACTCCGCACGTACCAACGGACCCCACGCCCGGTACCCGCGGCGCCGGGGCCCTTGATGTGAAGGCCCCGGAGCACAAACCCTCCCAGCCGATTCAGGAAGATGGCATCGATATTGGCGGCGTTCGGCATGTTGTGCACGAGCTTGGAAAGCGCGGAGCCGAATCCGTTACTCTCGCCCACGAGTGCGAGCGGCTTGGTCGCGACGAGCCCGGTGAACGCGCACGGAGTCGAAATCGCGTCGTAAGAGCCAGCCGGCACGTAGATCGTGCCCCCGCTCAAGGGCAGGGCATCATGCGCCGCCTGGAACGTGGGGAAATCGAGCACATTCAGCGTCGGGCGCACCGAACTGGCCCAGCCCGCTTGTACATCCGCGAACAGGAGCGGAGCGGAAAGGCCGCCGCCGGAGGCAACGTAGTCCACGTTCGCCTCGGCGCAGTAGAATCGCGCGTAGCCCTTCGAGTCGATCGTGAGGTTGTTCCCCGGAATCGCGAACACCCCCGCCGAATCCGAGTAAAGCGTTGGGAATCGCAGATTGACGAGCAGTCGGTCACCGGCGGCGAGCGCGATACTCGCCGGGCTCTCAGCAGAGATGTTCGAAGTCTGCGGATTCACCGGGCCGGAGTTGGGAGCCTTCACGCGCAGCAGCTTCGCGCTGTCGATTCCGACTTGGAGCTGGTCCCCGACTGCGGTTCGTCCCGAACCGCCCACAGCCACAGGTGTTCCCGCCGTGCTCGTGGGACAGGTGACCGCAGTCGACACCGTGACACCTTGGAATCGGACCGAGATGGTTGCCCCGGTGGCCGGGACCTGGCGCGCATCGCTTCCGCTGGTGGCGCGGAACAGCCAGATCTCGACCGGTCGCATCGGCAACTACGTCACGGCGGCTCCTGCTTGCTGGAGTGAGTGCCCGACCTGCGCATCGGCCGCCGCGATGCAATAGCGATCCATCGATGCGCAGTGGCGCAGGCATGCAGGCTACGCCGGGACTTGCACCGGAATCCACATTATATTCACATCATGAGATGCGATACTACTATCCTCATGCCGTTCAATGACTTCCAATCTGAAGTCGGCCGCCACCCTCCCCTCGATCAGCGGCGTGCGCCGCCCGTGACACGTGTCAGCACCAGGTACAGCGCCCCCGCCACGCCGAAGCCCGCGAACCAAGCGTACGAGTAAATCGACTTCCACAGCGGCGCGATGTCTGGATACGCCTGCGGGAACGCCGCGTTCAGGAACCCTGGCACGCACGGCAGCACGCCGGCGAGCAGTGCCACGATGGCGATCGGGTTCACGCCGCCGGTGTACTCGTAGCGGCCGCCTCGCTGGTAGAGCTCGTCGACGCTCAGCTCCCGGCCGCGCAGCACGAAGTAGTCGGCGATCAGGATGCCGCCGATCGGACCGAGCAGTGCGGAGTAGCCGATCAACCACGTGAAGATGTAACCGTGGCTCGAGGCGAGCAGCTTCCACGGCATCATGGCGATGCCGGCGAACGCGGTGATGAGTCCGCCGGTGCGGAAGCTGATGTGCTTCGGGGCCGCGTTGCTGAAGTCGTTGGCGGGCGACACCACGTTGGCGGCGAGGTTCGTGGTCAGTGTGGCGATCGAGAGCGCGATCATGCTCAGCAGCACCGTGAATGGCCCGCCG
>JANNWR010000332.1:0-2086 GCA_031408715.1 bacterium
GCGCGCTCGGCGTCGTAGCGCAACCGTGACTCCGCCACAGGCGCGCGTGCCCCGTAGCGCGCCACGCGCAGCACGGCCGCACGGTTCGCCGCCGCGATCGCGGGTCCGACGTACGCGCTGAACCCCGAGTGCGGCCACGTGAGCATCGAAGCTGCAGCGTCCTGCTTGAGCCACCGAAGTGCTCTACTCTCGCCGGGAAGCGATTGGACTGCACATTGTTCAGGAACGCTGTCAGCACTGTCGGCGAGCACGAGATCGATGACGGGAAGCGGGACGCCTGGGTCGCCACTGGTGTAGCATCTGTCGATGACCTTGAAGATCGGCACCAAGCTTGGACCCTACGAGATCGTCTCTCCGCTCGGCGCCGGAGGCATGGGCGAAGTGTATCGCGCGCGCGACACGCGACTCGGCCGCGACGTCGCCATCAAGGTGCTACCCGGCCATCTGACTGAGAACGCCGAAGTGCGCGCGCGTTTTGAACAGGAAGCGCGGACCGTCTCGAGCCTGAACCATCCGCACATCTGCACGCTGCACGACATCGGACGCGAAGGCGCGACCGACTTCCTCGTGATGGAGTTGGTCGAAGGGGAGACACTCGGCGAACGGCTTGCCAAAGGCCCGCTGCCGATCGAGCTGGTACTCAAACTGGGCGGCGAGATCACCGATGCGCTGGACAAGGCGCACCGCGCCGGGATCATCCACCGCGACCTGAAGCCGGGCAACATCATGCTGTCCAAGACCGGCGCCAAACTGATGGACTTCGGGCTCGCGCGCGCCACGGTCGTGGCGGGAGGCGGCTCTGGCAGCCTGACCAGCCTCTCCGGCATGACGAACTCCCCGACGGTGGCGCAGCCGCTCACCGCCAAGGGCTCGATCGTCGGCACTTTCCAGTACATGGCGCCGGAGCAGTTGGAGGGCGCCGAGGCTGACGCGCGCTGCGACCTGTGGGCGCTCGGCTGCGTGCTCTACGAGATGGCGACGGGCAAGCGCCCGTTTGCCGGAGCCACGCAGGCGAGCCTCATCAGTTCGATCATGAAGGATCAGCCCCGGCCGATCAGCGAACTGTTGCAGCTGTCGCCACCGGGCCTCGACCGTCTGGTCCGCGCGTGTCTTGAGAAGGACCCCGAGGAGCGCATCCAGACCGCGCGTGAAGTGCGCATGCACATCCGCTGGATCTCGGAAGGCGGCTCGCAGGCGGGCGCGCCCGCACTGATGTCGGCGCGATCCCGCAGCCGCGTTCTGCTGCCGTGGATCCTGGGTGGCGTCGCCGCTGCGACCGCGCTCGCGCTGGCGGTGATGATGGTGGTGTCTCGCACCCCGGCGCCGCAGCCGATCCGATTCGAAGTGCCGACACCGAGCGCGATCCAGACGCAGGACTCGCCGCGCATCTCGCCCGACGGCCGCACGCTCGCCTACAGCGCAACGGATTCCTCCGGCATGATTCGCATCTGGGTCCGACCGCTGAGCGCACTGGTCGCGCAGGCGCTGCCCGGCACCGAGGGCGCCAGGCGTCCGTTCTGGTCGCCGGACAGCCGCTACCTCGCCTTCATTGCGGGCGGGAAGCTCAAGAAGGTGAACATCGCGGGAGGGCCCCCCTCGGTGATCTGTGACGCGCCGACCGGCTCGGACGGCACCTGGGGTAGGAGCGGCGTCATCCTGTTCGACGGCACGGGCATCGATCCCATCATGCGCGTGCCCGCCAGCGGGGGCGTCGCAAGCGTCGAGGTGAAGCCTGACACCTCGACAGCTGTTCAGCAGGTGGGTTGGCCGGAGTTCCTGCCCGACGGCAAGCACTTCCTCTTTCTCAGCATGCTGCCGACTCCGGAGTTACGCTTGGGCACGCTCGGCTCGAAGGAGACCCGCGTGCTCGGGCCGTGCGAGTCCCAGGTGCAATACATCGCGCCGGGTCACCTGCTCTATTCGCGCGGCGGCTCGCTGGTGCTGCAGCCTTTCGATCTGCGCGCGCTCAAGTTGAAGGGCGAACCGGGGCCGATCGCCGAGCAAGTGGGCACGAGCGTCGTGGGCGGTTCCGACTTCCGCGCCTCGGAAGACGGCGTGCTCGTCTACTCCACGCGCTCAGCGCAGG
>JANNWR010000333.1:0-16054 GCA_031408715.1 bacterium
CCTTGTCCCGCTGCTCCAAGAACTGCCGAGCGTGCTTGACCTTGAAGTCGTAGTCATGGTCCTCGATCTTCGGACGCATCTTGACTTCCTTCAGCTGCATCTGGTGCTGCTTCTTCTTCGCAGCCTTGGTCGCACGGTTCGTCTCGTACTTGTACTTGCCGTAGTCCATGATCTTGCAGACGGGCGGCCGTGCGGTCGGAGCGACCTCGACGAGGTCGAGCCCCTTGGCCTGTGCCATCACGATCGCCTCACGTGTGGTGAGGATGCCGATCTGCGACCCGTCGTCGCCGATCACTCGGACCTGCGGGATACGAATGCGTTCGTTGACGCGCGGTTCCTGAGACTTGCCCGGAATGGAAATGGCGTCTCCCTCCCCATGGCTCCATGACGTGACCAACCTGACCGGTGTCCCGAAAAACAGAAAGACGCCGGGCGGGGTGGCATGAGAAACCCCGCCCGGCGTCCGGGCCCCGAAGGACCACGACGACCGGAATGCCAGCGGCGCACCCTCCCGAAGGGAGAGCATGGCCGGACTGGCCGAACCCGTTGCGCGACGCGAACGTCCGCTAGGGTGAGAAGCACGGGGCCTCTACTTGTGAACGGCAGGCATCCTACAGGGAGCAACCCCCCGAGCGCAAGCGCAGGGCGGGCCGGTGCTGCTGGCGCCCAAGGCCGCTTCCGCCCCGCTCTCAGGCCAGTGGCGGGGCCCCAGCCCCGTTGACAGCCCCGACCTTCGATTCTAGCGTCCGCGCCCGTTCGTCCGGTCATGGAGGCCGCGACGAGTTCCCGAGGGGTCTCTCAATGAAGCGTCTCACCAACTCTCTCGCCCTGCTCGCGTTGCTGCTGGTGGCTGGCCGGGCACAGGCGAAGTCGATCGTCGTGGGCTTCGGTCTCATGCATGGCGTCGCGGACATCGCGACGCAGAGCGGCAACTACAACTCGGCGTTCCAGACGCCCGAGATCGGCGGCCGGTTCGAATACTGGAACTTCATGAAGGAGAACTACGCGCTCAACTTCGCGTTCAACTACGGGATCTCGGCCGAGACCGATAAGCCGCGCAGCACAGCGCCAGCGGCCTCGCCGGACCAGAAGTTCACGACCAAGTCGTTCAGCGTGCGCCTGGGTGGCGACCGTACGTGGAACCCGCTGCCCAACACGACGGTCTTCATGGGGCCCGGCATCGAGTACTGGAACGGCAAGGCCAAGTTCGAGGGTGGTTCGGCCGGGTTCCCCAATGGTTACGAGACCGAGAGCACGATGCGCATCAGCCTGCACGGCCACACCGGCGCGCTCTTCATGATGGGCGACAACTGGGGCATGTCCGGCCAGATCGGCCACAAGCTCGGGATGGCGTCCTTCGAGGAGGGCGGCGGCAAGAGCACGTGGTGGCCGAACAGCCTCGATGGTGCCATGGAACTCGTGTTCCGGTTCGGCGGCAAGTAAGCTGGCAGTTGATATTGCAGTGATCCACGGCGTGGGGCCCCACTGGCCTCACGCCGGAACTATTGCGGGGCCAGTGGGCCTCGCCCGCTTTCTCGTGGGGCCCCGGCGCAAGACCTGGGCAGACGGGCGCGGTGTCCCCGTGCATTTTCGTGCTGCACGACCCATCCTCGGCCCGTAATATCAGTGTCAGTCGACCGCGGCGTCCCCGAGGGAAACACGTATGCCCGTCGCTGTCCGCCATCGGCACTTCCCTGCCATCCCGGCCCTCGTGGTCACGCTGTGCTGTGTCGCTCCGTGCGCACGTGCTGCGGTGCCCGAGCAATCGTTCCCGGCCCAGCAGGCCGCCGCGTCCGACACGGGCCAGTTCCTGCCGCGCTGGCTGCACCTGCACGGCAGCATCGGCTATGGCTGGATGTCGAGCCCGCGCCGCATCCGCGAACGCTATGAGGCCGGCCAGGACTTCGAGTTCGGGCTCGAGGCACGCGTGCAGCCGCGCCTCCGCCTGCGCTTGAACGCCGAGTATCAGGTGCTGCCTGCGCTCGGGGAACTGCGCTACACGATCCTGAATACCGGCGGGCGCGTCGGCGGAGCGCTCTCGGATACTTTGTCGTTCGATTGGCAGCAGCGCGGATGGCTGGGGGCGAGCCGGGCAGAAGCGCAGTTCCGCGTGCTGCCGCATGCGTGGCTCATCGCCGGCGGCGGCTACGGCTATCTGGAGTCCGGCGTGCGCCCCTATCACTTCGACGATCCGTTCGGCACGGTCGATATCGTGTTCCCGGGTTCGAGCGGCTGGGGTTGGCTCGGTTCGGCGGGGCTGCGCTACGAGTTCGACCTGTTCGGCCCGACACTCGGCGTCGAGACGCGCTGGAGCGCGTTCACGCGCAAGCAGGACGACCTGCAACTGTGGTCGGTCCGCATCGGCTGGCAGGGCAAGTAGCGCGCACGGCTCACGGCATCGCGACGGAAAATGCAGCCGCCCCGGACCTCTGCGGACCGGGGCGGTTGGTTTTTTGTCCGAAGACCCACGTGCAACTCAGTGCTTCTTGGTGCGGATCTCCTCGGTGATGCGCTCGAGGAAGCCGGCCAGCGGCATCGCTCCCAGGTCACCCTCGCCCTTGCGGCGCACCGACACGGTGCCGGCTTCGGCATCGCGCGGGCCCACGACCAGCATGTACGGGATCTTCTGCAACTCGGCGTCACGGATCTTCGCACCCAGCTTGTCGTCGCGCATGTCGGCTTCGGCGCGCACGCCGGCGTCTTTGAGCGCCTGTAGCGTGGCGTTGGCGTAGTCGTGTGCCTTGGTATGGACCGGGATCACGATGGCCTGCGTCGGTGCCACCCACACCGGGAACTCCGCACCCGTGTGCTCGATGTAGATGCCCACGAAGCGCTCGAGCGACCCGTACAGAGCGCGGTGCAGCATGATGACCTCGTGGTCCTTGCCATCGGAGCCCGTGTAGTACACGCCGAAGCGCTTGGGCAGGTTGAGGTCGACCTGCACCGTGCCGCACTGCCACTCGCGGCCAATCGCGTCCTTCAGCTTGATGTCGATCTTGGGCGCATAGAACGCGCCGCCGCCCTCGTCGACCTCGTACGCCATGCCACGCGCCTCGAGGGCCGAGCGCAATGCGTTCTCGGCAAAGTTCCACTCTTCGTCCGTGCCCAGCGACTTCTCCAGCGGCCGGGTGGCGAGATAGCAGCGGTACTCGTAGCCGAACGTGGTGATCAGGTGGTGGTGCAGGTCCAGCACGCCCTGCACTTCTTCCTGCAACTGGTCCGGCCGGCAGAAGATGTGCGAGTCGTCCTGCGTGAAGCCGCGCACGCGCTCCATGCCATGCAGCACTCCCGAGCGCTCGTAGCGGTAGACCGTGCCCAGCTCGGCGAAGCGCACCGGCAGATCGCGGTAGCTGTGCTGGCGCGCGTTGTAGATCATGATGTGGCCGGGGCAGTTCATGGGTTTCGCCCGATACGCCTGCTCGTCGATGATCATCGGCGCGTACATGATGTCCGCGTAATTCTCGAGGTGGCCCGAGATCTCGTACAGCTTCTCGCTCGCGATGTGTG
Source organism: bacterium (assembly GCA_031408715.1). Classification (GTDB taxonomy): domain Bacteria; phylum Eisenbacteria; class RBG-16-71-46; order RBG-16-71-46; family RBG-16-71-46; genus JAIOPA01. Next base: position 3,508 of record JANNWR010000333.1, read on the forward strand.
GTGTGTACACGAACTGGTAGCCGCGCTTGTAGTGCTCGTCCTTCCAGAACGTCTCGAGCACGTGGCGGACGATGCCGAGCTTCGGGTGCCACAGCACGAGGCCGGGCCCGATCTCTTCTTGAATGGAGAATAGGTCCAGCTCGCGGCCCAGCTTGCGGTGGTCGCGCTTGAGCGATTCCTCGATGCGCAGCAGGTGCGCGTCGAGATCGGCCTGACTGGCGAATGCGGTGCCGTAGATGCGCTGCAGCATCTCGTTCTTCTCGCTGCCCAGCCAGTACGCACCTGCCACGTGGGTGAGCTTGAACGCCTTGAGCTCTCCCGTGCTCGCCACGTGCGGGCCACGGCAGAGATCGAGAAAGGGACCGTTCTTGAAAGTGCCGACTTTGGCGCCTTCGGGGATCATGGACAGGAAGTGCAGCTTGTACTTCTCACCCAGCTTCTCCCAGTGCACGCGGGCCTCGTCGCGCGTCATCTCGCCGGCCTCGAACTTCTGGTCGGCGGCGACCAGCTCGCGCATCTTCACTTCGATCTTCTCCAAGTCCTCGGGCGTGAACGGCGTGGCCTTGGCGAAGTCGTAGTAGAAGCCATTGTCGATCGGCGGACCACCCGCGACCTTGACGTCCGGGAACAGCTCGGTGACCGCCGTCGCCAGCACGTGGGCGGCGGAGTGCCGCAGGCGATAGAGCGCTTCCCCGCCCGGATAGGCGGACAGGTCGGGCCCCAGAGAAAGCTGGGAAGGCGGCTTGGCGGTGCCGGACATGGCGAATCCCTCACGCGCGGCCCGCGGTGGCCGCTTGACCCGGGGCCGCTGGCAAGCGGCACCGGGGTATGAAAACGGGGCGGCGCGGCGGTGGTTACCGCGCGTGCGCGCCCCTGCGAGATGGTGGGCGATACTGGATTTGACCCAGTGACCCCTTGCTTGTCGAGCAAGTGCTCTACCAGCTGAGCTAATCGCCCGCGAGCCGCGGAGTTAACTCCAACGCCGCGGTCGCGTCAAGCCAGTCTCACGGGTTCAGTCCTTCCCCACCTCGAGCAGCCGCAGTGCGGGTGGTTCGTCACTGACCAGGTACTCGAACTCGTTCCGGAACGCCTCCACCGACATGCGCGCCACCGCGGCCAGCGGCTCGATGCGGCGGTTGTCATCGAAGTCGTCACGGCGCAGGCGCAGCATGTAGCGCCGGGCGATCGCGTAACGAGTGGTGTTGACGTCGACCAGGCGGACCTTGGCGCGGCCGGTCTTGGGATCGATGAGCGATTCGAACGGCACCGGCACGAAGTCGCCGCCTTGCAATGACACCATGGCCGCGTCGCCGCCGCCGAGCAGGTACTTGGCGGCGCAGTAGCCCAGGTCGCGCGTGTACTCCATGTCCATGGGAATCGGGTCGGCGCAACGCAGCTCGTAGCCGATGTTCTTGGTGCTGATCGTCGACTTGAGCCCCAGGTGGCGGAGGCGTTCCTGCACGGCGTACTTCAAGATGTCGCCGACGTTGATCTCGTCCAGCCTCACATGCCCGTGGTCGTCGCGCTCGATGTGCTCCATGCGCTCGAGATCGCTCGGGTCGATGTCGAGCGTGACGCCCTCGGCGATCACGGCCACGCCGTCGCGTCGCCCATCCGACAGCCGCTTCAGGTGTGCGCACACCAGCGTATCGACGATGCGCGCCAGCGGCACCGGCTTGGTGGTGAACTCTTCTGGGATCAGCGTCAATGTGGCTCCAGCAGCCTTGCCGATGCCGAGCGCCAGATGGCCGGCCTTGCGGCCCATGGCGACGACGTAGTACCAGCGCGAAGTGGTCTTGGCGTCGACCATGAGATTCTTCACGATCTCGACGCCGATGTGACGCGCGGTCTGGAACCCGAACGTGTCGACGTGCGCGGGCAGGTCGAGATCGTTGTCGATGGTCTTGGGCACGTGCGCCACCCGGATCTGGCCGGTCGCACGCTCGTGCACCTTCATGGAGCTGAACGCGGTGTCGTCACCGCCGATGGTGATGAGCTCGGTCACGCCCAGCTGCAGCAAAGCCGCCACGACGCGGTCGAGCGCGCGGATGTCGCGCGTGGGGTTGGCGCGCGAGATGCCGAGGTGGCTGCCACCACGGAAGTGGATGCGCGAGATGCTGTCGATGGTGAGCGGACGCACGCGGCTGACGTCGCCCTGCATGAGCCACTCGAAGCCGTCCTCGATGCCGAGCACTTCGACGCCCGACAGCCGGGCGCGGATGGTGGCGGCGGCGATCACACTGTTGATGCCCGGGGCGGGACCTCCGCCCACGAGGATGGCGAGTTTCTGGCGCTGCATACGGGGTGACTCCCTTCGACCCGGTGGGACTCTCTCGACGAACGACGTGCGCTCAGCGGTAGTGGACTTGTGTCGGCCCCTGCCACCAGCTCCTGATGAGCTCGACCGGCGAATGGCATCAGTGCCGTCGCAAGGCGGCCGACCCACCCGAAGCAACCCGCGCACCATAGGCGAACGTTCGTGGCGAACAAAGCCCGCCGTCCGGCTGGCATTGCCGGAGAGCATGCTCGCGGAGTGCTGGACCAAGAACACGAACGGCCGCGCCTCGCGGCGCGGCCGTTCAAGTCACTGCAGCGCTACGAGACTACCGGTAGAGCTTCTTGATGCTCCCCCAGCTGCTCTTCTGCGCCGAGACCGGAGCGGTCGAGTACTGGATCTGGCTCCACTGACCGTCGAGGCCATGCGGCTGGCCGGCCGGGAACGCGAACATCTTCATGTGACCACCGGCGTACCACGGGCTCAGCGCGCCGTACTGGCCGTGCGGCGGATCTTCGGCCGGGTTGCCCTGGTCGAAGTTCAGCAGGCCCGACGTGTAGTTGATGCTGTTGTAGCGCACCGAGTACACGACCTGAGCGGGCGACGCCAGCGACAGGCCGCGCGGCAGGTAGGTGATGCCGAGCTGGATCGGGGTGTTGTTCGTGTACACGAGGCCGAACGCGCCCGTGAACGTGAAGAACGGCAGACGGCCGCCGAACACGGCGACTTCGCCGTCGGTCGTGCGCACGTTGAAGAGGCCGTCCGGATCGGGCGACCACCACGGAGCGAGCGACAGACCGCCCTCGCCAGCGCCATTCAGCTTGACGATCGAGGAGTACTCGAACGCATCGCCGTTCTGGAACTGGATGGCGTTGACGCCGTCCGTCGAGAAGCGCCAGGTGTGCAGGTTCGCGAAGCCAGCGCACAGGGGCTGCGGCGGCTGGTTCTGGTCGTTGATCCCGACCAGGCCCGGGAACAGGTTCGTCGTGCTCAGGATCGAGATCGGGCAATCGTCGAACACGCGCGTGTGGAAGATCGCGCTGTTCGGCAACGGCGTTGCAAAAGCCGCGGTCGCGAGCGCCAGACCAGCAGCGAGCGAGAGAGCAGTAGTAGTGATCCGCCTCATGGGGATGTCTCCAAGATGAATGGTGGGCAGGCTCACAACTCGCTGCGACGGATGTCACAGCCAGCCGGGCTGTTCGCCTGCGTCGGTGAGGACGCGGCAGTGTCATCGGGGCTGGGCCGACTCACATGCCCTCACCGGGACACGCCGCGAGGGATGATAACCGCGCGGGCGCTATCTTGGCGAGGGGGGTGGCATGGAAGCCCCGCTGGACGCTGCCATGTAAACGATTACATCTGGGTTGTGGCACTGTCAAGACTGCTGTTAGGTTGGCAGCGAACTTTCTTCAGGGCGGTTCACCACGCCCCCCATCCGTCCGAGGACGCTTCCGGAGAGGCCCGATGCAGGACCCACTTTCATTCCCGCCCGGATTCCTTTGGGGCGCAGCGACTTCGGCCTATCAGGTCGAGGGCTCCCCCCTGGCCGATGGCGCCGGGACCAGCATCTGGCACCGGTTCGCGCACACCCCGGGCCGGGTGCTCCGGGGCATGACCGGGGACGTCGCATGTGACCACTACCGGCGCTCGGCCGAGGACATCGGTCATATGCGCTCGATCGGGCTCGCCAGTTACCGGTTCTCGGTCGCCTGGGGACGAGTGCTGCCCGATGGCGTCGGGCGAGTGAACGAAGCAGGCATGGCGTTCTATGAACGCCTCGTCGATGGCCTGCTCGAGGCTGGCATCGCACCCATGCTCACGCTCTACCACTGGGATCTGCCGGCCGCACTCGAGGATCGCGGCGGTTGGCTGAATCCCGATATGCCGAAGTGGTTCGCCGATTACGCCGGAACGATGTTCGCGCGGCTCGGGGACCGAGTGCCGATGTGGTGCACGTTGAATGAACCGTGGGTCGTGGTCGATGCCGGCTACGTGCACGGTGTGAACGCCCCCGGCCATCGCGACTTCTACGAAGCGCCACGCGCGGCACACGGACTGATGGGGTCGCATGCGGCGGCCGTGCGACGGTTCCGCGAGTCGGGCATGAAGTCCGCGAAGATCGGGTTGGTGGTGAATCTGGCGCCGCATCATGCCGCGAGCGACTCCCCCGCCGACGTGGCTGCGGCCGCGCGCGGCAATGCCTACTTCAATGAGCAGTACCTGGATCCGGTCTATTTCGGGCGTTATCCCGACGCCGTCAAGCAGATGTACGGCGACGCGTGGCCTGATCACACGCCAGCGGAGCTGGCGTGTCTGCAAGAGCCGTTCGATTTCCTTGGCATCAACTGGTACACGGGCATGGACGTGCGCGACGACCCGTCGCGGCCGCCGCAGTGCGTGGCCGAGGTGCCGGGCGAGCGCGGTGAGAAGATGACGACCGGCTGGGAAGTGCGCCCCGAGCTGCTGATCGAGACGTTGAGGTGGGTGACGCAGCGCTACGGCAAGATCCCCATCTACATCACCGAGAACGGTGCGGCGTTCCCCGATCCCGACTCAGCCACGCACGGCCGCGTGGAAGACCCGCTGCGCACGGACTACCTGCGCCGTCACATCGCGGCGATCCGGCGAGCGATGGCGCTTGGAGTGGACCTGCGCGGCTACTTCGTGTGGTCGCTCATGGACAACTTCGAATGGGCGAGCGGGTACTCGCATCGCATGGGGCTGCTGCACGTCGACTACGAGACGCAGCAGCGCACTCTCAAAGCGAGCGGCGAGTTCTACCGCGACGTGATCCGCGCAAACGGCGCGAACATTCCAGACTCACTGGTCTGAACATGCACTCCGCTGGACCAGCCCGCGCGGGGCAGGTCAGCGGAACAACGGCACGTACGGCGGGAAGTCCCGCACGCGCGGCTTACCCGGGTGCCCCCACTCGATAACCCGAGGTGCGGGCTTTCCCCAGCGCGGGCGCGACCACCACAGCCAGCCGTCGGCGTCCGCAAGCACCACTTTGCGGCCGTCCACGACGGCCATGGAGAGGCGGCCATCGTCGCTGCTGCGCGCCGGGAGTGGGGGCGCGAGCAACAACCCGCCGGGTGGAACGCGCAACTGCGAGCTGTCGAGTTCGAGTCGCGTGATGCCGGAGTTCCGTGTGAGCTTGAACCCGAGCACGCCCCAGCGCGTCTGCAGCCCCCGAACCTCCACGCCGTCGCCGTCGAGCCAGCCTTCCGGGACGCCCGCGGCGATGACCAGCGTGCTGTCGTCCTCGTTCTCGTAAGCCAGCATCTCCTGCACGCTGCGCACGAAGTCGGTGCCCACCCAGGTATGCGGCATGTCTCCCAGGAAGCGGGGCCGGCGTGGCAGCCGGTCCACGACCTCGGCCCACTGCCGCCAGCCCTGGGGGCGGCGGTCGGCCATGAACCAGTCCAGCAGTTCGTGCGCGCGTTCACGCCAACCCAGGCGCACGAATGCACCGACATTGCGCAGCTCGTAAGGCGTGTAGGCGTCATACGGCACTTCGCCGCTCCTGCGTTCGCGGAAGAACGTCCAGTAACGCTCGAACGTCAGCTTGAGCGCATCCACGGGCAGCACGCCGGCAGCCTGCACCGGCGTCAGTGCGATCGTCGTGCTGGTGGCGTCGAAGTCGCCGAGGTCCGAGCAGCCCGGCACGTAGCGGATGTCGTGGGCGCGCATGGCGGCTTTCGCCGCGCTGCCGAAGTCGTGCGCGAACTCCTCCCCGCTCGCCTTCATCCAGCGCGCGTCATCGACGTGACCCAACTGCTGCGCCAGCCAGGCGCCGTCCTTGTACCCGCGCAGCGCGAACAGGTCATCCCAGTACGAGTGCATGGGCTTGGCGGAGTAGCCCTCGTGGCTGATCGACGGGGGCAGCAGGCCGAAATACGGCGCGTTCTCCGGCGTGCGCCACTCGGCGGTGCGGCGTTGGGCGCGCAGCGTGTCCATGTAGGCCACGGCCGCACGCACGTTGGGCCAGATGCCCTCGACCGTGGCGGCATCGTGCGTCAGGCGCAGGTACTCGGCGGCCAGGAACACGAACTCCCCGTGCGAGTCGTTCTCGGGCACCGGGTCCGAGCCGCGCCGGTCGACACAGCACGGGACCTTGCCATCGGCGTATTGGAAGGTCGCGAACCACTTCAAGTAGTCCTGCACGGGCTGCATCATGCCGGAGCGCAACAAGGCGGACGACGAGAGCGAGCCGTCGCGGATCCACGAGCGTTCGTACGAACGCGAGCCCGGCTGGATGCCGGCGCGATCGCGATTCACGAGTACGTACGCCAACTGGGCCTTGAGTGTGTGCGCGACATCGCTACCGGTGCCGCCGGCGGAGAAGCGCAGCGTGCCGAGCCTGCCGCTCCATCCCCGCTCCTCCTGGGCTTGCCAGCGCGCGACCGTCATCGAGTCGAACGGAACCGAGGTCTCGCCCTCGCCGTGGAACGGCACGCGCATGTCGATCTCGTGTTCGCCGTTCGCGGGCACGTCGAACGTCCAGCGCAGCACGCCCGAGGCCCGAGCGACCGGATCCTCGAGTGCATCGCGGCGCGGAACGCGCCCGACGCGCAAGCGTTCCACGAGATCCCCTTCGTCGAACGCCAGCGCCTCGAATGCATCCGGCGCGATGCTGGCCGCCAGCCAGCGGTCGCCGTTGACCTGCACGCGCGCGCCATCGCGGCGGAACGATGTGATGCGCGCCGGGCCTCCGGGCACATTCAGGAACTGGCTCGGCGGATTGACCTGGAACGGCCTCAGCGCGATCAACATGGTCACGCTGCGCGGGCGCGGCTCGAGGTTCTTCACCCGGTAACGCGCCACGAGTTCACTACCCGTCCCCGAGGGACGGGCGAACACGGTGACACTCAGTGCCAGAGAATCGACGATGCGCACGGCGGTCGGCATCGGGAGCGAGCCCGAGGCGAGCGATTGCAACGTCCGGCCGTCCGCCCACGTGCGCAGACCGTTCTCGGTGAACAGGAACGGCTCGAGCGAGAACTGCGCGCGGCCGGTCTCGAGCCGCAGGTCCTCGTCGAACAGTCCTTCGTCGATGTCGCCGTCGACGCCGACCACGGTCCAGTAGCTCTGTTCTCCCCGAAACCCGCGCGGGTAGTGCCCGCGCGGCGCGTCCTGCGCGACGGCCGTGAGGAAGCGTTCGGCCGTGGCTCCCCAGTCGAGCGGCTTCACGTCGAGGTTCGCCAGCGCCACCGTGCGCGCGGTCCGAGCCAGCGTGCGCACGCGCAGGCGTGTCGCCTCGCTCTCGGGCAACTCGAGCCAGTCGCGGCCACCGTCGCTCTCGCGTACCTCGCGGAGCGTGCGCCAGGCACCGGTGCCCTCGTCCACGTCGATGGCGTAGTCACGCGCCTGGAGCCCTGCATTCCAATCCAGCACGAGACCGCCGAACTCACGCAGCGTGCCCAGTTCGAGTGTCAGCGCCGGGAAGCTATCGCGGACCGTGCTCTCCCATGCGCTTGCCGCCGTCGCATCCACCGCGAATGCGGCGGCGTGAGCGGGCTTCTGTGACGTGGCGCTGGCGATGGGCGGCGGCGGCAACTCGGCCACTGGAAGCGGGATCAACGTCAGGTCGTCGAACCACACCGTGCCCGAGCCACCCGAACCCGCCGTGATGGCGAACTCGAGTGCGGCCGCGTGGCGAAGCTCTCCCCCGCCGTTCGGGCCCCAGGCGTAGGAGATCTGGCGCTTGCGGATGCGGTCGGTGGTCCACTCGCGCGGGTAGTCGAAGTTGACGCGGTTCGACCACCAGACGTTGTCGCCGCTGTCGTCGACGAGCTTGAACTCGAGATTCTGCGGCGCGGTTTCGCCGCGGATGGCGTACTCGAAGCGGTAGTTGTCCGGCAGGTCGAGCGACAGCTTCCGGCGCAGCACGGCGTAGCCGCCGCCCTTCGTGAACGTGAAGTCGACGCGGAGTGCGTTGCCGTGAACGCCGGGCTCGAGCGACAGCTTCATCTCGACACCACTCGCAGGTGTGGCGGTCCAGTCGGAGGACGACTCGAACGTGGCTATTGATATCGGCCGCGCCGCTGGCGCGGTGGGGTTGGCGCTCGAGGCCGCTGGCGCGGTAACGGCGGCGGCGAGGAGTGCGAGCGCTGACGCAGCGAGTCGGAGGATGGCGCCAGGAAGGCGCGCGTTTCGCGCGTGCATCACTTCACACTCCCCGCCATCACGCCGCGGATGTACCAGCGCTGCAGGACGATGAACACCAGCAACACGGGCAGGACGGTGACGACGGATCCGGCCATCATGAGTTCGGTGTCCTGGACATGCTCGCCCACGAGGCTCGCGAGCGCGACCGGCAATGTGTAGTGGCGCTCGTCGGACAGGATGACCAGCGGCCACAGGAAGTCGTTCCACGACGACATGAACACGAACACCGCCAGCGTCGCCATCACGGGCGCCATCGTCGGCAGGACGATCGACCACCAGATGCGGCCCTCGGTAGCGCCATCCAACCGGGCCGAGTTCAGCAGATCGTCCGGGATCGACAGCGCATACTGTCGCACCAGGAAGATGCCGAACACGCTCGCCAGCCACGGCACCAGCACGCCCCCGAAGGTGTTCACAAGGCCCAGGCCCTTGAGCATGAGGAACAACGGCAACATGCCGACCTGAGCCGGTACGAGCATCGCGGCGAGCAGCAGGCGGAACAACCCCTGCCGGCCCGGGAACTCCAGTTTGGCGAAGGCGTAGCCCGCCATGCTGCTGGTGACCAGCGTGCACACCGTGCCGAGCACCGAGACCAGTAGGCTGTTGCCGAAGGCACGTGCGAGGTTCAGGTGCGAGAACAACTCGATGTAGTGCTCGAACGTCACCCGGCTCGGCAGCAGCGGTGGTGGCGCGGTGTTGGCCGCCCCGGTCGGCATGAGCGAGGCGGACAGCATCCACAGCAGTGGGGCCACCGTGAGTGCCGCGCCAGCGAGCAAGATGGCATTCAGCAGCAGCGGGCCCAGTCGCTTCATGCGCGCTCCTTCTTGGCGGCCTGCAACCGCATCTGCACGGCGGTCGCCACGAGGATGAGCGCGAAGAGCAGGAATGCGAGCGAAGCGGCATAACCCAGGCGCCACCAGCGGAAGCCCTGCTCGTACATGAGCAGCACCAAGCTGGTCGTGCTCTTCAAGGGGCCGCCCTGCGTCATCACGTAGGGCTCGGCGAACAACTGGAAGTAGTTGATGACCGTGGTCACACTCACGAACAGGAACACCGGGGCCAGATCCGGCAGGGTGACGTTCCAGAAGCGCTGCCAGCCGTTGGCGCCATCCAACTGGGCGGCCTCGTGCAGTTCCTTCGGCACGTTCTGCAGGCCGGCCACGAAGATGAGCAGGTTGTAGCCGAAGTTCTTCCACACCGACAGCGCGATGATACTGGGGATCGCCCAGTGCGGGTCGCCGAGCCAGTCGATGCGCGCCACGCCGAACTGCGACAGGAAGGCATTGATGAGCCCGTACTGAGGCTGGTACAGGTAGCGCCACACGATGGCCACCGCCACCAGCGTGGTCACGACGGGTGCAAAGTACACGGCCCGGAAGAACGGCTTGAAGCGCGTGCTGTGCGCGTCGACCAGCAGCGCTGCCGCCAGCGACACGGCGACCGATAGCGGTGCCCCGACAAACGCGTAGATCAACGTGACGCGCAGCGCGTTCCAGGAGTCGGCGTCGGTGAGTGCGTGCGCGTAGTTGGCCAGTCCCACAAAGCGCACGCTGCTCGGGTCGCCGATGGCGTAAAGATCGAAGTCCGTGAGGCTGAGCCACAGGCCATAGAGCACGGGCCCGAAGAAGAACACCAGGATCAGCGCCACCGACGGTAGCGCGAACATCAGGCCCGCCTTCGCCTGACGGCCCGCGAGCGGGGCGCCGCGGGGTTTCTGGCTGGGGCTGCTCATCGGTTCGCGGCCTTCGCCGTCAGCGTCGCGCCGGCTTCGGACTTCGCGGCATGCGCCCCGCGCTTGCGTTCGGCCAGCCAGCGGCGCTTCTCGAGCAGCTGGTCGACGATGCGGTCGAGCGACGCAAGTGCCGAGTCGGGTGTGGCGGCCCCACGGATGGCGCGGTCGCTCTGCTCCAGCACGCGCGTCGCGATCTCTTCCCACTCCGGCACCATCGGGCAGGGCGCGGTGCGCAGCAGCTGATCGCCGAATGCGCGAGTGCGTTCATCCGCGGTGAGAGCGCTGTCCGCCCACGCTTCGCGCCGAGCCGGGAGATCGCCTGTCAGCCGCCAGAAGCGCACCTGCTGTTCGGGCTGCGACAGGTAGGACATCAGCTCCCACGCCGCTTCGGGGTGCTTCGTACCCTTGAACATGACCAGCGACGAACCACCCGCGAACGACACGCCGGGACCGTCCGGTCCGGGCATCACGGCCGTGCTCCACGCCCCCTGGAGCGAGTCCGGCAGGCGGCGCGCGAACTCGCCCAGGTTCCACGGGCCGGTCACGACCATGGCGAACGTGCCGCGCTCCAGCTCCTGGTACATGTTGGCGATGTCCTGAAGCCCGTAGGTCGGCGCCAGCCCTTCACGGTAAAGGCTCAGGTAGAAGTCGAATGCCCGCCGGAACTCGGGGGAACGGAACGCGCCACGCGTGCCGCCGTCCGCGAGCAGTGACGAGCCGCTCTGTAACCCCAGCACGACCGGCTGCATCCACTCGTTGGTCGGCAGGAAGATGCCATAGTGCTTGGCGCCGCCACGTTTCGTGACCGCGCGCAGGCAGGTCTTCCAACTCTCCCAGTCGGTGGGCATCGAAGCATAGCCCGCGCGCGCCAACAGGTCCTTCCGATAGAACAACAGCCGGGTGTCGACGTACCACGGCAGACCGTACGTCACGCCATCCAGCACATTCGTGTCCCAGATGCCGCCGAAGTACTGCTCACGACCGATGCCGCCCTTCGCCAGCCACGGGTCGAGTGATTCCACCGCCTTGAGCGTACCGAACTCCGAGATCCAGCTGTTTCCCAACTGGCCCACGTCCGGCAGCGAACCGCCGACATGCGACGTCAGCAACTTCTCGTGCGCGGCCGACCACGGGATCTGCTGCACATGCACCCGGATGCCGGGATGCGTTGCCTCGAAATCGCGCACCAGTTCGCCGACGACTTCGCCTTCACGGCCCATGGCCCACATGCGCAGCGTGACCGGGGCATCACCGCGGCGGGCGCAGCCGGACAGAGCGAGAAGTGCGAGAAGTGCGAGAAGTGCCATAAGCGCGAGCAGCCCGATCCCGCCCCACCGTCGGGACACGGGCCGGGCGCGAGGATCGCGTGCCCGGGCCCTGCTCGGGTGGAGCCGTTGCACATTCGGAGTTTTCACTTCTTGGGGCCCCGGCCAGCCAGCCAGCCGCCGCGGAAGCCCGCGGCCAGCAAGCCGCGCCGGACGTGTTTGTTGTCACGCATGACACGCCACACCAGCCCGCTTCGCCAGTTCTCGATCATCGCCAGGATCGGTCCCTGGTCGATGCCCAGATAGTCGTCGTCGAACCAGCCCACCTCCGCAACCACCTTGCCATGGTGCGTGGGGACATCCGTATCAAGCGTCGGGTTGAAAGCGTCGACGAAGCCGTACTTGCGGAACACGTGGTCGCCATACCGCTCGCGCATGGCCAGCAGTGTGGGCAGGCAGTACTCGGGCGCGAAGGGCACCGAGCCGCCTGCGGCGGTGGGCGAGATCGTGCCGTCGTCGCCCACGCGCGTGTGGCAGGCGCCGCGCGCGTCGTACGTATGGAACTCGCGTTCGATCCCGTCGAGCGTGACCTTACCGTCGAGCGGGCCATCGCAGGCCGTGAGCCCCCAGATCGATTCGCCGTAGTCCTTGAAGCGCGACGGATTGGCGATGGCGTAGGCGCGTTGGGCGAGTGTGGCGCGGCGCGAGTTCTCGAAATAATCGAGACCCTTCGAACGCATGAAGTCATCCTGGATACCGCGGAAGTCGATCCAGACGTGGGAGTACTGGTGGCCGAACAAAGGCGCAAATCCCAGATACTCCTGTCCCTGGAAACTGCCCCAGTGATAGCCGTCGGTCCACGCGCGCCAGGTGTCGCTGCCCACGGCATGCGTCGGCGACGACAGCGCCAGCACGTGCATGAACAACGTCTCGTTGTACCCCCGCCAGTCGTACGGCAGGTGGCCCTCGCGCGGCTTCCAGCCCAGTGACAACAGCGGCGGTCGCACCTGCATCCACTTCCAGTCCGCGCGCGCGACCAAGGAATCCGTGAGGTGGCGGATGCAGCGTTCGGTGGAGTTGCCCTTGTCGAAGTAGCTCTGGCAG
>JANNWR010000334.1:0-1660 GCA_031408715.1 bacterium
CGCCGCGGCGCAGCTCCCAGCGCCCGGCGGCACCGGGCAGTCTCAGCTCCAGCAATCGCGGCGTGTCGCCTTCGAGAGCGGAGCCCAGACCCAGCCACGCGGCTTCGAGCCCGACGGTGCGCTCAGCTGGACGGCCCAGCAGGCGCTCGCCCTCGCCGTTCACCAGCCGCAGGCGGCGCTCCGGATCGAAGCCGAACATCGCCACGTCGACCGAATCCATGACTCGCTGCAGCAGCGCCGTCGCCGCGATCGCTCCCAACCGCTGCCGCCGTACCGATTCGGTGAGCGCGTTGATCTCCCACAGCGCCAATCCGAGCGCGCCTTCCGGGTCCGAGCCGCGCGCGCGAAGCGACGTGTCACCCTCGCGGATGGCCGCCATCATGTTGGCGAGTGTCTGCATGGGGCGGACCGCGCGTTCGACCACGAGCGCGGCACACACCACGCTGGTGAGCGCGAGCGTGATCACGATCAGCCACTTCAACGACGGATCGAGCGCAGTGCGCCACAACAACACGCTCGCCAGAGCGACCGCCGGCCCGCTGGCGGTCAGCGTGAGCAGCAGCAGGCCGGTCTCCCAGCGCGGCCCCCGTCGGCGTGACGGCATCGTCGTCCTTTATAGCCCGTGGCGTTCGAGCCGGCGGTAGAGCGCGCTGCGCGACAGGCCGAGCGTCTTGGCCGCCTCGCTCACATTCCCGCCATGCCGCGCCAGCGCCTTCTGGATGAGCACACGTTCGACTTCGTCGAGCGTCATCTGCTCGAGCCCGGCGGCTCCACCCTGTGGCGCACGCAGGCCCAGATCGCCCGCTTCGAGCGCCGTCCCACGCGCCATGAGCACGGCGCGCTCGAGCACGTGATCGAGCTCGCGCACGTTGCCCGGCCACGGGTGTGCGAGCAGCGCGCGCAGCGCTTCGGCGTCGAGCGACTCGACGGGCTTGCGATAGCGCTGCGCATGCCGGTGCAGGAAGTGCGCGGCGAGCGCGGGGATGTCCTCACGCCGCTCGCGCAACGCCGGCAGCCGCACCTCGACCGTATTGATGCGGAACAGCAGGTCTTCACGAAAGCGGCCCGCGGCCACTTCCGCGTGCAGGTCGGCATTGGTGGCCGACACCAGACGCACACTCACCTGGCGCGTGCGCGAGCTGCCGACGCGTTCGAACTCGCCTGTCTGGAGTACGCGCAACAGCCTTGCCTGCTGGGCCAACGGAACGTTCGCGATCTCGTCCAGGAACAGCGTGCCGCCATCGGCCAGCTCGAAGCGGCCGACGCGGTCGGCGTTCGCCCCCGTGAACGCGCCCTTCATGTGCCCGAACAGCTCGCTCTCGAACACTCCCTCGGCGAGCCCGCCGACGTTGACCGTGACCAGCGCACGCGTGGCACGCGCGGAGCTCGTGTGCAGGATGCGCGCGACGAGCTCTTTGCCCGTGCCGTGTTCGCCCGTGACCAGCACATTGGCGTCACTCGGGCCGACACGGGCCAGCAGGTCGAGCACGGGGCGCATGACCGGGGAGTCCGCGATCATCTCGGGGCTGCCGGAGCGCCGCAGCAGCCGGTTCTCGTGCTCCAACCGCTGCCCCACGCGCAACGCGCGGCCCAACTCGATCTGCGTGTGCAGCGTCTGCAACAGCCGCGCGTTGTCCCACGGCTTCTGCACGTAGTCGCG
>JANNWR010000335.1:0-1950 GCA_031408715.1 bacterium
CGCCGCGGCGCAGCTCCCAGCGCCCGGCGGCACCGGGCAGTCTCAGCTCCAGCAATCGCGGCGTGTCGCCTTCGAGAGCGGAGCCCAGACCCAGCCACGCGGCTTCGAGCCCGACGGTGCGCTCAGCTGGACGGCCCAGCAAGCGGACGGTGAAGCCTTCACTCGCACAATGCTCGGCCGGGGATTCCGGCACGGGCTCGGGCTGCAGCCGATCGATGCGGACCTGATCGCGGAAACGGCTGCCCGATCGGAAGCATCGCACTGGAGCTGCACGAGCCCGATCCGGCGGTGCGCGAGCTGCTGGCCGCCAACTTCCCCGCGTGGGCCGGTGCGGTCGGGCAGCAGATCGCGGCCGCCGGGAAGCGACTGCCGGCGGACGTGGACTGCCGGGCGCTGGCCGAGCTCGTGCTCACCACCATGGAGGACGCAGTGATGCTCACGCGCACCCACCGCGACGTGGGCTACTTAGATCGCACGGTGGGGCAACTGAGGGCGCACTTCGAGCGGTTGGAAGGCGCGCGGCGCAAGCGGCGGTGAGGGGCTGGACCTGGAGTCCCTCCATCAATCTAAAGATGTACGACACCGCCGGCGCAGCAATCGCCGGCGGGGGCGAGGGCACGGTGCACGCGGAACGCGCCGGGTTCTGAGCGGGCTGCGCGGGCCTCACCGTTCTTCGAGCGTAGACACGAGTGGCGCATCTCAGGGCACCAGTACGACGCGCTTCACGCTGCGGCCCTCGGGCGTCTGGACGCGCACGAAGTACACACCCGCTGCAGCCTCGCTCCCGCGTGCGTCATGGGCGTCCCAGGTCACCGTGAGCCAGCCCGCACTGCGTTCGCCACTCGCGAGCTGCCGCACCAGGCGGCCCTGCGAGTCGAGCACGTCGATGGTGACTGGCATGGCGTGCGGGAGGCCGACCGAGAGCGTCATGTTGCGCGACATGGGCGAGGGGTAGGGGCTGCCGAACGACAGCGCCTTAGGCGCCGGCTTGCCGGGCACGTCGGTGTTGTTGAGCGTGACGAACGCCGTAGCCGGGCTCTCGTTGCCATGGTGGTCCAAGGCGGTGACCGCATAGCGCGCGAAGTAGCCCGGGCTGTCGTTGAAGTCGGTGCCGGTGGTGGTCGCCAGGCGGTGCGCGGCGTCGATGGCCGGCGGGCGATCTGCAGCGCGATAGATCGCGTAGTGGTCGAAGTCCGCGGCGCTGACCGCCGGCCAGAACAGCGTGGCCGCGCCGCTGCTCATGACGCCAGAGACGGAAGTCGGGCTCGGGGGCGCGATATTGTCGACGGAGTAGCCGGGGAGTTCGTTGGAGAGCCATTCGCCGGTGGCGCCGTTCGCCATCGCCACGACGCGATAGCGACGGACCGCAGGGTCGCTCGCTGTGGAGTCCGCGGGAGACGTCACAACCTGAGAATAGGTAGGGCTCCGATTTGCTGCGATGGAGCCGCTCGCCGCGACCCAGGGCGCTCCGGGCGCGTCGGTCAGAGTGCGTTCGATGCGATAGCAGCACAGCGAGCTCGGGAACAACGGGTCATCGATGAAGCTTCTGTTCCACTGAATCCTGACGAAAGAGCCCTGATCGCTCGTGACATCCGAGACGGAGGTCAGTGCGGGTGCGGCTGCAGGGTCGCGCTCGAACGTTGCGTAGAAAGTAAGCGGCCGAGTCACGACGACCTCGAGCGAGTCCTCCGTCGTCGTGGTGTCACCTGACCACGCGATGAAGCGGTCCCCCGGCAATGGGGTCGCAAAGAGCCCGATGGGGCTGCCCGGTGGGTAGATGGGCTTGTCTCGCGACCGGGAGACAGCTCCGCGTCCGACGACGTATGTCGCTATGCTGAAGCCATCAGTGTCAGGGAGAGCGCAAGTGCCGGCGACCGTTCCACCCCCCTGCCAAGAGACGAAGTTGCTCCCGGCTCCGCTTGCGGCGCCTGACAGCAGGAGCGGCTCAAC
>JANNWR010000336.1:0-36398 GCA_031408715.1 bacterium
GATGCGACCGTGTACGAAGAGCTCTCGGGCGGCAACGAGATCCTGACGCTCGGCAAGCGCGAGATCAACGCGCGTGCCTACTGTGCGTGGTTCAACTTCCGCGGTGCCGATCAGCAGAAGAAGGTCGGCACGCTGTCCGGCGGCGAACGCAACCGCCTGCAGATGGGCAAGCTGTTCCAGGCCGGTGGCAACCTGCTACTGCTGGACGAGCCCACCAATGACCTCGACGTCGACACGTTGCGCGCGCTCGAAGACGCGTTGCTCGACTTCGCCGGTTGCGCCGTGGTCATCTCGCACGATCGTTGGTTCCTGGACCGCATCGCCACTCACATCCTGGCGTTCGAGGGCGACTCGCAGGTGACGTTCTTCGAGGGCAACTATCAAGATTACGAGAAGGTCCGCCACGAGCGCCTCGGTTCCGACGCCGACACACCTCACCGCATCAAGTACCGCCCGCTCGTGCGGGCGTAGCCTTCACGCCGAAGCACCTTCGGGCGCCCTGCCAGGACATTGGCGGGGCGCCCGAACGCGTTTCTTGGCGCAGCCCAGGCGAGCGGGCATCCTCGACTTTCGGTCAGAGGCCATCCGGCACTCGGCCGCCCGCCTGCTGTCGTGATCCCCGACGGAGACCGCCTCCATGTTCATCGTGCAGATCAGCGACACGCATATCACGCCCGAGACCTCGCGCGCGGACGGCAAACCCAGCGCGCAGGATCGGCTGCGGCAGGCCATCGCGCACGTGCTCGCACTGCCGGCGCAGCCCGACGTCGTGCTGATCAGCGGAGATTGCACGGACCACGGCGCGTCGGAGGAGTACGCGTTCTTCCGCG
Organism: bacterium; assembly: GCA_031408715.1. Classification (GTDB taxonomy): domain Bacteria; phylum Eisenbacteria; class RBG-16-71-46; order RBG-16-71-46; family RBG-16-71-46; genus JAIOPA01. Next base: position 831 of record JANNWR010000336.1, read on the forward strand.
AACTCATCACACCACTGCCCATGCCGGTGTACGTGATTCCCGGGAACCACGACGACTGCGCCAGGCTCCGCGAGATGTTCGGCTCGCAGGGTGCGCACGCGATGGCCTCGTTCATGCAATACGTCGTGGACGACTGGCCCGTGCGCCTGATCGCGCTCGACACCGTGGTCCCCGGGCAGGACGCCGGCTTGCTGTGCACCGAGCGCCTGCGCTGGCTCGATGAACGGCTGGCGGATGCACCTGCGAAGCCCACGCTGATCGTGATGCACCATCCGCCGTTCGCGACGGGGCTCGACGTGCTCGATGCGCTCGGGCTCTCGGGTGCGGAGGCATTCGGCGCGATCGTCGCACGCCACCCGCAGATCGAGCGCATCGTCGCGGGCCACATCCATTGCACGATGCAACGCCGCTTCCACGGGACGCTCGCCATGACCTGCACCTCGACCGCGCTGCAGATCCGCGTCGACCATACCCACCCGCGGACCCTCCGCGTCACGCACGAGGCGCCGTCGTGCCTGGTGCACACGTGGAGCGACCGCACCGGGCTGCTGACGCATCCCAGCCCCATCGGCGACCACGGGCCGTTCCCGCTGCTCCACGATGGCACCGGCTGGGTGAAGTAGCAGCCGCCAGGACGGGCGGCAGTTGCTGCCCCCCTGCCTGCGGCCGATCGCACCCCTGGCGTCCCGGGCCTCTTCCGCCCCCCTCAAGCACCCCGGCTCCCGACCGACACTTCGCATTGGGTCACTCCCGCCACGGAGGCGCGGAGCTGGCACTGGTGAATTCGCCCCCATGGGGCTCACGGCGAGGGAACGCCATGCCGCGCGTGTTGTGCGTGCATCCGGACGTGCAGGAGCTCGAGACCTGGCGGCGCGTGCTGCTCGAGGCCCGGCATGGCTGGGACGTCGAGTTGTTCAGTGCCGTGGGCTGCGCGTGGGCACGATTGGGCGAATCCCCCCCCGACCTTGTCGTGGCCCCGATGTGCGTCGCACTCGACGGCCGCGTGCTGCTCACGCAGGTGCGCGACCAGTGGCCCGATGTCGCCCGCGTACTGGTGGCTGGCGGCGTGTGTGACGAGCGTGTGGTCGAGGGTCAGCGCATCGCACACCGCGTGCTGCCCGACGACGTCGAACCCACTGCCTTCGTCGAGGCCCTGTCACAGGTCTTGAAGCAGCGCGAGATGGTCCAGGCGCCGGAACTGCGCGCGGTGCTCGGCCGCGTCGGACAACTTCCAGCAGCTCCCGACGTCCATTCGCGGCTGGTGCGCCGGCTGCGCGACCCCAACGCCACTCTCGGCGAGATGGCCGAGTTGGTGTCCGAGGACCCCGGTCTGGCAGCACAGGTCCTGCGGCTCGCGAACGGCGCGTACTTCGGTCGCGGGCAGTCTGTGACCAGCCTCGAGGGCGCGGCAGCCCGGCTCGGCACGCGGCTCCTCAGCAGTGTCGTGCTCGCAGCCGAGGCGTTCGGACGCTTCGGGTTACCGGCAGGCGAGTTCTCCATGGAGGCCTTCCAGCAACACTCTTCATTGGTGGCCCGCATTGCCACCGCGCTCGAACCGCGTGCGCCCTGGAACGACGACGCGTTCACGGCCGGGTTGATGCACGACGTCGGCCGGCTGATCATCGCGGCCCAGATGCCGCAGGACTACGTGCGCATCGAGCAACGCGCCGAGAAAGAGGGCTTCCCGCGCCATGTGGTCGAGCGCGAGTTGTTGGGCACCGACCACGCCGCGCTGGGCGCGGCGCTGCTGGGACAGTGGGGGTTGCCGAGCACGGTCCTCGATGCCGTGCAGCGCCACCATCAGGTCTCGCTCACTGGCGAAGTCGTGCTCGACCCGACCATGGCCGTGGCCATCGCCGACAAGCTGGCACACGATTTCGAGTGCTTCGCGCCCGGCACGACCGCGGCGAATCCCGGCGCGATCGCGGCCGGCGACGCGCGCTGGCCATGGTGGCGCGAGTTGGCGGAACAGTTGGCGCTCGACGGCATGGCGGTGTAGTGCCGCGAGACCGCTCGCACTCAGTTCGTCGCTTGCGGCATCCGACGCGCCCGCCCTGCGAGTTCCTGGCTGGACCTACTCCGCCCAAACGGTTCACCACTCAGGGCTCCCATTGCACGCCCCGAGGTCAGCGCATTGTCGCCGCCCCCCCGTGCGCGCTACCGTTGCCGAGTGACCTCCGGCCCTGAGACACCCGTGCGCGGCGTGCCCGCTGGCAAGCCGCGCTTCACACCCCTCGAGTATCGTGACCCGGCGCCCGTGCCGTGGCTGATCGCGCTCATGACCGGGATCAATCGTCATTTGATCCTGGGCGCGCTCATGAAGCTCCGAGGGTTCGACCTGCCCGAGGCCGATCTGGCGCGGCTGCGGAAGGCCGTCCAGCCGGGCACCGCCGCGTTCTTGGGACCGGCGCATCCCGAGTTCCTCACCGACTGGATGATCGACAAGGAGATCTCGGCGCGCTGCTCGCCACTCATGGCGCACTGGGCGAGCTACGAGATCGTGAACGCCTCCCCGCTCATCCGTGCGTTCTGGCTCGCCAACAACCTGATCGCCAATGTGCCGGGCGGCGGCGGCAAGGCGTATTCGGTGGCGTGGGCGCGACAAGGGCACGGGGTGCTGTTGCATCCCGAGGGCACCGCGACTTGGCAGGGCGGGCGCGTCTCACCGCTCCTGCCCGGCATCGTCGACATGGCTTGGGCGGCCGCCGAGGCCGGCACGGCCGGCGCCGCCCTAAGCGACGTCCGCGAAGTCTGGCTCGTGCCACTCGTCTGGCAGTTGCGATTCTGTGCGGATGCCAGCACTGGACTGGAGCGCGAGATCTCGCACGTCGAACGCGGCCTCAGCCTGCCGCTGAGCCGCGGGGCGCTCGGCAAACGTTTCGGCGCCCTGATCTGCCGTCTGCTCATCCGCCAGTGCGAACGCCTGGGACTCGCGAGCCCCGAGCCGGGGCTCGCGGCGGGTCCGACGGGCTACTTCGCGGCACAGGCCCGAGCCCTCGCGGAGTTGCAGGACATGCTCGCCGCGCGCTACGGCCCGCTGGATGCCGATGTCGCGCGCGCGCAGTTCCAGATCCGCAAAGCCATCCGCGAGCGCGGCCAGACCGATCCCGATGGCGTGCGACTCGATCGCGCCCGGCTGCTCGAGCTGCAACGGCTCACCGGGCTCGACCCGCGGCTCTACGACCGCTCGACACTCGCACAAGAGCGCATCGCCGAGGTGCTCAAGCGCACGCGCTCGAGCCTGCTGACCCGTGGGTTCTGGAACGCACTCGCCAACACGGTGCCGGTCGCGGTCGCGCCACGCACGGTACACGTGCGCGTCGCCGAACCGATCGCGGTGCACACGCTGCTCCAGTCGCGACGCACGACCGATCCGGGGATGGCGCGCGCGGCACTGTTGGCCGAGCATGCGCTGCGATTGCAGCATGCGCTCGACCGACTGAGCGCGGCGCTGAGCACGCTCCCGGGCGCGGCCGCCATCGACAACCCCCTCCACCGAGCGAAGACGTCGTAGTGGTGGGCACGAGACGGCAACGGGCTGACATCAGCTCGGTCTTATCCCACCAGAGAATAAAATCGAGCTCGTGAGTTTGACTGCGGGCGTGGCGCGTCCCTAGTGTTGCCGCCGCTCGCATCGGGTCGTTCCGGAGCGGGTGCGAATCGGGTCCGCTCACGGAATAGGGGGAGGACCCTCGGCACACCCCGGCCGATAACCGGGCATCCCCACCCCGGGTGATGAGCTCGAAAGTGACGGCGCCGGCCCGCTCGGGCGCGCCGCACCGCGAGCACGCTTACCCGGCCGACCAGATGCACATCCGTCAGGGCGATCCTTTGCGCCCCTTCCAGGAGGCAATCCCTTGAAGAAGAACCTCATCGCGGTCGCTGCCGTCTCCCTGCTGTTGTCCGCCACGAGCGTGTTCGCCGCCACCACCAAAGGCGGGCTCGGTTTCCGCACGCTCAACGGCCCGTTCAACGCGCTCGAGAACACGGGTGTGGGCTTCACGATCACGCCCGCGATCGGTGTCCGCCAGTGGTTCACCGAGACGGTCGGCTTCGACGCGGCGATCGGCTTCACGTCGCTCAAGGCCGTGGGCAGCCCGCCGACCACGACGCTCGACGAGGGCACGGGCTTCGCGTTCGAAATCGGCATGCCGTTCATCCTGAAGAAGATGGACAAGGTCAATTTCATCGCCCGTCCGGGCTTCCTCTACGGCAGAACCACCGCCACCGACAAGATCCCCACGGGTCTGCCGGACGAGTTCAAGACGACGCTCATGTCCGTCTCGGGCGAGCTCGAAGTCGAGTACATGCTGACCGACAACCTCAGCCTGTCGGCGGCGCACGGTATCGCGTACTCGTCGGCCAAGACGTCCGACAACAGCGCGACGTCCCCCACGCTCGAGCTCAAGGGCTTCGAGACCACGGGCAGCAACTTCACGCAGCTCGGCTTCCACATCTACCTGTGGTGAGCCCGTCGGCGGCGTGAGTCGCTGGCTGTCGGTCGTCGCACCCATGCACGCACGCGGGCGGTCCCCCAAGGGGCCGCCCGTCGTGTTCCAGCCCGCCACCCGTGCGCGATCAAACCGGCCACCCGTCCCTCGCCGGAATGCGCAGCGGAGCGGCTCGCGACCCCGGCCGAATCGCGTTGTGGCCGCAGTTGACGCGGCCTCCACGCCCCCCTAGCTTCGCGGCATGCCACTCATCCAGATCGAGGACACGCGCCGCCGCGAGCGGCGCCACAGCGTCGTCTGCCGCGTCGGGAACGTGTACGTGGGGGGTTCGCATCCGGTAGTCGTGCAGTCGATGACGAATACCGACACGGCAGATCCCGCCGCCACCGCCCAGCAGACCGAACTGCTCGCCGCCGCCGGAAGCGAACTGGTGCGCGTCACCGTGAACACGCGCGAGGCGGCTGCGGCGGTACCCGAACTGGTGCAGCGCCTGCGCGACCGCGGCGTGAATGTGCCGATCGTGGGCGATTTCCACTACAACGGCCACACGCTCTTGAGCGAGTACCCCGAGTGCGCACGGCTGCTCGACAAGTACCGCATCAACCCGGGCAATGTCGGGGTGGGCGAGCGGCACGACGACAACTTCCGGCGCATGATCGAAGTCGCGGTCGCCAACGGCAAACCGGTGCGCATCGGCGTCAACTGGGGTTCCCTCGACCGCTCGCTCCTCACCTCGCTCATGGACGCCAACTCCAGGCGGCCCGCCCCGCTCACCGACCGCGAGGTCGTGCTCGAAGCCATGCGCGAGAGCGCGCTGCGTTCGGCCGAGCTGGCCGAAAGCGCTGGCCAGCCGCACGACGCCATCATCCTGTCCGCCAAGGTATCCGATGTGCGCGACCTGGTGCAGGTCTATCGCGCACTGGGCGCGGCATGCGACTACCCGTTGCATCTGGGGCTCACCGAGGCCGGTCTCGGCACCAAGGGCATCGTTGCGACCACGGCCGCGCTGTCGGTGCTGCTGTACGACGGCATCGGTGACACCATCCGCACCAGCCTGACGCCGGCCCCCGGCGGCGACCGCGCCGAAGAAGTGCGCGTCTGCCAGCAGGTGCTGCAGTCGTTGGGCCTGCGTCACTTCACGCCGCAGGTCACCAGCTGCCCGGGCTGCGGGCGCACCACCAGCACGTTCTTCCAGGAGTTGGCGACGCGCGTCACCGATCACATCGCGGCACGCATGGCGGTCTGGCGCGATCTGCATCCGGGTGTCGAACAGCTCAGTGTCGCGGTCATGGGTTGCGTCGTGAACGGTCCCGGTGAGAGCAAGCACGCGGACATCGGCATCTCGCTGCCCGGCACCGGTGAGGACCCGCGCGCTCCCGTCTACATCGACGGCAAGCTGTCGGTCACGCTCAAGGGTGACGCCATCGCCGACGACTTCGCCAAGCTGCTCGACGACTACGTGGCGAAGCGCTTCGCGGCGAGGTAGCAGCGCGCCTACGGCACGTTCGCGCCGCGTCCGCTCGGTCGGCGGCCGAGGCCTCTGCTAGTGCCGCACAAACACCAACTTCTGCCGGTCGTCGCCCAGCGGTGAGCGGGACGTGCGCTCGATGATCAACGAACGACCGTCCGCCGACAGCACCCAGTGCTCGTTCACGAACAGCGAGACCATCAGGAATTTGGCCTCGGAATCAAGCTGCAGGACGCCGTCTGAAAAACGACCGCGGGTCTTCACTTCCTGGCCCATCACCGTGTTCATGGCGTCGCCGTCGATGCGATAGCGATAGTCGAGGCGCAGGGTGTCGTTTCCCTCCCGAACCGACACCGACTTGACGCTCAGCCACGCGCCGTCGGCTGTGATCACATCCTCGCGCGTCTTGGGCACTCGGCGGCTCTTGCCATGCTCGCTGCGCGCCACGTCCAGGCGCCAGTGGCCCGCGAATGTGGTCGCTCTGGCCGCGGGTGTTTCCACGGCGGCCGCGGAGGCTGCTGCGGGCCGGGCCGGCGCGGCGGCCGCTGGCGCTGGGGCTTCCGAAGCGCCCGCGTCGCGTGCGACCCCGCCCATCAGGACCGTGAGCACGAGCGCAGGCAGCCAAGCCCGGGGTCGCGGTCCCGTCACGCACCCACCTCAAGTCCGGCCAGGATGTCGCGCGCGAATGCGGTCAGCGAAGGATCGCGCGCGCCCATCACCAGCACCACGTCACCCGGCTCCGCGACCTCGGCGATGCGCTGCACGAGCCACTCGCGCGACGGTGCGAACTCGGCGTTGCGGCCGCGCTTGGCGATATCCGCGACCAGATCGGCGGCCGAGAAGTCGCGCGTCGCCGTGCCGCCCGCGTAGAAGATCTCGAGCAGCCAGACGCGGTCGTCCGGGGCGGTGTCGGAGCTGAACGTATCGACGAAGCCGTCGCGCAGGAAGCGCGTCGGCCCGTACCCGTGCGGCTGGTAGATCGCCAGCACACGCTTGGCGCGCAGCCGGGCGGTCGCCAGCGACGCGGCGATCTTGGCGGGGTTGTGTCCGAAGTCATCGATCACCTCGACCCCGCGCGCCGTCCCGAGCGACTGGAACCGCCGCGCCACCCCGCGGAATCGCGACAACGGCTCGACCATCTCGGCATACTCCACGCCCAGCGCTTTGCAGGCGGCGATCGCGCCCAGCGCGTTCTCGACGTTGTGCTTGCCCGGCACCGGCAGCACGAACGTCACGCCGCCGACCTGGAAGCGTGTCGAGGCGGCGGCGAGTTCCAGCGCGGTACCGCGCACGCTGGCGTGCTCGCCGAAGCCGAACACCAGCGCCCCTTCGCGCAGGTCCTCGGGGATGCCCTCCTCGCCACACACGAAGGTCTCGCGCGTGCGGCGTTTCAGGATCCGGAACATCGCCGCGACTTCATCTTCGCTCTTGTGGTCCTTCGACAGGTTCAGGCACACCGACACGCTGGGCTGGTAGCGCACCAGCGAGCCATCGCTCTCGTCGGCCTCCAGGACGAGCGGGCCCTTGCCTGCCCAGCCGTTGCCCCAGTAGCCCTGCTCTTGCAGTGCCACCAGGTCGCCACCGGTGATCACCGACGGGTCGCGAGCCGACCCGCGCAGGATCTCGAACACCATGGCGGTCGTGGTCGACTTGCCGCTCGTGCCCGACACAGCCACCGAACGAAGCTCGCTCACCCAGTACGCCAGCATCTCGGAGCGGTGCACGATCGGCAGTGCGCGGGACTTGGCCGCGGCCACGTCGGGCACGCTGTCCTCGACCGCCGTGCTCACGACCAGCGCACCGCAGTCGCCCGCGAGCCCACTGCCGTCCTGCGGCCACACCTGCACGCCGAGCTTCTCCAGTTGCGCACGCGCCTCGGGGCGTTCCTGCTTGTCGAAGCCGCGGTCGCTGCCACTGGCGCGTCCGCCGACCATGGCCTGGAACTGCGCCAACGCGCTCATGCCACTGCCCCCGACGCCGGCATAGTGAAAGCGCGCGGGGCCGCGCGGATCGGGCATGTCGTGCGTGGGGTCGGTGATGATCACCAGGTCGCCGTCGCGCACGCGGTCGAACAACTCGATCATGCGGGAGTTCTCGAGCCGGATGCAGCCGATCGACACGGCCTGCCCCAGGAGTTCGGGCGCATTGGTGCCATGCAGGTAGATGTAGCGTTCGAGCGAGTCGCAACCCGGACCCTTGTTGATGCCGGTCTCGAGGCCATCCAACTGGAGGATGCGCGTCAGCACCAGATCCTCTGGGCGCGCTTCCCCGCGCCACACGTCCCCGGTCGCGACCCGGCTCGAGAACACCGCACCCGGCTCGGCGAGCGCCCCGATACGTGCATGGATGCGATGCCAGCCGGGCGGCGTCTTGTACGAGCCCTCCTCGCCGCCGATGCCCTTGGCGGACGTGGAGACCGGTGCGGTGAACGTGACGCGGCCATCCTCGATCAAGTGCGCGCTCTGGTGCGCGGGACTCACGAGTACGAGCCGCGCGGGCAACGTGCGGATGGGCGCACGCGCACGCGACAGGGCACGTTCGGCGAGCGCCAGGACTTCCTTGTCGCTGGGCAGGTTCGTCATGGGTCGCAGATTGCCACAGCCGCGGGAGCACCGCACGCGACTTCGGTCGGACGCCGCCGGGCCGGGGAGTTCCACCGTACGACTGCGAGGGCGCACGACCGTGCCGGGCGCGCAAAGGGCCGGCCACCGAAGTGACCGGCCCTTGCATCCGCGCGCGGCCCGCGCAGAGAGCTGTGACAAATCCGGACTAGTGCACGAAGCAGACCGTGCGCTTCGCCGACTCGTTGTCCGCGACCACGTGCACGAAGTAGGTGCCCGGGACGAGGCGCTGCGGCGCGAACTCGAGCGTGTGCTCGCCGGCCTGCATTTCGCCGTCCTGCAGAGTCGAAACCCACTGGCCCGCGACGTTGTGAACCTTGACGCTCACCAGTCCGGCGCGCGGCACCCAGCCCAACTGGCCAAGAGCAATCGGAGAGGCGAAGGCACTGGAGGCGGCGAACGTCACGAGCGCAGCGACCACTGGGAGGTAGCGCTCCATCAGAGTTTCTCCGTCCTGCCCGGGAAGTCCGTCTCTCAGGGGTTCCCCGACAGTCCCGGAAAGCCGTCAGAGGCGAGTGCAGCGAAAGCGGGACATTGCCAGAACCGCACTTCACGAAGCAAGGTCAATTCGTTTGCGCGGACTTGACGTTTGATGATCAGGCCGTGGCTCGGAGGCGCTGTGCCTCCGCCCGCCGATGGTTCAGCTCCGACGAAACCCCAGCCCGAGCATCACCCAGCCGGCCATGAACGCCAGCCCGCCGAGCGGCGTGATCGCGCCCAGCAGCCTGGGACCGCCCAATGCGAGCGCATACAGGCTGCCCGAGAACAGCGCCACGCCGGCCATGAACGCCCAAGCCGCTCGTATGGAGCCCCCGCTGGGGTCTCGAGTCGCCCGATCGGCGGCGAACACTGCAGCGAACGCGTGCACCAGATGGTAACGGGCCGCAGTCTCGAAGATCGCGAGGGACGCCGGATCGAGGCGGTCTCGCAGGGCATGGGCGCCGAACGCCCCCGCCGCGACCGCCAGTCCCGCCACGACACCCGCCACCAGTCCCACTCGCATGGCGCACAGGCTAGGGCATGCGAACCCCCTCCGCCAGATGCGCGGCGCGGCTGCTGTTCGGGCCGGCCGGGCCCAGTCCCCTGATTCATTAGTATAAACCTAACTCTCTTACATGAACATTCAACTCGTCCTCATGGCGAAAGTCACCGAGAATACTCCCGCAGCCCGTCCACTCCATCACCCACCGGAGGCATCCTCGTTGACATCGGTCGCCAGCCCGCTCCACTGGGCGCTATTCGCCCTCGTCGTCGCCGTGCTCCTCGCCATGGACCTTGGCATCTTCCATCGCAAGCCGCACGCGCTGTCGTTCAAGGAAGCCGCCGGCTGGAGCGTGTTCTGGATCGCGCTCGCACTGCTGTTCAACGGCTTCGTGTGGGCGCGCTTCGGCCCGACCGTTGGGGCCGAGTTCATGGCCGGCTACTTGATCGAAAAGGCGCTTTCGGTCGACAACGTGTTCGTGTTCCTGGTGCTGTTCACCTCGTTCTCGGTCCCGCCCGCCTACCAGCACCGCCTGTTGTTCTGGGGCGTGATCGGCGCGGTCGTCATGCGCACGGTCTTCGTGTTCGCCGGGGTGGCCGCGCTCGAGGCGTTCCACTGGCTCATCTGGGTGTTCGCCGCGATCCTGTTCTTCACCGGCATCAAGCTGCTGAAGAGCACCGGCCATGACATGCACCCCGAGCGAAATCCGGCATTCCGCCTGTTCCAGCGCCTCATCCCGAGCACGCCCAAGTGGCATGGCCCGGCGTTCTGGGTGCGCGAGGGTGGCCGCTGGCTGGCCACGCCCATGATCACGGTGCTGGTGCTCATCGAGATCACCGACCTCGTGTTCGCCCTCGACTCCATCCCCGCCATCTTCGCGATCACGCGCGATCCGTTCATCGTCCTGACCTCGAACGTGTTCGCCATGCTCGGCCTGCGCGCGCTGACGTTCTGCCTTTCGGGCTTGCTCGAGCGGCTCGTGTACCTGCGGCCCGCCCTGGCCTACGTGCTGATGTTCGTGGCCGTGAAGATGGGGGTGGCCGAGTGGTACAAGCTGCCGATCGCACTGTCGCTGGCCATCGTCGCGGCGATCCTCACCGTGGGCGTGGTGCTGTCGCTCGTGCGTTCCCCCAAGCGCGAGCCGTCCACGATCACGGACGGCACCACCGGCCTCGAACCGGGGCACCCGCCCGCGCGCTGACCCACCCGGACGGGACCGAGGCCCTGGAGCCATGGCGCCCTGGAGCTCTGGAGCCACGGCGCCCCGGGGCGCGGACACGCGAAACGAGAGGCCCCTGTGACCGTGGGTCACAGGGGCTCTCGGGTACTGGCTCCTCGGGTAGGATTCGAACCTACAACCCTTCGGTTAACAGCCGAATGCTCTACCATTGAGCTACCGAGGAACATCTGTGGTGCCGCGCCCCACCGTTCGGGCAGGGTGAGCAGCGGCCGAAAAGTCTAAACGCCTACGCTGCAAGGGTCAAGGTGGTGCTGCTCGACTGCACCGTGAGCGCGAACCGCGCGGCTCCGGCCCCTCCCGGACGATCGGCAGGTCGGCGCTCGGAGTCCAGTTCGAAGCCCGTTTCTCAGCGTGAGCGAGGGGTCAGTGCCCGAGCCGCGCTGCAAGCGAGCGTTCTCGCGCCCGATGAGCATAGCCCGGATGCGACGTCACGGGCGGGCTCGCCAGATGAGCGGCGACCACGCTCGGCATGTAGTCCTCGGGATCGTGCGTGCGAAAGCCGAGGACAGACAACGCCGCCGAAGGATCGGGGCGAGAGCACCACCGGCCCCAATAGGTCGCGCACGTTTCAGCCAGTCCCTCGGCGGCCAGCACGTCCCCAGTCACCGGCACGATGTGCGGGGTCAGGTTCGCGAGCCGCGCGAGGCGCTCGATGAAAGCGCGCAATGGTTCCTCGCTCGGCTGGGCCAGATTGAGCGCCGGGACCGTTGGCCACTTCGGCCCCGCGGCGAGCCGAACCAGAGCCGCTGCAGCATCACCGGAGTAGACGAATCGCACCGGCTGCACGCCGTCGTCCGGCATCAGCACCGGACCGCCATCGCGCAGCCGCTCGAGCCAGGCCCACAAGCGCTGGGAGTTGCTGCCATCCGTCTCGCCCTGCACCACGGGCAGACGCAACGCGAGCACGGGCACGTCGCGCGCCCGGCCCTCACGTACGAGCGCGGCTTCGGCGGCCCGCTTGCCGACACCATAGACCCAGTTGTGCCATGCCCGCGTGTCTTTCTCGGGTTCAGGGATCACGGGCGCGTCCGCGTCCGCCTCACGGAACGGTGGCCGGGGTTCCTCGGTGACCAAGTACACCTGACCCGTCGAGATCATCACCACGCGTCCAGGCCGGAACCCGCTCACGCCGAACAAACGCGTCACGTCGGCGGCATCGAACGCCAGGAAGTCCACGGTGAAGTCGAACTGCTCCCCCGCGAGTGCAGCGCTCAGGGCGACCGCATCCGTGCGGTCGGCGCGCAAGGCTCGCAGTCGGGCGTGTGCCGGCAACGTGCGACTGCCGCGCGACAGAACGGTGACATCATGACCCGCGGCGAGAAAGGCCTCCCGCGCCGCACCGCTCAGCAGGCCGGCGGCACCGAGCAACAGGATGCGCATGGCGGCGGCACTCCCTATCGAGCACGGGCTCGATCGCGGCCCGGAACACGGTGCACCGCGGGGCTGCGGCGCTCAGCGAACAAGCTAACCCGAGCCGAGCCGCGGGGGAAGGGCCCGGCTAAGCGGCCTTCTGGTCGCCGTCCAACTGCCCGTCGTTCGCGTCCGCGGACCTTGGCACAGCCGGCCATTCGATGCCACGGGTGCGGAGCTCCGCTCGCACTCGCGTCACGTCCGCCTGCAACCGGGTCCATTCGAGTGCGGCGGCCTGCAGCTTCTTCGTCAACAGCACGATGCGCAGGCCGGCACGCACGCGTGCCATCAACTCACCCTGATCGCACGGCTTCACCAGGTAGTCGTCCGCGCCGGTGTCGAGCGCCAGCAGCTTGTCGCTGATCTCACCCTTGGCGGTGAGCAGGATGAAGTAAGGGGCCCCGTCGCCGAGACCGGTCTTGACCGACTGACACAGCTCGAGTCCGTCGACCTGCGGCATCATCCAGTCCGAGATCACCAGATCGGGTTCGAACGTCACGATGGCCTTCATGCCCTCGCGACCGTCGCTCGCAGCCTCCACCTGATAGCCCTCGGCCCCCATGCGCTTCAGCAAGACGCGCTGGAAGAACGGATCGTCCTCGACGATGAGCACCTTGATGTCGGAGTTCGCCTTCACGCGGCACGCTCCATCAGGCGAATCGCGAGTTCGGCGAAATGTGTGTGGTCCACGATGGGCTTCGCGATGTAATCGTCCGCTCCGCTTTCGGCCAGTAACCGCTCCGCATCACCCCGCATGGCATGCGCGGTGGCGAGCAACACCGGCGGCCCCCCGGGGGACTGTGCGCGGATGAGCCGGCAGATCTCGACACCGCCCACGGGCTTCCCTTCCCACATCGAATGGCGCAGCGAGACGTCGAGCACGATCAGGGCGATGTTCCCCGCGCGCACCAGTTCGAGAATCTCGGCGGGATCCTCGGTCAGCGTGACCTGGGCTCCGGTGCGCTTTTCGAGGACCTTCCGGAACAAGGTCGCGTTGTGTGCGTCGTCTTCGACCACGATGACGTGTCTCATGCCGCCCTCCGGCCCGGGTCATCACCGAATACGCCTGCTTCGCCGCGCGCGACCTGCAGATGCCAGTCGAGCACATGCGGGAGCAGTTGCGGGTTGTCGTGCACCGCGGTCTTGGCGAGCACGTCCAGCACCAGGCCCTGCTCCAGCAGGCGTCGTTCTTCGAGATTCCGAGGTTCGGGGAAATTGGTGAGCACCAATACCGGCAGGTCCGGCTCCAGGCCGGCGAGCGTCATCTCCCGCAGGACGTCGTAGCCGCTGACCTCGGGCATCATCAGGTCGAGCATCAACAGATCATAGGCATGGACGTGCGTGCGCAACAGATGCAGGCACTCCTCGCCGTTCGTGGCCACATCGACCACGAATCGATCCGCAGGCAGGACCTTGCGCACATACGCGGCGACGGTCGGGTCATCGTCCGCCATCAGGACCCGGATGACACGGCCGGCGACCGGCAGCCCGGTCAACTGGGTGATCCGCGCGATGAGTGCGCTGGCCTCGACGGGCTTGACGAGATGCTCGGGCCGCCGGGCGAACGCCGTCGACTGCAGCCGCTGCTTCAGTTCACCATCGAAACCGGTCACGAACACCACCGGTATGTGTCGCGTCTCCGGTTCCGAAGTCATGCGCTTGGCCAGGTCCCAGCCGGTGCGCAGTGCCGCGCCCTCCGGGCACGACAGGGCGTAGTCAAGCACGACGACGGCCGGACGCAGCCGGCGCACGGCCTCCCACCCCGCTTCGGCATGTCCGGCCTCGACCGTGCGGAAGCCACCGCGCTGGAGTACGACAGTCACGAAGTGGCGGAACACCGGGTCGTCCTCGACCACCAGAACGAGCGGATCGCCTTTGGCACCCTGGACGTGCTCGGCGACTTCACTGAGTACCGCGGGCGGAACCTGTGCCTCGTCCCGCCACAACGGCAGCGAGAAGTAGACCCTGGAGCCGCGGCCCTCGCCCTCGCTGTGCACGCCGATGATGCCGCCCATGAGTTCGATCAGGCTCTTGGAGATCGACAGGCCCAGGCCCGTGCCCCCAAAGCGGCGCGTCGTGCTGCCATCGCCCTGGACGAACTTCTCGAACACCTGCTTCTGGCGGTCGGCTGGGATGCCGATGCCGGTGTCCTCGACCTCGATGAACAGATGCCCGAGGTCGGGGTGCGCCTTGGCGCGCACGCAGATCTCGCCCTTGAGCGTGAACTTGAGACTGTTTCCGATCAGGTTGATGAGCACCTGCTTGATCTTGCCAAAATCACCCCGCGCCGCCACACCCGCCGGCACTTGGTCCTCGAACCGGAGTTGGAGGCCTTTCTGCGCCGCTTGCACGTGCGTGAGGGTGTAGACCTCGTCGAACAATTGCTGCAGGTCGAGACGCCCGATATCGAGCGACAGCTTGCCCGCCTCGATCTTGGCGATATCGAGCACGTCGTTGATGAGCCCGAGCAGATGGCGCGAGCACTGCAGTGCCTGCTGCTGGAACTCCTGTTCCTCTTCGCGTGAGTCGCACATGCCGTCGAGCACCAACTGCAGGAAGCCGATCATACCGTTCAACGGCGTGCGCAGCTCGTGCGAAGTATTCGCCAGGAACTCGCTCTTCAGGCGCGAGGCTTCCTCGAGTTGCGCGTTCATCTCCTCGAGCCGGCGATTCGAGTGCTCGAGCCCTTCGGCGAACTCGCGGATGCGGCGCTCGGCTTCGACCCGGTCGCGGATGTCGCGGACGATGGCGGTGAACACCAGATCGTCACCCAGGCCGCTGCGGCCCATCGAGAACTCGACCGGGATGCGGTTGCCGTCCGCGCACAACGCATGGCCCTCGACCACCGCTCCGCTCTGCGGCAACGCCAGCGCCCGGCCCGCAACGCCCCAGACGAGGATGCGCTGGATGGGCTGGTTCTCGAGCGCGGCGATCGGTAGACCGACCAACTCCTCGGCGGCGCGGTTCGCGGAACGCACCCGGCCGATCCGGTCGAAGGTCAGGATGGCGTCGAACGCGGTGTCGAGAATGGCCTGCAGACGCTTCGAGTGACGCTCGGTGATCTCGACCTCCCGGCGCTCCAGCCCGCTGGTGTAGGACCTCCGCCACATCAGCGCCAACGCGAAGAACACACCGGCGAGGATCAGGTCCAGCGACACAAGGGCCTGGCGCACGGACGACATCCCCGAGGTGAGTTCGGCGTGGTCCGCTTGGTCGACCAGTCCCCATGGGGCATTCTGCAGCGGTCGCGTGACCGCCCACACCCGCTGGCCAGAGCCCGGCACTTCGACACGGGACGAGACTCCCGTCGCTGCCATCGCCGCGGCCATGGCTTCGCGGCGACTCATCGCCAGTTTCGTCCCGGGTTCGTTTCCAAGTCCGTTCCCGAGCGCGGTCAGGAACTCGACGTCCGCACCCAGCGTGCGCACCAGATAGGCGCCACTCGAGGTACCCAGGCCCGGCCAGCTCTGCAATACCGGCATGAGCGAGTGGGAGACGTCGGCATGGAGCACGATGACCTGCCGAGGCGGCGCGCCGTCCGTCGAGGGCACCGGGACGGCCAGGGCCAGTCGCGAGTCCTCGATTCCCACCCACACCAGTTCCCCGCTCATCCGAGACCTGGCAGCGGCCGCTCGTTCGTCGGATCGCAGCGCCCCGTCGCCGCCAAGGCGAGCGGCGAGCACCTCACCCTCGGCGTCCACCACGAGCACATCGGTGAAGGCGAACTCCCCTGCCCGCTCGAAGAGCTCCGAGAGTGCCTTCGTGCGTGCCGGCCCGGCCGGGAGACTTGGCATGGACCGCACGGCGTGCACGATGAAAGGATCATGCAGGATGCTCAGCGCTTCGCGACGGGTCACGCTGAGCAGGTGGTCGACGTCATTGCGACGTACCTCGGCTGCAGCCTCGAGCCGCCTCCACGCCTCCGCCTCGATGCGACGCGCTGCGTTGTGCCAGAGCGTCACGTTCAGCGCGGTGACACCGAGTCCCACCAGAAGCACGAACCCCGTGACGATGCGCGTGCCTTCGCGCTTCAGGTCGAGCCCGCGGGCCAGCAAGAACGAAGACACGGGCCCGCTGTCGGCGACAGCCGGCATGCCGATTTCGCGGGTGTTGTGCGCGTCGTGCGCAGGCTTCGAGGAGGAGTCCATGGCTTCCTGTGGGCAGGGCGGGCGGAATCGCCTATCGTCCACGGAAGCATCGGCTGCTTCGTCCGCTACGTGAGAGGGAAAACGCGCGGACCTACCCGACCGGCCGGGTGCCCTCCACCCTCCGGCCCGCCTCCGTGGCCCGATCAGGGCCTGCCCCGCCGGCGGAAGGACGGTGAGGGCGAGGACGGCCCCCCGTGCACGCCGGGCGCGAACGCCCGACGTCACGAGACAGCGTTCTCAGCCGCCCTGGCTCTGCCAGTAGCGCGGCCGCATGTTCGCCTGCAGCACACGCTTGCGCAGACGCAGCGAGGTGGGCGTGATCTCCAGCAGCTCGTCCTCGCGGATCCACTCCAGAGCCTGCTCCAGCGACAGCTTCCGGCTCGGCACCAGTCGAACGCCGTCCTCACCCTGGGAACGCATGTTCGTGAGCTTCTTCGGACGCACCATGTTCACGTCCATGTCCTGCTCGCGCGAGTTCTCGCCGACGACCATGCCCTCGTAGACCCTGTCGTTCGGCACCACGAAGATCTCACCGCGGTCCTGGACGTGCTCGATGGCATACGGCGTCACCACACCGGTGCGATCGGCCACCAGAGCACCCGTGGTGCGATGCGGGATGTCGCCCTGCCAGTCCGCCCAGCCATCGAACAGGTGGTTCAGCAGCCCCGTGCCGCGTGTATCGGTGAGGAACTGGCTGCGGAAGCCGATCAGACCGCGCGACGGGATGCGGAACTCCAGCCGCACGCGACCCGTGCCGTGGTTGACCATGTTCGTCATGCGGCCGCGCCGGGTGCCGATCTTCTGCGTCACCACACCCACGAACTCCTCGGGGCAATCGATGACCAGGCGTTCCATCGGCTCCTGCTTGTGGCCGTTCTCGATACGAATGATGACCTCGGGCTTGCCGACCAGCAACTCGAAGCCCTCGCGGCGCATCATCTCGATCAAGATGGCCATCTGGAGTTCGCCACGGCCTGAGACCACGAATGCGTCCGGAGTCTCGCCCTGCTCCACCTTCAAGCTGACGTTCGTGAGCAGTTCGCGTTCGAAACGGTCGCGCAGGTTGCGGCTGGTCACATACTTGCCTTCCTGGCCCGCGAACGGCGAAGCGTTGACGCTGAACACCATGTTCACGGTCGGCTCGTCGACGGTGACCGGCGGCAGCGGCCGCGGATCTTCCGGGTCCGTCACGGTCTCCCCGATGTGCACTTCCGAGAAACCGGCCAGGGCGACGATCTCACCCGGCAGGGCCTCCTGCACCTCGGTCCGCTCGAGCCCCTCATAGACATAGAGGTTCGTGACGCGCGACTTCACCTGCGTGCCGTCGTGACGCACCAGCATGACATCCTGGCGCGGCTTCAGCGCGCCACTGATGACACGCCCGATCGCGAGCCGGCCGACGTAGTCCGAGTAGGCCAGGTTCAGGATCAGCATCTGCAGCGGCATCGTCGGATCGTAGGTCGGCGCCGGGATGGTCTCGATGATGGCATCGAACAACGGCTTCAGCTTGTGGTTCTCGCCGTCCGGCGTCAGCCGGCAGATGCCTTCGCGGGCGATCGTGTAGAGCACCGGGAAATCCAACTGGTCCTCGTGCGCGTCGAGATCGATGAACAGATCGTAGATCTCGTTCAGCACTTCCGCCGGCCGCGCGTCCTTGCGGTCGATCTTATTGATGACCACGATCGGCTTCAGACCGAGCTCGAGCGCCTTGCGCAGCACGAAGCGTGTCTGCGGCAACGGCCCCTCGCTGGCATCCACCAACAGCAGAACGCCATCGACCATCTTGAGCGTGCGCTCGACCTCGCCGCCGAAGTCCGCGTGGCCCGGGGTGTCGACGACGTTGATCTTGATGTCGCCGAAACGGATCGCCGTGTTCTTGGCGAGGATGGTGATGCCCTTCTCGCGTTCGAGATCGTTCGAATCCATGACGCGTTCGGCGACTTCCTGGTTCTCACGGAAGATGCCGCTCTGCCACAACATGGCATCGACGAGAGTGGTCTTACCGTGATCGACGTGCGCGATGATGGCGATATTGCGCATGTTCTCGCGCACGGCCATGGGCTTGCCGGTGTTGTGACTCAAGGCTTCACCTCCATAGGATCATGCTCGGCGAGGAAGGCGCGCAGGCGCTCCCAACGACCGGGGCGTTCGTAGAGCGAATCGTAGGAATACAGGGCGACCGACGGGAACCCGAGGGCTCGCGCGGCTTTCAGCTTCACCGCTGCAGTGGACAGCGGCGTGTTGTACATGGCGATTCCGGGGACGACCTGGTAGGCGTTCACCGCGCCCACCGCGGCGGTGAGCTGGGCCAGGACGGTCGGGACCGCTGGTGCGTAGCACATGAGGAAGGCACGGTCGAGCACGCCATCGCGCAGCCAGCGAACCCACGGCTGCTTGCGGCCGCGCAGGGCCTCGGTGGTGTCGGCGAGCACGGCGGCGCTCAGGGGCGTGCCCGGGCGCGTCGCGAGCAGCGAGTCGCGCACCTCGCGCACGATGGCGGTGACCTGGGCCTGCTGGAACGCCAGCCAGTCGGCCTCGAGCCGGGGGCGTTCGGCGGCGGGCCGGCGCTTGAACGTGGCGGGATCGACGCCCGACTCGAGCGCGAAGCGCGCCCGTGTCGTCGGGTCGTTGCCGATCTCGATGTTCGGCTGCCGGATGTAGTCGAGGTGGATGCCGTCGAGCGGATAGCGCGCCGCCAGTTCCTTGACGTTCTCGGCGAGCCAGCGGCGCACCGCCGGGTGAGCCGGCGACAGGAACACGCCCTCGACCTGCAGGCGCGTGCGCTGGCGCTGCGTGAGCCGCGTCATCGGGCGGCCGTCGGCCATGCGGGCCACCCACTCGGGGTGCGCGTTCAGCACGTGCCGGCGGTCGCGCGGACGAACCGTGCCCGACCACACCAGGCAGCAGTTGACCCAGGCGTGCACCTCGAGTCCCGCGGCGTGCGCGAGCGGCAGCAGTTCGCCGAGCGGATCGCGCCCGCTGCCGTACAGCGCCTCGGGTGCCGGCAGGCGGTCGGAGCGGTACCACGCGTCACCGCGGCCCACCACCTGCACGAGCAGTCCGCGCACGCCCATGGCCTTGGCGCGCGCGACCACCACCGGGATGTCCTCCGGCCGGACGAGGCTCGTACGCAGCACCCACAGATAGTCCACCGCGCGCGGCGGCACGGTCGCATCGGTGAGCATGGGAGCCGCCGGGGCGTGGGCGCCATCACTGAACACCGGGCTCTCGGGCGCGTGCGGAGACGCCGAGCGCACCGCCGCCGAGTCCGGCGCACCCTGTGCGAGGACCGGGACGGCGAACGCCAGCCACAGCAGCATGACGACCGAACGTCCGAGTGCGGCGGGCCCGCCGATTGCCGGCGGGCGCACGCCCACGGCGCGCGGAGCCTGCGGGGCGGTGGCTCCCCCCGGAACGCGCGAACGCGGGCGGAAGGTGTTCCTCCCGCCCGCGTCGCGAACCTGCTTGGCCTGCTGGAGAGCCAGTCTCAGCCCCCACCGACCTTGCGCGGACCGCCGCGGCGCTTCGCGCCACCGCCGCCAGCGCCGGCACCCGCTGCTTCCTTCTTCTTGCCGCGCTTCGGCTTGTCCTCGGCAGCGGCCGCCTCGGCCTCCGCGTCGGTCTTCTTCTTCTTCTCGGTCTTCTCGCCGGACTGCGCCAGAGCCTTGGCCTCCGCAACCGCCAGACGCGCGGTGCGATCCTGCTCCTTCTGCTCGTCCGTCTTCACGAGTTCGAGGTAGGCAGTCTCGCCCGCATCCCCAAGCCGGTGACCGATGCGGATGATGCGCGTGTAGCCGCCGTTGCGCTCCGCATACCAGGGCGCGATCGTCGTGAACAACTTGGCGACGATCTCCGGTTTCATGACGTAGGCCGCCACGTGACGGCGGGCGGCCAGATCGCCCTTCTTGCCGAACGTGATCATGCGCTCGGCGAAGCGGCGGGTTTCTTTCGCCTTCGCCACGGTCGTCTCGATGCGCTCGTACTGGAACAGCGCGGTTACCAGGTTGCGCAGCAGTGCGCGACGGTGCTCGCTCTTACGTCCCAGTCGTCGATGGTCTTTGCGGTGTCTCATGGGCTGCTCTTCCTCTCGTCGCCTCGGTGTCCCGGATTCCGGCGTGCGTCACCGCACGCCGGCCGGAATCAGACCTCGGCCCTCGCCGATGGCTTCGTATCGTAGTAGGGGCTCACGTCCATGCCGAAGTGCAGGCCCATCTCGGCGAGGATGTCCTGGATCTCCTTCAGCGACTTACGGCCGAAGTTGCGGAACTTCAGCATCTCGGCTTCGCCCTTCTGGACCAGTTCGCCAATGGACTTGAGCTCTGCCGCGCGCAAGCAGTTGCTGGAGCGGACCGACAGTTCCAGTTCCTCGACGCTCTTGTCGAGCATCTTGCGGATGCGCACCTTGTCCTCGTCGACCGCCGCCTCTTCCTCCTGCTGCGGCTCCTCTTCGAAGCTGATGAGCAGGCTGAAATGGTCGCGCAGGATCTTGGACGACATCGAGATGGCGTCGTTCGGCAGGATGCTGCCGTCCGTCCACACCTCGATCGTCAGCTTGTCGTAGTCGATGCGCTGGCCGAGACGCGTGGCCTCGACCGTGTAGTTGACCTTGGTCACGGGCGAGAACAGCGAGTCGATCGGGACCACGCCGATGGGGCGGTCCGTCGACGAGTGCTGATCGGCCGAGACGTAACCGCGGCCGCCGTTGATCTCGACTTCCATGCGCAGATCGCCATCACGGTTCAGCGTGGCGATATGCAGATCCTTGTTCAGGACCTCGACTTCGGCGTCGCACTGGAGGTCGCCGGCCCGCACTTCACCCTTGCCGCGCATCTCGAAGACGCCCTTCTTCGGACCGTCCCCGAACAGCTTGAGGCGCACCTGCTTCAGGTTGAGCACGATCTCGGTGACGTCCTCGATGATACCCGGCAGCGTCGAGAACTCGTGCAGCACGCCATCGATGCGGACCGACGTGATCGCGGCGCCCTGAAGGGACGACAGGAGCACACGGCGCAGCGAGTTGCCGAGCGTCGTACCAAAGCCCCGCTCGAGCGGATCGAGCGTGAACTTGCCGTACCGATCCGTGTTGGCCGCGTCGGACTGCAATGCCTTCGGCATATGGAGATTCTTCCACTTCATCTTCAAGCCTCCCGTATTGGAAAGGCGATCGTCACTTCGAGTAGAGCTCGACGATCAGCTGTTCGTTGATCGGCACGCCGATGGAGGCGCGCGACGGTACGTGCAGGACGCGGCCCGCCATCTTCTCGGCGGACAGCTCCAGCCAGTCCGGCACGCCCTGCCCCTTGCGGGAGTCGAGCGAGTTCTTGATGACCACCATCTCGCGGCTCTTGGCACGAACTGCGATCTCGTCGCCCGGGCGGACCTGGAACGACGGGATGTCGACGCACTTGCCATTCACCGTGAAGTGTCCGTGGCGCACGATCTGACGTGCCGCACTGCGCGACGCGGCCAGACCGAGGCGGAACACGACGTTGTCGAGACGGCGTTCCAGCATCTGCAGCAACACTTCACCCGTGACGCCCTTCGCCTCGCTCGCCTTCGCGAACGTGTGACGGAACTGGCGCTCGAGCAGCCCATAGATGCGACGAGCCTTCTGCTTCTCGCGCAACTGCGTGCCGTAGTTCGTTTCCTTGGCGCGCCGACTTTTGCCGTGCTCGCCCGGGGCGTAGCCACGGCGCTCGAAAGCGCACTTGTCGGTGAGACAGCGCGAGCCCTTGAGAAAGAGCTTCATGCCCTCACGCCGGCAGAGCCGGCAACGTGCATCGTGATAAACCGCCATGCTCGGGTTCTCCTAGACGCGACGCCGCTTGGGAGGGCGGCAGCCGTTGTGCGGGATAGGCGTGACGTCCTTGATGGCGGAGATCTCGAGCCCCGCGACCTGCAAGGAACGGATGGCTGCTTCGCGGCCGGCGCCGGGGCCCTTGACCCACACCTCGACGCGCTTGAGCCCCATGTGAATAGCATCGCGAGCAGTCGCTTCGGCAGCCATCTGGGCTGCGAACGGCGTGCTCTTGCGCGAGCCCTTGAAACCAGCCTTGCCGGCGCTCGCCCAGCTGATCACGTTGCCGTCGGTGTCGGTGATGGTGATGATCGTATTGTTGAAGCTCGCCTGCACGTGGGCCACCCCATTGGTGCCCACCTTACGGTCGCGCTTCTTGGGCTTCTTGACGTCTGCCACGCGAAACCTCCTGGCCGGGCGCTAGGCGCCCCGCTCGGTCAACCCTTCTTGCCAGCCTTCGCCTTCTTGCCGCCGACCGCCATCTTCTTCGGACCCTTGCGCGTGCGCGCATTCGTCTTGGTGCGCTGCCCGTGCACCGGAAGACCGCGGCGGTGACGCAGCCCCCGGTAAGCGCCAATATCCATGAGGCGCTTGATGTTCATGGCGTGCTCGCTGCGAAGCGAGCCCTCCACCTTGTACTCGCGCTCGATGAGACTGCGCAGCTTACCGGCATCCTCGTCACTCAGCGCCTTCACACGGGTATCCGGATTCACGCCTGTCTTTTCGAGCAGGCGCTTCGCCGTGGTTGGGCCGATACCGAAGATGTAGGTCAGCGCGACCTCGATGCGCTTTTCCATCGGGAGATCGATGCCTGCAATACGTGCCACCGTGATTCTCCTCTCAGCCCTGACGCTGCTTGTGCCGCGGGTTGCGGCTGCAGATCACTCGAATGACGCCCTTGCGACGCACCACTTTGCAGTGCTCGCAGATCTTCTTCACGGACGCGCGAACCTTCATGACCGCTTCTCCCTTCGCCGCGGCGGGACTACTTGTAACGATAGACGATGCGGCCGCGCGACAGGTCGTACGGCGACATCTCGACCGTCACCTTGTCACCCGGCAGGATCTTGATGAAGTGCATCCGCATCTTGCCCGAGATATGGGCAAGCAACCGGTGGCCGTTCTCGAGCTCCACGCGGAACGTCGCGTTCGGGAGCGCTTCGACCACGGTGCCCTCGACCTGGATGCCCTCTTCTTTTGCCAAACGAGTCCTTTCTTACTGCTCGTCCGGGAGCACCGAGAGAATCTCGGGGCGTTCCGGACCGACTGCCACGGTGTGCTCGAAGTGCGCCGACCACCGGCCGTCCTTCGTGGCCACCGTCCATCCGTCGGACCGCGTGACGACCGCGGCACCGCCGACATTCACCATCGGTTCGATCGCCAGCAGCTGGCCGACGATCAACCGCGGTCCCTTCCCCGGCGGCCCATAGTTCGGGATCGCCGGCGCTTCATGCATCTCCCGCCCGATACCGTGCCCGACGAGATCCCGAACGACCGCGAAGCCGTTGTTCTCGACGTGCACCTGCACTGCGTTGGAGATGTCTCCGACTCGGTTCCCGGCGCGGGCCTGCTGAAGCCCCAGGTGAAGGGCCTCTTCGGTCACCCGCATCAGGCAGCTGGCTTCCTCGGACACCGCACCGACCGGGTAGGTCCGTGCCGCATCTCCGTACCAACCGTTCAACTCTGCGCCCACGTCGACCCCGATGATGTCGCCTTCCTTCAGCGCCCTTCTCCCGGGGATGCCGTGAACCACTTCTTCATTGATCGAAGGGCAGATCGTCGAGGGAAACCCACGGTAACCCTTGAACGCCGGCCGCCCACCACAATCGCGGATGATGGTCTCGGCCAGCCGATCCAGCTCGACAGTCGTGATACCCGGGCGGACAGCCCGGCCCATCTCCCGCAACACCCGTGCGACGATCTGCGCCGCCGCCCGGACGCCTTCGACCGGGTCCTGCTCGTGTGCGTGTTCCATCCCGTCAGTCCGTGACGGCTGCGACGAGCGCGCCGTACACCTGATCCAACGGGCCAGTCCCCGTCACTTCCTGCAACTTGCCCTGCCCGCGGTAGTGATCCACGAGCGGAGCCGTCTGCACCCGGTAGACCTCCAGCCGGCGCTTCACCGTCTCGACGGTGTCGTCAGCCCGCTGGTGGAGCACCGTCTCGGCGTGGTCGTCACAATGACGGCCATCCCGGGACGGAGCACTGATCGCGTTGTAGACGCGACGGCACACCGGACATTCCCATCTGGCGCTCAGGCGTCGGACGAGTTCCTCGTCCGGCGCGGTCAGCGCCACCACCACATCCACAGGTCGCTGGCGTTCCCGCAGGATCGCGTCAAGCGCGTTGGCCTGCGGAATGGTCCGCGGGAACCCGTCGAGCACGAAACCCTCGCGGGCGTCGGACTCGAGCGTGCGTTCGCGTACCAACCCGATCATCACTGGATCGGGTACCAAGAACCCCTGATCGATCAACTTCTTGGCCTCCGCCCCCAACGCCGTCCCCCGCGCGATCGCGTCGCGCAGGATCTCGCCCGTCGAGATCAGAGCCCACCCGCGATCGCTCGCGAGCCGGCGCCCCTGGGTACCCTTCCCCACACCGGGCGGGCCCAGCAGCACCATCTGCATATCACATCCGTGAGCGGCCGCGAATCCGGCCGCGTTTGACGAACCCTTCGTAGTGGCGCATGAGCAGGTGCGACTCCACCTGCTGCAATGTGTCGAGTGCGACGCCGACCACGATCAGCACACTGGTTCCGCCGAAACCAAGAGCCGGAACCTTGAACATCGCGATCAGGATGTCTGGCAGCACCGCGACGGCCGCGAGGAAGAACGCGCCGGGAAGGGTGATGCGCGACAGCACCCGATCGATGTACTCCGCCGTATGGCGGCCCGGCCGGATGCCCGGGATGAATCCGCCGTACTTACGCATGTTCTCCGCCAGATCGTTCGGGTTCAGCACGACGGCGGTGTAGAAGTACGTGAAGAAGATGATGATGATCGCGTACAGGATGTTGTACAGCGGGCCCAGGGGACTGAAGTGGTCCCGGAAGAAGCCCGCGACCGGATTGTCCGGCGGCAGCCACGAAGCCACCGACATCGGCAGGATCATGATGCTGGAAGCGAAGATGATCGGGATGACGCCCGCCGTGTTGACTCGCAGCGGGATGTGCGTGCTCTGCCCTCCGTACATCTTCCGGCCGACCATGCGCTTGGCGTACTGCACCGGGATCTTGCGCGTGGCCTGCGTCATGACGATGACCGCGGCGATGACCGCCACGATGAGCACCGCTACGGTCGCAAGCTGCATGATGCCCAGGCTGCCGGCGCGCATGCTGTCGATCGACTGCATGATGCGGTTCGGCACGCCACCGAGGATGTTGACGAAGATGATGAGCGAGATGCCGTTGCCGATGCCGAACTCGGTGATCTTCTCACCCAGCCACATGACCAGGATCGTACCGGTCGTCTGCGTGATGACCGTGGTGAAGAAGAACATGAAGCTGGCGTCCGGCACCACCGTGAGACCCTGCGAGCTGCCCAGGTTCACGAGGAACCAGCTGTAACCGATCGACTGCACGATCGAGATGCCGACCGTGCCGAATCGGGTCCACTGCGTGATCTTCTTCTGGCCCTCTTCGCCTTCCTTGCGGAGCTTCTCGAAGTAGGGAACGACGGCACCCAGCAGCTGCAGGATGATCGACGCGGAGATGTACGGCATGATGCCGAGCGCGAAGATCGTGGCCTTGGAGAACGCGCCGCCCACGAACATGTCGTAGAGGCCGAACAGTGTGTTCGCCTGGCTGCGGAAAGCACCCGCCAGCGCCGCGGCATTCACACCCGGTGTGGGCATGTGTTCGCCAAGGCGGTACACCACGAACATCGACAGCGTGAACAGAATACGCCGTCTCAGTTCGGGTACCTGGAAGATCGTGCGAAGCTTCTCGAGCATGGTCCGGTCAGGCCTTCGGGTTCGGGGTTTCCACCTTGCCACCGGCCGTCTCAACGGCCTGGCGCGCGGCGTCGCTCGCAGCATCCACCTTGATGGTGAGTGCCACCTTGAGCTCGCCACCCGCGAGCAGCTTGATGGGACCATTCCGGCGCACGAGCCGCTGCGCGCGGAGCCACGTGCCATCCACGGTCGTACCCGCCGTGGCCGTGGCGAGTCTGCCCACGTTCACGACCTGGTACTCGACGCGCGTCGGATTGGTGAAACCACGCTTGGGCAGACGGCGCTGGATCGGCATCTGGCCGCCTTCGAACCACACCGGGATACCGCCACCGGAGCGGGCCTTCTTGCCCTTGTGGCCCTTGCCAGCCGTACCACCCTGACCACTGGCGGCACCCTTGCCCAAGCGCTTCGTGTCTTTCGTCGCACCAGCGGCGGGACGGATATTTCCAAGTCTCATGACGTCAGTTCTCCTCCACCTGGACCAGGTGGCGGACCTTGAACACCATTCCCCGGATCTGGGGGGTGTCATTGTGGACAACGGTCTGCTGCATGTGGCGGATGCCGAGCGCGCGCACCGTGGCGCGCTGATCCTCGGGATGGCCGCCGGCACTCTTGGTCTGGGTGATCGTCAGCTTCTTGGCCACGTTACGCTCGCTTTCCGAACATCTCCTCGAGCGTGAGGCCACGCATCGAGGCCACGTCCGAGGGGCGGCGCAGACGCTTCAAGCCGTCCACCGTCGCCTTCACCATGTTGTGCGGATTGCGCGTGCCGAGGCACTTCGTGAGCACGTTCTGCACACCCGCCACTTCGAGCACGGCGCGCACACCCGCACCGGCGATGACGCCCGTACCCGGTGACGCCGGCTTGAGCAGCACTTCGCCCGCACCGAAGTGACCGATGATGAGGTGCGGGATCGAACCGCTCTTCGTGACCGGCACCTGGAACATGTTCTTCTTCGCCGACTCACCCGCCTTGCGGATGGCGTCAGCGACTTCGTTCGCCTTGCCAAGGCCGACACCGACGCGACCGTTCTGGTCGCCCATCGCCACGATCGCGTTGAAGGAGAACCGCCGGCCGCCCTTGACGACCTTGGCGCAACGGTTCACCACGATGACGCGCTCCTGGAACTCGGACTTGGCCTGCTCGGATTCACGCGACTGACGCCGCTCGCGCTGGGGTCCCGCCATGACGGCGCCTCCTAGAAGTTAAGACCGCCGGCGCGTGCGCCGTCGGCGAGCGCCTTGACGCGCCCATGGTAGAGGTAGCCGCCACGATCGAATGCCACGGCCAGGATACCGGCTTCCTTCGCACGCTGTGCGAGGAGCTTGCCGACACCCAGGCTCGTCCCGACCTTGCCCTTGCCCTCGCTGAGCGACTTGACGTCGTCCCGGCTCGAGGCCGCGACCAGCGTGACGCCCTTGGCGTCGTCGATGATCTGGGCATAGATATGATCGGAACTGCGGAACACGGACAGGCGCGGACGTGCTGCCGAACCGGTGACCTTGTTCCGGATGCGATACCGGCGGATCTGCCGCCGCTCGTACTTGTTGTGTTGTCCGCTCGCCATTACGCCGACCCCGCAGCCTTTCCGGCCTTACGACGGATGTACTCGCCTTCGTACTTCACGCCCTTGCCCTTGTACGGTTCCGGAGGACGAAAGCCCCGGATATCCGCCGCCACCTGACCGACCTGAGCCTTGTTCGCCCCGCTGATGGTGAGGCGCGTAGGCGACTCGACTTTGATCGTGATGCCATCCGGCGACATGAAGTGAACCGGATGGGAGAAGCCAAGCTGGAGTACCAGTTTCTTGCCTTCCATGGCCGCACGGTAGCCGGTGCCGACGATCTCGAGGGTCTTGGTGAACCCCGTCGTCACGCCCGTGACCATGTTCGCGATCTGGGCACGCATCGTGCCGAACGCGGGATTGCGCGTGATCTTCTCCGCGCTGACCTTGACTTCGTTGCCATCGATGGCGACCGAAGTGCCGGTGAGCACGATGTGCTGCAGTTCGACTTTGGCGCCCTTCACCTTCACGTACCCATCGGCGATCGTCACGGTGACACCGGACGGGATCGGGACGGGCTTCTTACCAACGCGCGACATGAGCGATGCCCTCCCTTACCAGACCTGGCAGACGAGTTCGCCGCCGAGGCCCGCTTCGCGAGCCTCGCGGTCGGTCATCAGACCGCGCGACGTGGACACGACCGAACAACCGAGACCACCCATGACTCGCGGGATCCGCGACTTGGGCACGTACACCCGGCGGCCGGGCTTGCTCATGCGCTTCAAACCGGTGATGACACACTGGTCGTCGGCGGTGTACTTGAGGTACACGCGCAGCACACCCTGCTTGGTGTCCTCGATGACCTTGAAGTTGTTGATGAAGCGCTCGCGCAGCAGCACCTTGGCGAGTTCCTGCTTCAACCGCGACGACGGCACATCCAGCTTGCGATGCTTCGCGCCGATGGCGTTGCGTACGCAGGTGAGGAAATCCGCCACGGGATCACTGACCGACATGGAACCTCCGTGAACCAGCGTCCAGCCGGATGAGCTCGGCTGCTGCCTGGTTCGTGCGTCCACAGGGGACGCGACCCTTGGGAGCCTGGCTCCCGATGAGAACTACCAGCTCGACTTGACGACGCCCGGGATCTGCCCCGAAAGCGCCAGCTCGCGGAAGCAGATGCGGCACATTCCGAAGTCACGCAGGAACGCGCGTGGCCGGCCGCAACGATGGCACCGGTTGTAACCGCGCACCTTGAACTTCGGGGTCCGCTTCCACTTCTCGACGATCGACTTCTTGGCCACGAAGAACCCCCTCGCCTAACGCACGCGGAACGGCATGTTCATGAGCTTGAGCAGTTCCCGGCCCTCTTCGTCGGTCTTCGCGGTCGTGACGATGGTGACATCCATGCCACGGACCTTGGTGACCTTTTCGACGTTGATCTCGGGGAAGATGATCTGCTCGTTGAATCCCACGGAATAGTTGCCACGGCCGTCGAACGACCGCGGAGACAACCCGCGGAAGTCACGGATACGCGGCGCAGCCACGTTCACCAACCGATCGAAGAACTCGTACATCCGCGCGCCGCGAAGCGTGACCATGCAACCGATGGGCAGGCCCTGACGCAGCTTGAAGTTCGAGATGGCCTTCTTGGCCTTGCGGATCGACGGCTTCTGGCCGCTGATCTGCGCCAGCTCGTTGGCCGCCAGATCGATATTCTTGATGTCCGCCGTCGCGTCGCCGACGCCCATGTTGATGACGATCTTCACGAAACGCGGCGCCTGCATCACGCTCGAGTAGCCGAACTTCTTCATGAGTTCGGGCTGGACCTTCTCCTGGTAATACACCGCGACGCGCGGCTTCTCCTTGGGTCCCGCAGGCTTGCCCGAGGCGGTCTCGTAGGTGGTCGCGACGCCGCGCCCGCCCTTCGTCCCTTCCTTGGGCGCCTTCGCGCCCTGACTCTTGCTCTTCTTCTCGTCTGCCATGGTCTCACTCCAGGGGCGTTCTCACCGGCTCCCTCACCCCTGGTACCTGGGGCCGGCGCTGTTACTTGGCGTGACGCTGCGAACTACTCCTTGCTGATCGTGTCTCCGGTGGCGCGCGAGATTCTCTCTCGCTTGCCATCCTTGGACACCTTCACGCCGACTCGGACGCCGCGACCCGCCTTCGGGTCGTACAGCATGACGTTCGAGATGTGCAGCGGCGCTTCCTTCTCGATGATGCCGCTCTGCTGGTTCTGGCCGCGCGCCTTGGTGTGACGCTTGACGAAGTTGACCTTCTCGACGATGACGCGGCTCTTCGCCTCGTCGACCGAGAGCACGCGACCGGTCTTCCCCTTGTCGTCACCCGCGATCACCATGACGGTGTCGCCCTTACGGATCTTCAGGCCCATCAGATCACCTCCGGCGCGAGCGAGATGATCTTCATGAACTGACGCTCGCGCAGCTCTCTCGCCACCGGCCCGAAGATACGGGTGCCGCGCGGCTCCTTCTCGTTGTTGATGAGGACGACCGCGTTCTCGTCGAACCGGATGTAGGAGCCGTCCTTGCGACGGACTTCCTTCACCGCACGCACGACCACTGCCTTCGCGACTTCGCCCTTCTTCACGGCAGCGCCCGGGATCGCATCCCTCACGGATACGACCACGATGTCGCCCAACCGTCCGTACCGCCGGTGATGACCGCCCAGGACCTTGATGCACTGGGCGCGCTTCGCTCCCGAGTTGTCCGCCACGGTGACCATCGTTCTCAACTGGATCATGGAATGGCTCCCGGGCTACTTCGCGCGCTCGACGAACTCCACGAAGCGCCAGCGCTTGTCCTTGGACATGGGCCGGGTCTCCATGAAGCGGATCGTGTCGCCGATCTTGCACTCGTTTTTCTCGTCGTGGACCTTGAACTTCTCACGCCGCCGCACATAGCGACCCACGGTGGTGTGCTTCACGAGCCGCTCGATGGACACGACGATGGTCTTGTCCATGCGATCGCTCACCACCTTGCCGGTGCGGAGCTTCCTGCTGCCGCGGGACTTCGTCGCGGCGTCTGTCATCGTGGCTTCAGTCATGGCGTCACCGGGTCGCGTGGCCTAAAGGCCGGCGCGATCCTTCTCCTTCAGCACCGTGAGCAGGCGCGCCATCTCGCGGCGGCTCTCGCGGATCTTGAGCGGGTTGTCCAGCTGCTTCATCGTGTTTCGGAAGCGGAGGTTGAACAGCTCCTCGCGCAGTTCCCCGACCCGGGTCCGGATCTCGTCCGGTCCCATCTCGCGGACTGATGCATTCTTCACGCGGGTGCCCATGCTCACAGTCCTCCCAGTTCCTGACGCTCGACGAAGCGCGTCTTGATCGAGAGCTTGGACGCGCCGAGCAGGAAGGCCGAACGCGCGAGGTCGCGCGAGATGCCCTCGATCTCGAACAGCACACGTCCCGGCTTCACCACGGCGACCCAGAACTCCGGAGCGCCCTTACCCTTGCCCATTCGGGTCTCGGCGGGCTTCTTCGTGACCGGCTTGTCGGGAAACACCCGGATCCACACCTTGCCGCCGCGCTTGATCATGCGCGTGATCGCGACACGGGCCGCTTCGATCTGCCGGCTCGTGACCCACGCCGGCTCCATGGCCTGCAGGCCGAACTCGCCGAAGGCGATGTCCGAGCCACGATAGGCCTTGCCGTTCATCCGGCCGCGGTGCGTCTTGCGGTATTTGACTCGCTTCGGCATCAACATGGTGTCAGATCTCCTACCGAGCTGCCGGGGTCGGAACCGACGGCGTCGGGTGCCCCGGTGCCGCGGCCTTTTCCAGCACTTCGCCGTGGAACATCCACACCTTCACGCCACACGTGCCATAGGCCGTGTTGGCGGTCGCGCGGGCGAAGTCGATGTCCGCGCGCAGGGTGTGCAGGGGCACGCGCCCCTCGCGATACGTCTCGAAACGGGCCATCTCCGAACCGCCGAGGCGGCCGGTGCAGTTGATGCGGATGCCCTGAGCGCCCGCACGCATGGAGGAGGCGATCGCCTTCTTCATGGCACGGCGGAAGGACACGCGCTGCTCCAACTGCTTGGCGATGTGCTCGGCCACCAACTGGGCATCCAGGTCGGCACGCTTGATCTCTTCGATGTTCAGCTGCACCTGCTTCTTGGTGAGCTGCTTCATCTCTTCCGAGAGCTTGTCGACCTGCTCGCCCTTGCGGCCGATGACCAGGCCCGGACGCGCCGTCTTGATGCCGATGGTGACCTTGTCACCCTTGCGCTCGATCGTGATCTTGCTGATGCCCGCCTGGTACAGACGCTTCTTGAGGTACCGCTTGATGAGCAGGTCCTCTTTGAGCAACTCGGCGTAACCCTTCTTCGCGAACCAGCGCGAATCCCAGGTCTTGACGATGCCCAAGCGCAGGCCGATCGGATTGGTTTTCTGCCCCATGGTCTACGACTCCCTCGTGGCCACAGTCACCGAGACGTGGCTCGTGCGCTTGAGGAGTGGCGTGGCCCGACCCTGCGCGCGCGGCAGCCAGCGCTTCAGGGTCGGGCCTGCACCGACAACGGCTTCTTTCACGTACAGGTCCTCGGCGCGCACCTTGCCCTCGTGGAGCGCGTTCGACACCGCGGACTTGAGCACCTTCTTGACGATGCGCGCACCGAGCTTCGGCGTGAACTGCAGCGTGATATCCGCCTGCTCCACGGACATCCCGCGGATCAGGTCCAGAACCTGGTTGCATTTGCGCGGAGTGATGCGCACGTAACGCTGAATGGCTTTGGCTTCCATGGTCATTTCCCGGGCGTTTCGACCGTTTTGGCCTTCTCGGTGTGCCCGCGGAATACCCGCGTCGGCACGAACTCACCGAGCTTGTGACCCACCATGTTCTCGGTCACGTAGATGGGGATGAACTTGTTGCCGTTGTGCACGGCGAGCGTGTGCCCGACGAACTCCGGCAGCACGGTGCAGCGGCGGGCCCAGGTCTTGAGCACGCGCTTCTCCCCACTCCGATTCAGCGTCTCGATCTTCCGTACGAGGGAGTCGACGACGTACGGCCCCTTTTTGATGGAACGCGCCATTGTAGTCCGGCTCCCTTACTTCTTCCGACGGCGCACGATGAGCGAGTCGCTCAACTTGGTCCGCCGGGTCTTGAGGCCCTTGGTGATCTGTCCCCACGGCGAGCACGGGTGACGTCCACCCGAAGTCTTGCCTTCGCCACCGCCCATCGGGTGGTCGACGGGATTCATCGCAACGCCACGCACGGACGGCGCGTAACCGAGCCAACGGCTGCGGCCGGCCTTGCCGAGCGAGATGTTCTCGTGATCCAGATTGCCCACCTGGCCGACGACAGCGCGGCAGTTCACGTGGAACTTGCGCACTTCGCCGGACGGCAGACGCAGCTGCGCGTAGTCGCCGTCCTTCGCCATCAACTGGCAGAAGGCGCCAGCCGAACGCGCGATGCGCGAGCGACGGCCCGGGTAGAGCTCGACGTTGTGGATATTCGTACCGACCGGGATGTGCTTCAGGTGCAGGCAGTTGCCGTTCGCGATCTCCGCCGTCGGGCCGGACATGACGCGGTCGCCCACCTTGAGACCGTCGGGCGCCACGATGTAGCGGCGCTCGCCATCCAGGTAGTTGAGCAGCGCGATGCGGGCCGAGCGGTTCGGATCGTACTCGATGCTCGCGACGCGGGCGGCAATGCCGTCCTTGTCCCGGCGGAAGTCGACGATGCGATAGCGCTGCTTGTGTCCGCCGCTGATCCAGCGCATGGACACATGCCCCTGATTGTCACGGCCGCCTGTCTTGTACAG
Source organism: bacterium (assembly GCA_031408715.1). Taxonomy (GTDB): domain Bacteria; phylum Eisenbacteria; class RBG-16-71-46; order RBG-16-71-46; family RBG-16-71-46; genus JAIOPA01. The sequence goes on from JANNWR010000336.1 coordinate 34,178, forward strand.
ACGCTCCGTCAACGATTTCACTGGCCGCGAGCGAGTCAGCTCCTTGTAGTCCGGCATGACTGTGTGCCGGAGCGTCGGAGTGATCGGGCGGAATTTCTTCAGACCCATGAGTCGTTCCTCGTCGTCAGATCTGCTCGAAAAGCTCGATCTTCTGATCGGGCTTGAGCGTCACGATTGCCTTTTTCCAGTCGTTGCGGCGTCCGACCCAGCGGCCTTGCCGCTTGGCCTTGCCGCGCACCTGCATCGTCTGGACGGAGTCCACCTTCACAGTGAAGATCGTCTCGATGGCGCGCTTGATCTCGATCTTGTTCGCGCCTCGCGCAACTTCGAAGAAATACTGCTGATGAACTTCCCGCAGCATGGTGCCCTTCTCGGTGATGAGCACCTTGCGGATGATCGAACGCGGATCGTTGTTCATTTTGCGAAGACCTCCGTCACCCGCGCGAGTCCATCCTGCGTGAGCAGAAGCTGTTCGCAGTCGAGCAGGTCGTAGACATTCAGCTGGTGCGCGAGGGTGGTCTGCACGTTCTTCAGGTTACGGACCGACTTCCACACCGTGTCGTTCTGCTGGCCGACCACGAGCAGCGTCTTCTTGCCCGTCAGGCCGATCTTCCGCATCACGACCGCGACCTTCGCCGTCTTCGGGGCCGCGTCGACCGCGATGCCCTCGATGACGCTGACCGCGTTCTCACCGGCGCGCAGCGACAGAGCCGAGACCAAGGCGGCGCGGCGCTGCTGCTTCGGCATCTCCGTGCGATGGCTGTGCGGCTTCGGCCCGAAGGCGCGACCGCCGCCCGGCATGAGCGGTGAGGTGTTGGAACCCTGACGTGCGTTACCCGTGCCCTTCTGCTTGAAGGGCTTCTTGCCACCGCCCGAGACGAGGCCCTTGCTCTTGACCATCGCCGTGCCCTGGCGCTGGTTGCCGAGATAGCGTTTCACCGAGAGCCAGATGAGGTGCTCGTGCACCGGCTGGGCGAACAAGTCGTCCGGCAGGGCGGTCGTGCCCTTCTCGCTGCCGTCGAGTGTGTAGAACTTGGCGTTCATGGTGATCAGCCCCGCTTGAGAACGTAGACGAGGCCGTTCGGCGGGCCGGGGATCGCTCCCCGCACGAGGATGTAGTTCTGCTCGGCATCCACGCCTGCGACCATGAGATTCTTGATGGTGAGCGGCTTCCCACCCATGCGGCCGGGAAGCTTCTTGCCCTTGATGACGCGCGACGGATAGGCCGATGAGCCGATGGAACCCGGCTCGCGACCGAACGTCGGGCCGTGCGAAGCGGTACCGGCCTTGAAGCCGTGGCGCTTGATGACGCCGGCGAAGCCGCGGCCCTTGGTGGTCCCGAGGACGTCGATGAACTCACCCTTCTCGAACACCGACGCGAGCAGCGTCTGTCCGACGGTGAAGCTCGAGACGTCGCCCACACGGAACTCCCGCAGATGGCGCGAGACCGGCAGGTTGCGCTTCTTGAACTGGCCCAGGACGGGCTTCGTGAAGCGGCTTTCCTTGTTGGTGCCGAACCCGAGCTGCAACGCCGTGTAGCCGTCGCGCTCCTGGGTACGGACCTCCGTGACGGTGCACGGACCCGTCTCGATGACCGTGACCGGTATGACGTTGCCCTTCTCGTCGTAGAGCTGCGTCATCCCGATCTTCTTGCCGATGAGACCCATCATGTCAGTGTTTTCCTTTCACGGAGTCGTATACGGCGTCCCGCGATGCTGCGGGCGCAGTACCGTCGCTCCGGTCCCGGGTCCGGGACTAGGTCTTGATCTCGATGTCGACACCCGCTGGGATGTCGAGCTTCTCGAGCGCTTCCATGGTCTGTCCCGTCGAACGCGTGATGTCGATCAGCCGCTTGTGGATGCGGATCTCGAACTGCTCACGCGACTTCTTGTCGACGTGCGGACTGCGCAGCACGGTGTAGACGGTCTTGCGGGTCGGCAATGGCACCGGGCCCGACGTGACCGCGCCGGTACGGCGCGCGGTGCGCACGATCTCGGCCGCCGACTGATCCAGCGTGGCGTGATCGTACGACTTCAGCTTGATACGGATCTTCTGAAGCATCATGGCCCCTTACTCGACGATCTCGGTGACGACGCCAGCGCCGACGGTGCGGCCGCCCTCACGGATCGCGAAGCGCAGCTCCTTCTCCATCGCGATCGGCGTGATCAACTCCACCACCATGTCCACGTTGTCGCCCGGCATCACCATCTCGCGCCCTTCC
>JANNWR010000337.1:0-3589 GCA_031408715.1 bacterium
CTGCTCGGCAGCGCACGCGGCCAAGGTGGAGTGAGCACGCTCGAATCCGACACCACGGGCCTCGAGCGTGTGCACACGTGGCGTTACGACCTGCCCGACGGCGCCCCATTCGCGTGGCGCGAAGCGCAGCTGACGCTGCCGCTCGATCTGGCGCCGGGCGCCTATGTGCTTGCCGGCAGTGCAGGCAAGCTGCAGCGCCGCCAGCTGTTCTTCGTCAGCGATCTGTCGCTGGTCGTGAAACGCTCGGGCACGAAGCTGGCGGCGTGGGTGGGATCGCTTCGTACCGGATTGGCGCTGCCGGGTGTGTCGCTCTACGTGCAACCGGGAGCACCCGCGGGCGAGAGCGCGGACGAGGCACGACGCGCCAGCGCTGCGCTCACGGGCAAGGCGGTGGTGACCGATGGCGACGGCCTGGCGTGGCTCACGCCGCCTGCGCTCGGCGGCGCGATCAGCGTGGTTGCGGCCGGGGAGCGCGCGGGCATCGCGGTGGTGCAGCCGCCGCTGGCCGCGGACCAGGTAGTGAGTGGCGACAAGCTGTTCCTGTTCACCGAGCGACCGCTCTACCGCCCGGGACAGAAGCTGCACTGGAAGGCGTTCGCACGTCGTGCCGCGGGTGCGGGCTATGTGCTGCCCGACCGCACACAGGTGCAGCTCACACTGCGCGGGCCCGATCAGGAAGTGAGCGTGCCGACCGTCACGTTGTCGGCGAGCGGAGCTGCTTCCGGCGACATCGACCTGCCGGCGGACGCACCGCTCGGGGAGTGGTCGCTGTCGGCGGCGAGTGGTCGCGCTGCGGGCACCGCCAGCTTCGGCGTGCAGGACTACCGCAAGCCGGAGTTCAAGGTCGAGGTCACACCCGACCGCGAGGTCGCGCTCAACGGTGACGACGTGCGTTTCAAGGTCGCAGCCAGCTACTTCTTCGGCGCGCCGGTCGTGGGCGCGACCGTGCGCTACACGCTGTTCGAGTCGCGGCTCGGCCGCGAGCCGCGCTGGGACGACTGGGACCCGTGGGGCGACGGCGGCGACGGCGGTGGCGGGGAAGGCGGTGGCTACGGCCGGCTGCTGCAGTCCGGCGAGACGCGCACGGACCTCGATGGCGGTGTGTCGTTGCCGTTCACGCCGGCGCGCGCGGCCTACGATCGCAAGCTCGTGCTCGAGGTCGAGGTACTCGATGGCGCACAGCGCGTGGTCAGCGCGCGTGGCACGGCGCTGGTCGGGCGCGGGCAGTTCACGCTGCGCATCGAACCGGTCTCGCGCATGCTCATGGCCGGCGCGCCGATCGTCGCCGATGTGTTCGCGGAAGACCTGCTCGGCAAGCCCGTGCAAGCCGCAGTCACGATCGAACTCGACCAGGATGTCTGGAACCCGATCGAGCGCCGTACCAGCAAGAGCGCGCGACCGCTGGCCACACTGCAAGGCACGACCAGCGCACTGCGAGGCAACGTGCGGGCCACGCTCTCGCCTGCCACGGCGCGCGCTGGCTACCTGACCGTTCGCGCGCGGGCGCAGGATGCGCGCGGCAACAAGCTGGTGAGTGAGTGCCACATCTGGGTGTACGACGCCCGTGTCTGGGACTACGGCTATCGCTATCCGGCGTTCGAGGCGGTGCCCGACCGTGATAGCTGGGCGCCTGGGGACACGGCGCGCATCCTGGTCAATACCGACGTCAAGGACGCCGCGATCCTGGTGAGTGTGGAGGGTCGCGAGCTGCACGAGCTACGCGTCGTGCACCTGTTCGGCCGCACTGGACTTGTGCTCGTACCCATTCGCGAAGGCTACGGCCCCAACGTGTTCGTGAAGCTGCACGTCCGTCGCGGACGCGAGGTGCGCACGCGCACACTCGAGCTGCCGGTTCAGAGTACGCGGCACGACCTCGCCATCACGGTGACGCCGGACCGCGCCAGTTATCGTCCGCAGGAACTCGCCAAACTCGTGGTCGAGACCCGGGATGCCGCCGGAAAGCCGGTGCCCGCCGAGGTCGCGGTCGGCGTGGTCGACGAAGCGCTCTATGCGCTGCGTGCCGACGCCACGCCCAAGTCGCACGATGTGTTCTATGGCCGCATCGCCGACGCGGTCACCACGGTGGCTGCGTTCCCGGTGCTGTTCTACGGCGGTGCCGGTAAAGGTGACGCCGGCAGCGTGCGGCGTGACTTCCGCGACGTCGCAGCATGGGCGCCCGACGTGCGCACGGGCGCGGATGGCCGCGCGCAGGTCGAGCTCAAGTGGCCGGACAACCTCACCACCTGGCGTGCCACCGCGCGCGGTGTGAGCGACGGCACGCTGGTGGGCGAGAGCGTGGCGAAGACGCTCGTCAGCAAAGACGTCGTCGCACGGCTTGCCGTGCCGCGGACGTTCACCGCCGGCGACGAAGCGCAACTGGTGTCGGTGGTCACGAACCGCACCGGCCAGCCGCTTGCCGGCGTGAAGCAAGCGATCGAGGTGAGCGGAGCCGCGCGCCTGACCGGGCCGGCCACAGCGACCACCGGCATCGCCACCGGCGGCGAGGCGCGCGCGCGCTGGAACGTGATGCTGCCAGCCGAGCCCGCCCGTGACGGCGGTGACGCGATCGCCACGTTCACGTTCCGCGCCACGTCGGCGGCGGACGCCGATGCGCTGGAACAGAGCGTGCCGGTGCGGCCGCGCGCGGTGGCGCTGCGGCTGCACGCCAGCGGCACGCTGGCGCCGGGTACTCCGAGTGTGAGCGTGAACCTGCCCGCCGACCTGATCGCGAGCGGCAGCCGGGTCATGATCACCGCACCGCGTTCGGCGCGCGCACTGCTCACCTCGGCCGCGAACTGGCTCGGGGACTACCGCTACGGTTGCACGGAGCAGACCGCGAACAAGCTGCGCGCGCTGCTCGCGGCCGCAGGACCCGATGTGGACCGCGATGCGCTCGCGCACGATGTGCTGCCCTATGTGCAGCGGCTCGCCGCACTCAAGGCCAGCGACGGCGGCTGGGGTTGGTGGCCGGGCGGTGACAGCGATCCGTACATGAGTGCGCTGGCGGCGGACGCGCTGTCGCGTTGCGTCGCACGCGACGTTCAGGGTGAACTCGCAATCCAGACCCTGCGCTCGGCGCAATATGACCTGCTGCGCCAGAGCGCGTCGGTGCGTTCGCTCGACGGCGAGGCGTATTTCGCCATGCTGATCTCGAGCGCACCCACCAGCTCTGGCACCGCGGACCTCCGTGCGGGTCTGGGTGGTCTCGTGGGAAGCATCGTGGCTCAGCGCGAGCAGTTGTCACCCGGTGCTCTGGCATGTGCCGCGCTGGCGTGCGCCCGCACCGGGCGGATGGCCGAGGCCGGCACACTGCTCGATGCCATGTGGGCGCGTAGCGTGCTCGCGAATGGTGCGCGATCGCTGCCGGGTGGTGGCGACGACGAATGGCTGGGCGACGAGGTGGAGCACACCGCGTGGGCGCTCGAGGCAGCCGCGCTGCTGGCGCCCGCCGACCCGCGCACCGCTCAACTGCTGGCGTGGCTTGCAGTGCATCGTGACGGTCGTGAGTGGCGCTCGACGCGGGCCACGGGTTCGGTCGTGGTGGCACTCGCGGCGTGGCTCGAGAAGCATCCCGAGCCCTCGACGGTCG
>JANNWR010000338.1:0-1518 GCA_031408715.1 bacterium
GCGATCGGGAGCAAGTACACGGCGGCCGTGCTGGTGCTGCCGCTGGCGTTCACATTGTGGCACGTGCATGGCGTGCGCGGGGCGCTACAGCGGTGGCCGGTCATGCTGGCCGGCATGCTGGCGACGTTTCTTACAACGAGCCCCTATGTGCTCGTCGACCGTGAGCGCTTCTGGCGTGACGTACGCTTCGACCAGACGCTGGCGCGCGAGGGCTTGCTCGGCGCGACCTCTGGTCCGAGCGGCTTCGCCACCCTCGCGACACTGGCGACCGATCTGGGGCTGGTCGTGACGATTCTTGCCGTCGCTGGCCTGACGCTCGCGATCACACGCGAGCGCCGCAGCCGCACGTGGCCCACGCTTGCGGCCTTCGCAGTCGCGTTCGTGGCTCCTGTCCTGGCTTCACCGCTTCGCTTCGAACGCTATCTGGTGCCGGTGATCCCCGCGGCCGCGCTGCTCGCCGCCCTCGCGCTGTTCGCGGCAGCCGAGCGACTTCCCACCGCCCGGCGGCGCTTGGGCATCGTGCTGGCGGTACTGCTGTGCGCGGTACCCGCCGTGTTCGCCGGCGGACGTGCCTCGGCGAGTGCCGAGACGAGTTCGCAGGCGGAGGCCAAGGCCTGGTGCGTGGACCACATCTCGGTGGACAAGATCGTCGTGACCGAATCCTATGGTCCCGAACTGCGCTCGCATCGCGATGCCACGAGCGAAGACGCTTCCGAACTGTCGCGCTCGGCGAGCGCCACGATGCAGGAACGCGCTCGGGCACGACGCTGGTGGCGCAGCGTGCGGTTGCCAGGACTGGTGGCGGGACATTGCGACGTCGTGCTCGTTTCCCGGGACGGTGCGCGGCGCGAGGCGATGGTGTTCGAGCACGCCTCGGACTTCGCCAGAGTCGTGTACGACACACGGCTCCTTGCGGGCGCCGACTTCGTCATCACGAGCAGCGCGGTTCGCGGCCGCTTCGAGGCCGACCCGGTGCGCTATGCGCGGCCGTGCGCCTTCTACGCGCGGCTCGATTCCATCGCGAAAGTCGCGGCCCGGATCCCGTCACGCGCCGGCGTGAGCGGACCGGCGATCACCGTGTACGCACTGGATGCCTCGATGCGCGCGCGGATCGCGGACGCGCCACTCGGTCCGTGGTGGTGGACAGAACAGGTTCCGGCGGAGTACCGGCGGACTGCGACGCAGTTCCTGGCCCCCGGCACGAATGCCGCAGCTCCCGATGCGGACACCACCGCGTTCGCATGGCGCCTCGGACTGGCGAGCCTCTACCGCGAGCAACTCCAACCGCTGAGTGAAGAACTGGCGTGGAACCTCATCGACGTCGACCGACCCGCACTGGCCGGAAACTTGATGGCGGCCAACCTGCGCATCCAGCCTGCCTCGGCATGGGCCTGCCTGCTCGGCGTCGAGGCTGCGCAGCTCACAGGCGACTGGCCGGGCGTGCTGGACGCTTACGATCGCCACGCGGCGGTGGTCGACCCGCGTTCGATCGATCCGGCCGTGACCGCGATCGCACGC
>JANNWR010000339.1:0-13373 GCA_031408715.1 bacterium
TGCCTCGGATCGCGGGGCGCAGCGTCCGCGAAGGTCGAACGTGGCACGCCCGCATGTGACGCGCTCTGCTCGAAAAGCATCGCACCGGTCCGGAGCTCGGTCGCGGGCGAAGCTTGCTCAGACATACTGCTGGCGCGCCTGACGCACGAACTCGGCGGTGCGCTTGGTGATGCCCTCGGCGTCGAGGCCGATCTCGTGCAAGAGCTCGTCGCGCTTGCCATGCAGCACGAACTCGTCCGGCACGCCGAGCGCAAGCCGTGGCACGACGATCGACTCTCGCGCCAGCATCTCGCCCACCGCGCTACCAAAGCCGCCGGCCAGCACGCTCTCCTCCACCGTCACGATGCGGCCGGTCGACCGCGCCAGCCCACCGATCATGCCGGCGTCCAGCGGTGCGGCGAAGCGCGCATTGACCACCGTCGCGCTGATGCCCTGCGCGGCCAGCAGTTCGGCGGCGGCCATGCTCGGCAGCACCATGGTCCCGAACGCCACGATGGCGACGTCGCCACCGGCGCGCAACTGCTCGGCCTTGCCTATCTCGAGCCGACGTGGCTCGCGCTCGGGCAGCTTGTCTTCGGGAATAGCTGCGCGCGGATAGCGCACGGCGATGGGCCGCTTGCCCTGCCAGTGTGCCGCAGTCCACAGCATGTCGCGCAGCTCTTCCCCGTTCATCGGCTGCATGACCACGGTGCCCGGGATCATGCGCAGGTAGCCCACGTCGAACACGCCATGTTGCGGCGCGCCGTCATCGCCCACCAGACCGGCGCGATCGAGGCACAGCACGATCTTCAAGTCCTGCACCGCCACATCGTGGATGATCTGATCGAAGCCGCGCTGCAGGAACGTGCTGTAGATGGTGGTGAGCGGCGTCAGGCCCTCGCACGCCAGCCCCGCGGCGAACGTCACCGCGTGCTCCTCGGCCATGCCGACATCGAAGAAGCGCTCGGGGAACGTCTTGGCGAACTTGGTCAGTCCGGTGTTGTCTGTCATCGCGGCGGTGATTGCCACGGCGTTCGGCAACGCCTCGCCGATCAGGACTGCGGTGTCCGCGAACACGTTCGTGTAGGTCTTCCTGGAACCCTTGCTCGCAGTACCCGTGTCGGGATCGAACACACCGACGCCATGGAACGTGGTGGCGTCGCCCTCGGCCGGCCCATAGCCGCGGCCCTTGCGCGTCACGACGTGCAGCAGTACGGGACCGTCAAATCGGCGCAGATCCGAGAGCGTCTCCTCGAGCACCGGCAGGTCGTGGCCGTCGATGGGGCCGAAGTACTTCAAGCCCATCTCCTCGAACAGCACGCCCGGCGCGACCATGTTCTGCAGCCCCTCTTTGAGCCGGTGTGCCGCGAGTTGTGCTTTCTTGCCGCCGCGCGGCAGCTTGCCCAGCAGTTCCCACACATCGCGCTCGAACGCGCGGTACACGCGGCTCGTGGTCAGCTTGGTCAGGTACCGGTGGATCGCACCGATGTTCGGCGAGATGCTCATCTCGTTGTCGTTGAGGATCACGATCAGCCGCTTCTTCAGCTCGCCCGCGTTGTTCAATCCTTCGAACGCCATCCCGCCCGTGAGAGCGCCGTCGCCGATGACCGCGATGACGTGATGGTTCTCGCCTTTCAAGTCGCGCGCCGCGGCGAAGCCCAGCGCCGCCGCGATGCTCGTGCTGCCGTGGCTGGTGCCGAACGGGTCGTGCGCGCTCTCGCAGCGGCGCGGGTAGCCCGCGATGCCGCCCAACTGGCGCAGCGTGTGGAACTGGTCGTAACGCCCGGTGAGCAGCTTGTGCGGGTAGCTCTGGTGGCCGACATCCCAGATGATCTTGTCGGTCGGCGAGTCGAACACGCGGTGCAGCGCCAGCGTGAGTTCGACCACTCCGAGATTGGGGGCCAGGTGCCCGGCATTGCGCGCGACCGTCTGGATGATGACGTGGCGCATCTCGGCCGCGAGCTTCAGCACATCAGCGCGGTCGAGGCTCTTGATGTCCGAGGGGGAATGGATCTTCTCGAGCATGCTCATGGATGATGGACCCGGTACCAGAGGAAGGCGCTGCCCACGCCGAGGGCGGCTCCGATGAACACCTCGAACGGAGTGTGACCCAGCAGCTCCATGAGCTTCTGCGTCTCGGTCTCCGAGTGCTGGAAGTGGCGCTCGATCAAGCGATTGAGCACCGCAGCCTGGCGTCCGGCGGCGCGCCGTAACCCCGCCGCATCGTACATGACGATGAGGCTGAAGTAGAGCGTGACCGCGAACAATCCGGTGGCATAGCCATGCCACAGCCCCACGGCCGTGGTGAGCGCTGCCACCGAGGCCGAGTGCGAACTGGGCATCCCCCCGGTCTCGACGAACCGGCGCAGGTTCCAGCGGCCGGTGGCCAGGAACGACGCGAATCCCTTGTACCCCTGCACGATGAGGCCGACGAACAGGGCGATCCAGAACGGTTCCGTGGCGTCCTCCTTGAGATCGTCTCGCGATGGCCCGGGCGATGGCCATAGCATCCATGCCGGCCCCGGGCAGGCGGTTCGCGGCGACTGTGCGGAACCGCCGCAGGGGTGTCAAGGTGTTGTCCGGGGCCGGGACACCGGTGCGGTCGCACCCGTGGCGGTTACAATGCGCTGCTTGCTTGGAGCACGCCGCCCCACCGCTGGACCGACAGGTACCATGCGTTCCCTCCCCGTCGTCCTTGTTGCCTCGCTCTCCGTGTTGTTGCTCTCGGCGGCAACCCCGCCTGCTCGGCAGGCGAGCGCGCTCACTGGTGAAGAAGTGCTCGCGCGCGCCGCGCGCGCCTATCGCACCGCACCGGAGTGGTTCGGCACGGTGCGATACGTCGTCGACATTCCCGGCGCGCCCCGGCATGTGGAGTCCCAGGAGTTCGGGTGGAGCGCGGTTGCCGAGCCGTGGCTCCGCATGCCCGAGCAATATGTGATGCAGGTGCATGGAGGCAGGATCTATCTGGCCGAAGAAGGCCGGCTCGAGCCGCACACCGAAGCGTCGCTCGCGGCCGGCTTGCAAGCCGCCATCGACTCCGCCTTCGGTGGCCAGGGTCCACCGCTGGCGCCGGTGCCGATGCTGCTCCCCTCAGCACTTACGCCGCAGGCGCAGCGCGATGCCTTCCGGATGAAGCTGCTGGGCCCGCTGCGGATCGCTGGCGTACACGCCCGTTCCGAAGGGCCCACGCAGGACGACGTCGAACTGCTGTCCGAGAACGGCAGCGTGCGCGCGCGCTTCGATCGCGTGCATGGATGGCTGCTCGCCGCGAGCCTGGTGTTCGTTCCCGCGCCAGGCGCGGACACGATCCGCGCCGAGGTCACTTACACGCGACACTCAGGCCCGCCCTCGCCGCTGCCGCCGGTCGGTGCGCTCGCGCGCGGTCGGCGCGTGAGCAGCATTGCGGAGTTGGGAGGTGACGCACGCGCGGCCGCGCACCGACTCGATCCGCGTGCCAAGTTCCTTGCCCTCGATGGTAGCGTGGCGACACTCTCGGCACTGCCCGCACGCTTCATCGTGCTCGAGTTCTGGGCCAGTTGGTGCGCACCCTGCCGAGCTTCACTCCCCGAGGTCACCCGGTTCGCGACATGGGCCCGGGACTCCGCCTCGGATATTGCCGTCCGGCTCATCAACACCGAGGACCAGGAAGCAACGCCCGCACTGCTGCGCGCGCGCGTACAGCGCTACCTCGAGCGGCTCGAGGTTCGAGTTCCTTGTTGGATAGACTCGGCGTCGAGTTCGCATCGCGCACTTGGAAGTGGCTTGCCCATGACGCTCCTGATGGAACCCGGCGGCCGCGTGCTCGCGCTGCATTCCGGATACAAGCCCGGGCTGGCGGATACGCTCAAGCGGCAGATCCGTGAGTTCCGCGAGGCGGCGAGATAGGTCGGCTGAAACGACGCGTGAGGCTCGGGCCGTGAGTCAAGACCTCATGCGACCCGCGGGCCGCGTAGCCGAGCGAGCGGAGTGAGGCGTGCGTCCCGCCCCTACCGCTCCCGCCGGCTCAGCGCGTCGATCAGCTTGATCAGCTTCTCCGGCTTCGCACAGCGCCGGGTGATCGAAGCGCGCACGGTTTTCAGGAGCGCGGCGACTTCCTTTTTGGCGCGCGCTTCGCCCACAGCCGCCGGATAGGTCGCTTTGCCGCGCGCCGCATCGGTGCCGGGGCGCTTGCCGAGTTTGCTTAAAGAAGCACCGCTCACGTTCAGGAGATCGTCCTGTATCTGGAATGCCAGCCCGGTCATGCGGCCCACCTGCTCCAGTGCTTCCACCGTCTGGGCGTTGGCGTCGCCGGCCAGCGCGCCCAGCGCCATGCAGGCCCCGAACAATGCGCCGGTCTTCCGTTCGTGAATGTCGCGCACGAGGCGTGCCGTGGGTTTCCTGCCTTCTGCAGAAATATCCAGCGCCTGCCCTCCCACCAGCTCGTCCGCGCCGGCGGCACGCGCCAGTCGCCGGATGGCCTCGACCACACGTGCAGGCGGCACGCCGTCGTCGGCCAAGCGCGTCAGTTCTTCGAACGCGAATGCCAGCAGCGCGTCGCCGCTCAGCACGCCCAGGGCTTCGCCGAACTTCTTGTGCGTCGTCAGCCGGCCACGGCGGTAGTCGTCGTCGTCCATCGCGGGCAGGTCGTCGTGCACCAGCGAGAACGCGTGCACGCATTCCACCGCCACGGCGGCGGGCAGCGCGCGCTTCCACGTGCCGCCGACTGCTTCGCACGTCGCGAGCACGAACAGCGGCCGCAAACGCTTGCCGGGCGATAACGCCGCGTAACGCACGGCCTGCCCCATCCGGCCGGGGCCGTCGGCGCGCTCGCGCAGCACGCGTGCCAGACGCAACTCGAATGCCTCGCGCAGCGGTTCGAAGCCGGGTACGAACGATGTCTTGGCTGCGTTGATCGCAGCCATCAGAAGGGCAGCTCGTCTTGGGTCGGCGTGGCACGGCCGCCGGACGAAGCCGATTCGCCCCGGCCCGAGAGCTCCATGGGCTCGGTCGTCGGAGCCTCGCCGGCGCGCTCGACCAGCCGCTCGATGCGCTTCTCGGACTCATCGAGCACGGTGGTCAATCGGCGCGACAGCATGATGCCTTCCTCGTAGCGCGCGATCGAGTCTTCCAATGACAGCTCGCCGGCTTCGAGCTCTTCGACGATCGTCTCGAGCCGTTTCATGCTCGCTTCGAAGTCGAGCGGCGTGCCGTCACTGCTTCCGGCGTCGGCTTTGGCTTTGGCCATCGTCCCCTCCCTTGCGGATGGTCGTCACGGTCGCGTCGGCCTCGCCGTGCGCGAATTCAAGAGTCACGGAGCTGCCCGGCGCCAGCGCGTCGGCGCTGCGAACGAAGGTGCCGTCGGGCCCACGCACCAGAGCGTAGCCGCGTTCGAGCACGGACTTGGGGGACAATGCTCGCAACTGGTCCGCGAGCGCCAATGCATGCCGCCGGCGGTCCAGTAGGCGCGCCACCACGGCATCGTCCAGCGCGCGCCGGGAGCGGCCCAGAGCCACGCGGGACTCGGCCAGTCGCCTCGGGAGCGCCTCGCGGAACCCATAGGCGGAGCGGGCGCGCAGCAGCCGCTCGCGCGCCGCCGCGAACAGCTCGCGCAGCCCGGTATCGAGCCGGTCGCGCAGGTCGTCGGTGCGCTGCTGCCAGTGCGTGAACAGGTCGTGCACACGGCGGAAGCCGTGCTGTTTCAGCATCGCGGCGAGCTCGCGGCGCAGCCGGTCGAGCTTGGTGCGCACGCGCGAACCGATGCGCTGGTCGAGCGCAGCGATGCGATGCCGCGTTTCGCGTCCGTCGCGTACGGCGATCTCGGCGGCGTTGCTGGGCGTGGCGGCGCGCACATCGGCGGCGAAGTCGGCCAGCGTGGTGTCGACCTCGTGCCCGACGGCCGAGATGATCGGCGTGCGCGCCGAGGCGATCGCCCGCACCACGACCTCTTCGTTGAACGCCCACAGGTCCTCGATGCTGCCACCGCCGCGGCCGACGATCAGGAGGTCGGCCCCACCCCAGCGGTCGAAGCGCTGGATGGCGGCGGCGATGTCGACCGCCGCACTCTCGCCCTGCACTTTCACCGGCGCCAGGACGATGTGAATGCCAGGCCAGCGTGCGCGCAGCACCGTGACGATGTCTCTGACAGCCGCTCCTACCGGTGAGGTCACCAAGCCGATCGTGCCCGGGTACCTGGGCAGCGGCTTCTTGCGCGCAGCGTCGAACAATCCCTCGGCGGTGAGGCGCCGCTTGAGTTCCTCCAACTGTGCCAGCAGTGCGCCGATGCCAGCGGGCCGCATCTGCTTGATGATGAGCTGGTACTGCCCGCGCGGCTCGTACACGTCGATGAGCCCGAACGCCTCGACCTCGAGCCCCTCCTTCGGCGTGAACGACAGCTTCATGGCGGCGTTTCGGAACATGGCACAACCGAGCGTGGCGTTGGCGTCCTTCAAGTTGAAGTACAGGTGCCCGCTCGAATGCGGACCCTTGTAACTCGAGATCTCGCCCTTCACCCACACGCCCGGGAACGACCCGCTCAACAGGTCTTTTATTGTACGCGTCAGCTCGCCTACCGAGAGGACACGGTCTTCCGGTGCGGGTTCGGTCGCCAAGCGGCTAGACCTTCACCGTGGCGGACTGCCGCTCGGCGGCGATGATCGTGCTCAGTACGACGAGCGCCACGGTCATCGGCCCGACGCCACCCGGCACGGGCGTGATCGCACTGGCGATGTGGCGCACCGACTCGAACTCGACATCGCCCGTGAGGCGCGCCTTCGTGCTGCCCGGGGCCGACGGATCGCGGTGAATGCCAACGTCGACCACCACCGCACCGGGCTTGACCCAGTCGGCCGTCACCATGTGGCGCTTGCCCACGGCGGCCACGAGCACATCCGCTTGGCGCGACAACGCCATCAGCTCCGACACCTTGCTGCCCGAGTGCCCGATCGTGACCGTCATGTCCTGCCCCTTGCTGCTGAGCAGTGTCGCCATGGGGCGGCCGACGATGTGACTGCGGCCGAGAACCACCGCGTGCTTGCCGCGTAACGGGATCTCGTAATGTTGCAGCATGCGCAGCACGCCGAACGGCGTCGCCGGGATGAAGCACGGCAGGCCGAGGGCGAGCCTTCCGGCGTTCTCGGGATGGAAGCCATCGACATCCTTGATGGGCGGAATCGCCTCGAGCACGGCGTCACCATTGGCAGGTGCGGCGAGTGGCAGCTGCACCAGGATGCCGTGCACGCTGGGGTCCGCGCCGAGTGCGCGCACGCGCTTGACGACGTCCTCGGTCGAGGTGCCGGCGGGGAACTGCACGCGCTCGACCACGATGCCTGCTTCGGCGCAGGCCTCGTGCTTCTTCTTGAGATACACCTGCGACGCCGGGTCGTCGCCGACCGATACCAGCGCCAGCTTGGGCGTCACGCCTGAATCGATCAGCACGCTGGCCCGGATCTTGGCCTCGATGCGCGTGGCCTCGGCGGGTTCCGCACCGGTGAGCAGTTTCGCTCCCGCGGGTGCCGCACCGGCGCTTTCCGCCGCCGCACGCGAGTACGGGAGCTGCAGGCGCTGGATCTTCTGCGTCTTGCCGGTCGCTTCGTCGACCGTCAGCAGCACGGCATTCATGCGTAGGTCGCCACCCGCGGGCGTGAGCCGCTCCGGCAGCAACGTCAGGAAGCGCCTCAGTGCAGCGGCGCGGTCCATGCCGATGACGCTGTCGAAGCCGCCCGTCATGCCGGCATCGCTCAAGCAGGCGGTGCCGCCGGGCAGGATGCGGTCGTCGGCGGTCTGTACGTGCGTGTGCGTGCCGATGACCGCGGACACGCGGCCGTCCAGATGCCAGCCCAGTGCGATCTTCTCGGCGGTGGTCTCGGCGTGGAAGTCGACGAAGATGGTCTTGGCCTGTTTGGACAACTGTGTGAGCAGGGCATCGGATGTGCGGAAGGCGCAGTCGGCTTCCTTCATGAACACTCGGCCCAGCAGGTTCACGACGCCGACGAGTGTGCCGTTGCTGGCCTTGAACACCCGCCAGCCCTCGCCGGGCGTGCCCGCGGGCAGGTTGGCCGGTCGCACCAGGCGCGGCTCCTCGGCGATGTAGTCCATGGCCTCGCGTTTGTCCCACAGATGGTTGCCACCCGTGAGCACGTCGCATCCGGCGGCGAACAGATCGCGCGCGACTTCCCGGGTGACGCCGAAGCCGGCGGCCGAGTTCTCGCAGTTGCAGATCACGAGGTGGATGTCGTGGCGGCGCTTGAGTTCGGGCAACAGCGCATGCAGGACTTCCCTGCCCGGCGAGCCGATCACGTCGGCGACGAATAGTAAGTTGGTCACGGTACAGTCTCTTTCGTGAAGCCGGCCACTGTCGTGCGGCCGGACTCCGGTGTGTGGCCCCGAGCGCGGTCTCGACCGGCCGCTGCACGGTGGCGGGTATGTGATGCTGCGGGTTTTCGGCTGAAACCTGTGCTATTTCGCGTAGTCCACGGCACGCGTCTCGCGGATGACCGTGACGCGGATCTGCCCGGGGTACTGCAGTTCTTTTTCGATGCGACGGGCGATCTCGCCCGCCAGACCCTGCGCGCGTGCGTCGTCGATGCGGTGATGCTCGACCATGATGCGCACTTCGCGCCCGGCCTGGATGGCGTAGCTCTTCTCGACGCCGGCGAACGAGTTGGCGATGCGCTCGAGCGACTCCAGGCGCTTGATGTAAGCCTCGAGACTCTCCCGCCGTGCCCCCGGGCGCGCGCCGCTGATGGCGTCGGCAGCGCTCACCAGAACGGGCCACAGGCTGCCGCCCGCGTAGTCGTCGTGATGGTAACCGATGGCCTCGAGCACGGGTTGCGGTTCGCCGTGCCGTGCGGCGACCTCCATGCCGAGCACCGGGTGCGTGCCCTCTTGATCGTGGTCGATGGCCTTGCCGATGTCGTGCAGCAGGCCGCCGCGCTTGGCCATGACCTGGTCCATACCGATCTCGGCCGCCATGATCCCGCACAGGTGCGCGACCTCGACCGAGTGCTTCAGGATGTTCTGACCGTAGCTGGTGCGGTAGTGCAGCCGGCCCATGAGGCGCTGCAGTTCGGGATGCACGCCGTGCACACCGACTTCGAGGCACGCCATCTCGCCCAGTTCGATGATCTTGCGCTCGACTTCCTCGCGGACTTTGCCCACGACTTCTTCGATACGCGCCGGATGAATGCGGCCGTCGGCGACCAAGCGCTCGAGCGAGATGCGGGCGATCTCGCGCCGCACCGGGTCGAACGCCGACAGGATCACGGCTTCCGGCGTGTCGTCGATGATCACGTCGACACCGGTGATGACCTCGAACGAGCGGATGTTGCGGCCCTCCCGCCCGATGATGCGGCCCTTCATGTCGTCCGAAGGGAGGTGCACCACCGACACACTGGTCTCGCTGGCGTGATCGCCGGCGAAGCGCTGGATGGCGAGCGCGATGACTTTGCGTGCCTCGCGCTCGGCGTTCTTCTGCGCGGTGTCGCGGATCTCGACCGTGCGCCGGGCGGCCTCGGACTTGGCCTCGTTCTCGATCGAGGCGATGAGTTGTTCGCGTGCCATCTCGGGCGACATGCCGGCGACGCGCGCCAGCTTCGCGGTCTGCTCCTGCACCAGACCGTCGAGGGCCTTGTTGCGCTCCGAGGTCGAAGCCTCTCGCGCCGTCAGGTCGTTCTCAATCTTCTTGAGATCCCGCTCCTTCTTGTCGATCAACTCGACGCGCCGGTTGAACGCGGCTTCTTTTTGCTGGAACGCGCGCTCGGTCTCAAGCTGCACATTGCGGTTCTGGACGGATTCGCGCTCGACCTCTTGTTTCATGGCGAGCGCTTCCTCGCGGCCGGCCAGTAGCGCGTCGCGCTTCACGGCTTCGGCTTCGCGGCGGGCGTCGGACAGCACCTGCTGCGCACGCTGTTCCGAGCTGCGCAGCCGGGCACGGCCCAACTGCGCGCGCACGAACCAGCCCAGTGAGAACCCGGCCACCACGCCCGCGGCGATCAGGGCGATCTGGACTCCGAGTGACATGTCGCTATTCCCCCAGGACCCCGTGCCACGGAGGCCACAAGCAGGGAGAACGAGACCCGCTCACCACGAACCGGCCGGGCGTGCTGCCGGCCTGCACGAGTGCAGTGGGACGGCGACTGTCTCTGGCCCGCGCACGAACGCGCGTGGGTGGTGGCGTGCCCGGGCGGACTAGACCTCGCCCAGGATCTCGTCCAGCCGTTTCGCCAGTTCGGCGGCCCGGCCGTTCACGTCCGTCCCGACGGCTTCCTTGTTCGCGCGTTCCTTGAACAGCTCATCGGCGATGTGGAGCGACGCCAGGATGGCGACCTTGGTCACGGAAGCCACGGGCAGCTTCTCGGTCACCTCACGCATCCTCTTGTCGACGAATTGCGCCACGTCCAGGATGTACGCCTGTCCGTCGTCGCCGCGAATCGTGAGTTGGTGCCCGAGGATCTGTACCTGCACGACGTTCTTGCCGTCGCGAGGTTGCCCAGTGGCGGTGTCCGAAGAGGCATCCATCGACGTTGTCCTCCCGCCGCTTCTCTCTGCGTTGGTGTGCTGCGTCATGGAACCGCCGGCGCGCTCGTGCCGCTGCGCGCCGGACGGGTGTTACTCGAGACGCTCGAGCTTGGCCGAGATCGCCTCGATACGAGTGGCCACGTCCTTCCGCTCGTTCAGCCAGTCGCGCTGCTCTTTCTTGAGCGCGGCGACTTCGGCGACCAGCGCGGTCGGATCCTGACCCTGCAACTTGCCGTGGGTGTCTTCCTGCAGCTTCAGAAGCGACGCGTGCTCCTGCTCGAGCTGCGTGTGCTTGGCTTCCAGTTGCGTGTGCTTGGACTCCCACTGCGTGTTCTTGGAGCGCAGCTCGGTGATCAAGGCAGCGGCGCGCTCGACGCGCTCCGCGAGACGATCGAGATCGGTGGCGACCACAGCGGTGTCGTTCATGCTCGCTCCCTCAATTGACCGCCGCATCCCTGCGCGACAGCGGTCACCATACGCGTCTGGAGATCGGTGACCTCGGCCTCCGTGAGCGTGCGCTCGGCATGCTGGAACTGCAGTGCATACGCGAGGCTCTTCATGCCTTCGGGAGTACCGGGGCCTTCGTAGATGTCGAACAACTCGATCGAACTCAGCAGTTCACCGGCCGCGCCGGTGAGCGTGCTCTCGATATTGCCATGCGTCATGCCGCGCGGAACGAAGAACGCGAGGTCACGGCGTACGGGCGGGAACCGTCCCGGGACACGGGCGCGGACCACCGCGGAGGCGCCTTCGGCCAGAGGTTCGAGCAGGGCCACGAACACGTGGACCGGCACGTCGATGTCCCATGAGCGAAGCACGTCCTGCGCCAGCGTCCCGGCCCATGCGATGCGTGAAGTCCCGACCGCAACTTCAGCACTGGCACCGGATTTCCAGCCATCGGCAGCATAGGCCCGCCATGTGGGAGCGTCAACGCGCATCTCACCCAGCCACGCCTCCCAGAGCCCCTTGGCGTCCAGGAAATCGGCCCCCGCACGGGGGTCATGGGCCCCCTCGGGCTTCGTCGGGACCGGGTCGTGGGCGTGGCGGAAGCGCGGTCCCGCGAGCACGGCGGCGACCATGAGCGACTCGCGCGGCAGCTTGGCATCGGCGTCGGCTGACGCCAGGAACCCGACGCCGACTTCGAACAGCCGCACGCTCGTGGCTCCCTGACGGAGGTTGAGCGCCGTCGCGCGCAAGAGGCCGGGCAGCAGGTTGGGGCGCAGCACCTCGCTGCCGCTCGACATGGGATTGGCCAGACGCACCGTGCGCGCCGGGTCGTCGCCCAGCAGCTTGGCGGCGGCCGTCGCCTCGGTCTCGCTCATCAGCGACGAGCACCACGCTTCGTTGAACCCGAGCGCCAGCATGCCCTCCCGGGCCTTGCGCATGACACGCTCGCGGATCGACCGCGTGGCGTAGGCGCCGCCCGATTCCAGTACGGCCTCGGGGATCTTGTCGTAGCCGTTGGAGCGCGCGATCTCCTCCACGAGATCGTCTTCGAACGTCACATCGAGACGCCACGTCGGCACCGTGACC
Source organism: bacterium (assembly GCA_031408715.1). GTDB lineage: Bacteria > Eisenbacteria > RBG-16-71-46 > RBG-16-71-46 > RBG-16-71-46 > JAIOPA01. The sequence goes on from JANNWR010000339.1 coordinate 12,007, forward strand.
GTGAGCGTGTCGGCGCGCTGCACGCCGAACTCGAGCGACTCCAGCAGGTCCGCGCATCGTCCGGCGCCGAATGGCAGCCCGATCAGCCGCTCGCAGCGCGACGGCCGCAGCTGCAGCGAACGCGGTGTGAGCTCGACCGCCTTGCGCCGCCAGTTCGAGAGCTTGGCGGTGGGGCAGATCTTGAGCAGGTGCGACAGGAAGTACGCTGCCGCCGCCATGCCGATGCCGGGATCGACGCCGCGCTCGTAGCGCTTGCTCGCCTCGGTACTCAGCTCGAGCGACTTCGCCCCGCGTCGCACGCGTGATTGTAGGAAGACCGCGCACTCGAGCAGGATCGTCGTGGTGGCGTCCGTGACTTCGGAATCTGCGCCACCCATCACGCCAGCGATCGCGACCGGCTTCGACTTGTCGGCGATGACGAGGGTCTCGGGATTCAGCGTGCGCAGCTTGTCGTCGAGCGTGGTGATGCTCTCCCCCGCCTTGGCGCGTCGAACGCGGATGGCGTTGCCCTCGAGCTTCGAGGCATCGAACGCATGCAGCGGCTGGCCGAGTTCGAAAAGCACGAGGTTCGTGAGATCGACGATGTTGTTGATGCTGCGCTGGCCCATGGCCGCGAGCTTCTGCACCAGCCACGTGGGCGACGGCCCGATCTTGACGCCCTCGACCAGTTGCGCCAGGTACGCCGGACACTCGGCCGCGTCCTCGACCTCGAGGTCGAACGTGACGCGCGCCGGATCGCTCGCCGGCTGGGCGGCGAGCCGCGCCTTGGCCCACTCGGTCCACTTGCCGCCGACCGAGGCCTTCACCTCGCGCGCCAGACCCAGTACGCCCATGCCGTCGGGGCGGTTGAACGGTGTTTCGACCTCGAGCACGAAGTCGGGCTCGGGGAAGTACGCATCGATCGGCTTGCCAGGCACGAGCGTGCCCGCTGCGTGATGCGAGCTCAAGTACTCGCGCAGGTCCATGATGCCGGCGTGGTCCTCGGACAGCATGAGCTCGCGTGCCGAGCACAACATGCCCTGGCTCTCTTCCCCGCGGATTTTTGCAGCCTTGATGAGCAAGCCGTTCGGCATCGTCGTGCCGACGGTGGCGAGCGGCACGATCATGCCCGCGGCGACATTCGGCGCGCCGCACACCACGCGCAGCTCGACCCCCGTGCCCGCGTCGATGCGAGTCAGCTTCAGCTTGTCGGCATTGGGGTGCTTCTCCGCCTCGAGCACGTGGCCCAACACGATGCCCGGGTAGCGCCGGCCGTGCTGCTCGATACCTTCGACATAGAAGCCGCGCGTGGTGAGCGCTTCGGCGACCTGTTCGGGCGTGGCGTCGTACTCGACCCACTCCTTGAGCCAGCTGATGGGGAGTTTCAT
>JANNWR010000340.1:0-16855 GCA_031408715.1 bacterium
CCCGACGACGTTGCACGAATCACCAGCACAGGCGGGCCGTTGTGGCACGCCGTCAACCTTCCGAACCGCCGGATGCGGACCCGCATGTCCGGTGGTGTGGGAGGGGAGTAGCGGGGAAACCCGCTACCCCCTATCCCGATTCCGGGTGACAGTTCGCTCGGGACCGCCGTGCACTCACGCGGCGTCGTGTTGTCGCACAGGAGGCTGCCGCGCCGCCCGGTCCGCGTCCGGCTTGCGCCACCAGGCGTTGCCGCCCCACCGAGTTGCAGTGCGAGGCCGGGCAGGGTAGTTTCCACCGGCTTCTGGCGTCTGGTGTAGGGTCCGTCGCGGATCCACCGGGCGTCTCACTGCGAAACCCCACGGGGCTGCATCTTGAGTCCCCGCCACGGGTTGACTATAGTCGTCTGCCCCGGACGGGCTCGCGGAGGGATGGCCGAGTGGCTTAAGGCGGCGGTCTTGAAAACCGTTGAGCGAAAGCTCCGTGGGTTCGAATCCTACTCCCTCCGCCGGCAACAGTCTGGAGTGGTGGCCGAGCGGCCGAAGGCGGCGGTTTGCTAAACCGTTATACGGGTAAAACCGTATCGGAGGTTCGAATCCTCTCCACTCCGCCATCTTGCGGCGGGTCTCGCTGAGACCCGTACCGCTTCGTCGTGACGAAGCGGGCCCATAGCTCAATTGGATAGAGCGTCTGACTACGGATCAGAAGGTTGGGGGTTCAAATCCTCCTGGGCCCGCCATTCGACTCGGAGACACGTGCCATCCGGCTCGTCGCTTCGGGATCGTCGAGGCGGGGAACCGCGGCGAAGCGCAGCCGGTGAACGCTCCCGCCGCGCCACATGACGACCCGAGCAGCGCTCCATCGGAGGCACATCATGCGCCGACTGCGCACGCGTTCATCCATCGTCCCGATGTTCCTTGCCGCTACCCTCGCCGTCGTGGCATTCGCGCACGCAGCCACTTTTGCGTACGCGGCCACCAAGGAGAAGCTGAGCGGGACCCAGTTCTGGGTCGCCCCGGATCTCTCCGCCTACCCGGTCAAGAGCATCGCCATGCTGCCGGCCGCTGCGTTCGACGGCAGCGTCGAGAACCGCCGCCTCGTGGAGAGCTCCGTCGGTCAGGCCCTGCGCGGATCCGGACATCGCTGGCTGTCGCCGACCTCGGTGCGTGACTTGCTCATGCGCATGGGCTCCGATTCCCTCGGTAAGGCGCTCAACGAGAAACTGCTCAAGCAGAAAGAGCCGCGCCTCGATTCGCTCGATGCTCCGTTCGTGTCGCGCACACTGCGCGCGCGCGCGATCCTGTCGGTGCGCATCGACCAGATGGAACGCCGCGAGCTCGAACCCGGCCAGTCGGGACGTCCGACCACGAGCGTGCTGTTGCGCGCCGCGTTGGTGGACTCCACCGGGCGGCTGCTTTGGACCGTGAACAGCAGCCAGACGCTGGAAGGCGCCCAGCAGGAAGCGCAAGGCGGCAATGTGATCGGCGTGAAGGTGTCGGGGCTCAACAACTCGGCCGTGGGTGGCACCAGTGCGGCGCCGCTGTTCCAAGAAGTACTTGTGCAGATCTGTACACGCTGGGCGGAGCAGTTCCCGAAGAAGGCTGTTCCCGACACGACCGGCGCCGCGAAGTAGCGCCGTGTTCGTTCTCGATGACGAGTCCGGCATGCGCGCGGCCCTGCGCGAGGCGCGTGAGTCCTTCGCGCGTGACGAAGTGCCGGTGGGCTGTGTCATCGTTCACGATGGCAAGATCATCGGCCGCGGCCACAATCAGGTCGAGGTGCTTCAGGACGCCACCGCGCACGCTGAGATCCTGGCCATCGGGGCAGCTTCCAACGCGCTCGGCAGTTGGCGGCTATCGGATTGCACGCTCTACGTGACGCTCGAGCCGTGCTCGATGTGCGCCGGTGCGATCGTGCTGGCCCGGCTCGGCCGGCTGGTCTATGGCGCGTCCGATCCCAAGGCCGGCGCATGCGGCTCGGTACTCGACGTCGTGGGCGAACGCCGGCTCAACCATCGCGTGACGGTTGGCCACGGCGTGCTCGCCCCGGAGTGCGGCGAACTCCTGCGCGAGTTCTTCGCCGCGAAGCGCAAGCGGCTGAAGAGCGCACTGCGGCTGGCCGAGTTGGACGACATGGATCCTGCGCAGCCGCCCGGCCCGGACGAGCGGGGCTGACAGGGGCAGCGGGCACAGGGTGCTGGCGTCGGGGGCAGGCCGCCGATAGAGTCGGCCGTCAGGAAATCCGGGAGGATGCCTCATGAAGAGCGTGCGGTTCTCGACGAGTGGCGGCCGGTTGTTCGCGAGCGTGAAAGTATCCGCGAAGCGCGAGGGCTCCTATGAGCTGCGACTCTGGGAGCGCGAGACGAACGCACTTGTCGCACCGTCGCCCATGCTCGGGCACTTCCTCAACAACGACACCGACGAATGGCCACTGTCGCGGCCGAACGCCGACAACGACGGGCGGATGCTGCAATGCGTGGTCGTGCTGTCGCTACCGGCCGACGTGCGTGCCGCCACCGTGAGCCTGATCATCCGTCAGGACGGCGACGAGATCGGTCGCGAGGCCAAGGAGATCCCGGAGGGCGTCGAGGATCACCAGATGTCGCTGTGGATCCAGCTCCGGAAGGGAGCGTAGCGCGCCCGCGACCGGGCCGTCAGGCCGGGCGCAGGACGATCGGTGCGCCGGACTTCTCGAGCAACAGCCGCGCGCTGGCCGAAGTCAGCCCGCTCAGGTGTGCATCGAACGAGCCCGGCAGGTCATGGCCGCAGCCCTGCGGCGGGCAGGCGACCGCAGCCTTCCGCGGGACCGCCCGCAGGCGACGCGGCGCACCGAGCAGGATCACCATGCGATCGCCGAACATCCGGATCCTCGCGCGCACCATGGTCGAGTCCTCACTGGGGAATCGTCTCCCCGCTGGAGCTTCTTGCGTCCCCGATCGTGACCGATGCCTGTTGCCTGAACCGGCGCCCGTGAGCCGACTACGACTAGTGCGAGACCACGACTCGGCGCGAGAAGCGCTCGCCGCCGACGTCGATGCGCACCAGATAGAGCCCGGGAGCCGCGCGGCGACCCTGAGCGTCCCGTCCATCCCACGCTACTCCTTGCACACCGCCATCGCGAGTGCCATCCGCGATGACGCGCACTTCGCGGCCCAGTACGTCGTGCACGGTGGCACGTACGGCCGTCCGGCGCGGCAGGTCGAGCGTCAACAGCAACGGCCCGCGTGTCGGGTTCGGCATGGCCTGGCTCACGCGCAGCATGTTGGCAGCGGGCCGAGGGGGCGAGGCGAGCACCAGCGGAGCGCTGCCCGCCACCAGGCGCACGCGGGTATCGGTCGCACCGCTGTAACCTGCGAACGGACCACCGAGCTTGCCGGCGAACGTCAGGCGGTAGCCCACATCGAGCGATGACTCGACGTTCCAGCGTCCGCCAGCGGCCGGCGTGAAGGTGGTATTGCCGGGAGAGCTGAAGCTCGCGCCCTCGCCGCCGTTGATCGTGAGCGACGTGAACTGGGAGTCGCCGGCCGGTAGCGCGGCCGTGATCGAGGTGACGAGGGCCGCGAAGTGCTGCGGTCCCTGCGCCTTCACGTAGGGCGCGGTTGCGGTCAGCACACTGGCGGGCAGCGTCAGCGTGCGTGCATAGCCGGCGAAGTCGCCCGTACCCTGCAACGTCAGCACCAGATTGCCCGTCATGGTCTGCGTCTGGCCTTCCAGCGCGCCGCCGTTGCTGCGATTCGTGACATTCAGGTTGGTGAGCTGTACGCGCGCCAGCAGCGGCGAGCCGGTCGGCAGGCCATTCAGCGCGGCGAGTGCGGCGGGCTCACTCAGGAAGCCGTCCGCGCACGGTGGTGGGAACGCGGCGGAGCCGCTGCCGTCGTCTGGCGCGTCGCAGTCCCCTTCGCGCTCTTCGCCACTCTGGAGCCCGAGTACGGACTGTGTCGCGCCCCCTTGACCAGCCAGGGCGCTGCCCTGGGCGCCGAGCCATTCGACGCGGTAGGTCAGGTCGTAGGAGCTGTCCAACATCCAGTCGCCGCTGGGTAGCTTCTCGATGACCGAGTGCCCCAGGCTCGGCATCCCGAAGCCCGTGCCGCCGGAGATGCGCAGCAGAGAGAAGTCGGGGTCGCCCGCCACTTCGCCGTACAGGAAGTACAGGTCGGCCGCACGCCCCTGCTTGGGCTGATGCACGGCCTCGGGGCTCCAGTTGATGAACGTCTGCACGGGCACCGTGATGGAGCGATGGAAGCTGCTCCAGGCGCCTTCACCGAAGATCTCGACTTCGAGCAGGTCGTTGCCGACCGACAGTCCACCTCCGAGGGGGCTGCCCGGATACATGTCGGCGCCGGGTGTGGCGCGCAGGTTCATGCGCATGAGCAGGGCGCGCGCCGGGCTCAATCGCTGCGCAGCGAACCAGCCCTCGGTGACGCCGGGACGGCCCTGCTCGGTCACGGGTGGCCAGACGATGCCGCCCGCACCGCTCTCGGGCAGAAGTTCCGGCGCATAGTCGATGCGACCAGCGAGAAGTCGCAGGTGGCTCACCGTGGTGCCCGAGAGGCCGAACAGGTCGCCCTGGGGGTCCCCCGTGAATGCCAAGGAGTAGTGGAGGTCGAACTGCGTGTCGCACGACCATTCGCCGTCGGCCTGCAACGTATAGATCGCATGGCCGTGGCTGGGCAGGCCATTGCTCGCACCGGCGAGGAACTGAAGCTGAGCGAAATCGTTGTCTCCGGGTGGCAGCGTGGCCGAAGCGGTGACCAGATCGAAGTCGAACGACTGCACCGTGTCGGAGGGCGATTGCGGTGCGGTCACGAACGTGCCCGTGAGCGGCAGCAGCACGCGGCTGTTGACGCGCGGCAGTCCGTTGAATCCCTTGAACTCGAGCTTGAGGGTGGCGGTGAAGGTCACGGTCTTCCCGCCGAGCGCACCGCCCGGGACGGACGACGTGACATTCATCTTGGTGAGACGCAGCCGACCGCCGAGCGCGGTGCCAGGGGGCAGGCCGGTCTCGAGCAGCACCGCGTTCTCATGGCTCGAGAAGCCATGATCACAAGCAGGCGGGAACACGCCGCGCCCCTGCGCATCCGATGGTGTGAAGCACGGCGTGGTCTCGTATGCCGCTTGTGCCCGAGCGGGCGCCGGCGCGATGAGCGCGGCGCTACCGATCGCGAACAACGCGGTGCGCCACACGCACGAACGAAGTCGCAAGAAGTCCACCCGGGACCTCCTCGAGTGCTGCCTTCATCCGTGCATCGAACCGGGGGGATGCCGGCGCTGCCGATGCCGAGGGAGAGAGTCCTCGTGATACGCGGACGAACATGGGGAGTTCGGCTGCCAAGAAGTCTAGCATCGCGTCACGATATCGTGAACGGAATTCAGGCTCGTGAAGCCGGAAGCCCGATCTTGGATGCGCAAGGCGCACTGCAACTTGCATCGTTGCCGAATACCGAGGAAGTGTAAGGATCCGCTTACGGTTTCGCATCCGGACGTTTGGTCCCACGAAACATCGAGATCGAATTGCATCTCACAGTGCACGACGTCAGTGGTGGAAGCCTCCGAACAGGCTGTGCCCCCCAGCCTTTCGGGTCCTGAGCGTCACGCTCTTGAGCTTGAACGGTGGCTGGGGCTCCAGTGTGAACACCGCGTCGTACGACTTCGCCTGGGCGTCCAGGAGCTTGACGGTCAGCACGCGGGCCTCGGACTTGACGACCTGCTCGAGCTGGAAGCGACCGTAGCTGTCGTGCATCTCGCGATAGCGCACGATCCGCGCCGCCACGTTGCGCTCGGCGAGACTGGCCGCGGCCATGTCGGTGGTCAGGAACGCGCGCATGCTGTCCTCGCCTGCAGCGAAGGCGTCGACCCAGCGTTTCGCGAACATGCCGGTGCGGCCGGCGGGCCAGCTCGTTGCCGCGCCAGGGGCGGCGTCCGAGGGGGCGGTGGTGCACAGAGTCAGGAAGCAGGTCAGCAGGAAGGCGAGTCGCATGGAAGAGTCTCCGGGTGGAGGATTGGTCGGGGAAACACGCTCAGGACTGGGACAGCGCCTGGCGCACGGTGAGCCGGGACGCTCGCAACGCCGGCCCGAGGCTGCCGAGCGAGGCGAGCACGAAGACGGCCACGAACCACTGCAAGGAAGCCGTGGGTGAGATCCACGGATCGAGCGGGGCCTTGAAGAAGATCCGCCCGCACACCGCTTCGAGCGCGATGCTCACAGGTACGGTGATGACCAGCGCGGTGATGCCGCTCAGCGCGGCAAGCAGCATGGCCTCGATCCACACCTGGCGAGCGAGCATGGCCGGCGTTGCGCCGATCGCACTCATGATCCCGAACTCGCGCGTGCGTTGGACCACCGACAGCGCCAGCGTCGTGGTCAGCCCGAGCACGCCCACGAACAACACGACGGCTGCCGCCAGCAGGAGCACGCTCAGGATGATGACGAGATGGTCGAGGATGCCCTGCTTGGTGTCCTGCATGCGCTGGATGCCGTTGAGAGCGATGCTGCGCTCCTCTGCGGCATGCTCGAGCGCACGTGCGGCGGCGCGCTGATCGGCCTCGGTGTGCCCCGCGAGTACGACGCGGACGCTCCGTGTCGAGTCGGGGGAGCGCCCGGACAGCGCCAGCACGGCGGCCGGTGGGCCGTAGATCACCGGCATGGGGACGAGCTCGTGGACGAGGCCCACGACCGCGAACTCCATCGTGCGGCCGCGCAGGCGCAGCCGCACGCGGTCGCCCGGCGTGCGTACGCCGGCGCGCTGCGCGGCGGCGTGGTTCAGCACGATCCCGGTGGAGTCGCCCACCGCGAGCCAGTGGCCCGTCATCAGGCGGGGCCTGATCATCTCGGAGCCGGGGCCGGGTGCCACGAACGCCGTGGTCACACTCGCCACCCCGTCCCGCCCCACGATCCACGGACTTGTGCCGGGCCAGCATTCGTGGCGAGTGACTCCCGGGATCTCCGCGAGCAGCGCGCGCACGTCGCCGAGCGGCTGCGCATCCGCGAAGGCCACCATGAGGTCGTAGCGCCGGCGGGCGAAATCGTCGTCGACGCTCCGGCGCCAGTCCTCTGCCACGTTCATGGCGGCCATGAACACCGCACCGCCCATCGCGAGCAGCCCGACTGTCAGGGCGAGTCGTGAGCCTCGCGCAAGTGTCGCGCGCAGGGTCGAGGTCAGTGGGCGCGAACGTCTTGCGATGCCGCCGAGCAGGCGCTCGGCGACGCGCAAGTGCGACAGCGGCGGCGTCTCGTCGGAAAGCGCTTCGCGAACGGTGAGGCCGGCAGCGCGCCGCACGGGAGCGAGGGCAACGGCGAGGGGCAGCGTGAATCCGAGCGCGATCTCCAGCGCCAACGCCCACCACGGGAACGGGGCCCCACTCACGTCGGTATTGAGGATGCCGGCCGAGAACTCCGCGTAGGCCTGGCCCGCGATCGTCCCGAGCGGCAGGCCGAGTGCAAGTGCTGCGGCCGCGAGCATGGCCACCTGAGCCAGGTGCAGGCTCGCGATCTGGAAGGTCGTCGCGCCGAGCGCTTTCATGATGCCCGTGTCTCGCACCTGTTCCGCCATGAGCGCGTGCACCATGCTCACCAACAGCACCGTGCTCAGCGCGAAACTCAGCAGTCCGAACGCCAGTAACAGGAACAGGAACGCCTCCATCTGGTCGGCATGCGGATGCCGGCCCGGCGTGGGCACGAGGACCCGGTCGACGCGGATTCCGGCACGCGCGAGCAGCGCGCTCACCGAGTCCGCACTCTCGCGGATGGCACCTTCGTGCAGCGGGTGCGTGCTCACGATCCGCAACTGCGCGTCGTCGGTGGGCGAGCACAAGCTCGAAGCCCGGCCCACGAACATCGGGACGGAATGTTCCATCCACGCCGGCGCCATGCCGGGCGCATGCACCGTGCCGGCGACGCGCACGCGCAGGTCCCGGCCATCGGCGAGGCGTACGTCGAGGCTGTCGCCGATCTGGACTTCGGCGACGCGCAGCGCCGTGCGCTCGAGCAGCACGTCGCCCGGTCCGGGCGGCCATGCTCCCGATTCGTGCGTGAACTGATCGACGCGTTGGTGGTCGAAGTCGGAGACGACGTGCGTGAGCGCCGGCACCCAATCGCCGCCGACGTGCGCCACGCGCATGACCAGGGTGGGGCGGGATTCCGCGGCCTCGATATCCGGCCGGCTGCCGATCCGGGTGGCGAGTGAGTCGTCGAGCCGATCGAGCATGAAAACAGCCGAAGCGGGACGCGTGCGAAGGTAGAAGCCATCGAGGGTGGGGCGCAGCAGCGCATAGGCCGTGAGCATGACGGCGACCTGGAACAGTCCGGCGGCCATGGCGACGATCGCGAGCGCCGAGCGGCCCGGGCGCTGGATCAAGTCGCGCACTGCCTTGCGATAACGCGGCGCGATCATGCCACCACCGCACCGTCCGCCAGCATCAGTGTGCGGGATGCTCCGCTGAACGCGTCACGTTCATGGGTGACCACGATGACTGTCTTGCCCGCCGCCGCGAGGGATCCGAACAGTGCGGACACGTCGGCACTGGTGGCGGAATCGAGGTTGCCCGTGGGTTCGTCGGCGAGCAGCAGGGGCGGATCGTTGGCCAGTGCGCGAGCGATGGCGGCGCGTTGCTGCTGGCCACCCGACAACGTCGCGGGTAGTTTGCCGGCCTGATCGGCGATCCCGACCTGCGCCAACAGGGATTCGGCCCGACGCTGGCGCTCGCGTTCGGCGGGCGCGCCGAGGAAGTCCATCGGGAGCAGGATGTTCTCGAGCACGGTGAGCGTGGGCAGCAGTTGGAAGAACTGGAAGACGATGCCCACATGACGACCGCGCCATTTCGCGAGCTGGTCGTGCGACAACGTGTGCAAACCATGACCGGCGACGCGCACTTCCCCTTCGCTCGGCCGGTCGAGGCCGCCGAGAAGGTTCAGGAGCGTGGACTTGCCGCTGCCGGAGCGGCCGACGATCGTCATGTACTCCCCGGCTGCAACATCGAGGTCGATGCCGCGCAGGGCGCTGAACGTACCGGCGGGCGTGGTGAAGGCGCGGCTGACACCGCGGAGTGTGATCACGGACGTCCTTTGCTGCGAAGGGACCGGGGGGCCGTGCGACGTGTCTCGTCGCGGCCCGCCACGACGCAATCTGCGGCCCAGCGAGCCTCGGATTCAGGGTTCTGGGATGAGCGGGACCACCACCGGGATGAGCGGGACTTGGACGCAGCTGGCGTTGGCAGTGGCGGTGCTAGGATTCGTGCCATGATCCCAAGCCCGCGACGCAACACCCGCGTCGCCATCATCGCCGCCTCTTTCCTCGCGCTGCTCGAGATGTTCCGCAGCGCACTCACGCGCATCGTCGAGGGGCGCCCCGAAGGCTTCGTCGAGCTCGTGCAGTGGGTGGTTCCACTGTGGCTCGGCGTGGTACTCGTGTCGCCGTGGTGCGCATGGATGGCATGGCGCTTTCCGGTGCGCTCCGGACGATTGCTCCGTGCGCTGCTCGCGCATCTGGGCGGGGCCGCGGTGTTCGTGGCGCTGCACTTGCTGCTGCTGGCGATGTCCCATCACGTGCTGGCCCTCACCGCCCAGCCAGGCCCGAATGGTCCCCGGCTGGCGCACGCCTACGTGTTCTACATCGGCATGGAGATCAGCGTGTATGCCGCCATCGTCATGGTCGTCATGCTGCTCGAGGCGCGCCGTGAAGCGGCTGAGCGCACGCTGGCGGCGGCACAACTCGAACGCGGACTGGCGGCCGCACGGCTCGAGAGCCTGCAGGCGCAGATCCGCCCGCACTTCCTGTTCAACACGCTGAATGCGCTGGCCGTCCTGGCCCGCCGCGGCGATGTCGCTGCGGTCGACCAGGCCATCGGGGACCTCGGCGATCTGCTGCGCGCGACGTTCGACGCTCCGGGACGGCAGGAGATCGCGCTGGCCGAGGAGCTGGAACTCGTCGAACGGTACCTTCGCCTGCAGCGCATCCGTTTCCCGGAGCGACTGCGGGCCGAGTTCGCGGTGGAGCCCGACGCTCTTGCGGCCCGCGTGCCTGCCCTGCTTGTGCAACCACTGGTCGAGAATGCCATCGAACACGGGCTCACCACCGCGCGTGGTGGCCGTGTGCAGGTCCGTGCCGGACGTCAGGGCGAGCAACTCGTGATCGAGGTGCGTGATGACGGCCCGGGCTTTGCCGCGACGCGGGGCGAGCCCGGGAACCCCGAGCGCGGTTCCGGCATGGGGCTCGCGAACACGCGCGAGCGCCTGGCGCTGCTCCATGGCGATGCGGCTCGGCTCGAATGCCTCGACGCACCCGAAGGCGGTGGCGTGGTCCGCATCACGCTGCCGTGGCGGACCGTGGCGGGACCCGCGGCGGGACCCGTGGCGGGACCAACGTCATGATGCGCGCCGTGTTGGTCGACGACGAACCGGTGGCACGCGAGGGGCTGCGGCTATGGCTCGCGAACGAGCCGGACGTCACCGTGGTGGGGGAGGCGGGTTCGCCCCGGGAGGCCGTGGCGCTCATCCTGCGCGAGCGGCCCGACCTGGTGTTCCTAGATATCCAGATGCCCGAGGGCGATGGCTTCTCGGTGCTCGAGGCGATTGGCCACGAGCACGTGCCCGAGGTGGTGTTCGTGACCGCGCACGAACGGCACGCGCTGCGCGCGTTCGAGGTGTCCGCACTCGACTTCCTGCTGAAGCCGGTGCGCGAGGTGCGGTTTCGCGCCGCGCTCGGCAAGGCCCGAGCCGAGCTGGCGCGCGGGGACGAACGTGAGGGCCCGGCCAAGTTGTCCGCGCTGCTCGATCGCGTCCGCAGTACCGTGGGTGCCGAGGGCGAGCGCCGGATCGAACGGTTCGCGGTGCGCGTGCGCGATCGCTTCGTGATCGTGCCGGCCACGGACGTGTCCTGGATCGCGGCGGCGGGCAACTACGCCGAACTGCACACGGCCGTGGCGAGCCATCTGGTGCGCTCGACGCTCATCGAGTTGGAAGCAGGGCTCGACCCGGCCAGATTCGCACGCATCCATCGCGGCGCGTTGGTGCGGCTCGATCAGGTACGCGAAGTCGTGCCGGCCACGCATGGCGACTACGACCTGGTACTGCTCGATGGCACCGTGCTCAAGCTGAGCCGGCGGTTTCGCGAGCGATTGCTCGGGTAGAGTCGCGTAGCGTCTCGAGAAAACGCCGGATGGGACCGCTGCGCGTGCCGCCCGGAAACGCCGAAGGCGGCGTCCATGCGGACGCCGCCTCGTACCGGCGTGAGGTGGTACCTCGGGCGGATCAGGCCTTGCGGACGTTTGCGGCCTGCAGGCCCTTCGGCCCACGAGTCACGTCGAACTCAACGCCTTCACCCTCAGCGAGCGTCTTGAAGCCGTCGCCCTGGATTGCGGAGAAGTGCACGAACACATCCTCGCCGCCCGGCTGGGAGATGAAGCCGAAACCCTTCGCCTCGTTGAACCACTTCACGGTGCCACTAGCCACTTGAAGCTCCTTGAAACCGGGCCCGAGGACCCGTTGTTACCGCTGGATCACGCTGCGGCTGCGTCCGGTCACTGTGACCGATGTGTTCTGTCGACCGTTCCCACCGCGCACAAAAAAACCGCCGGAAGAGTCTCTGGCGGGTTCTGAACGCTGTGGAACACATCCATAGGTCAACCGAAGACACAACCAGTATCGGCACGCACGAGCAGGAGCACAAGTGAAATTCCCGTGTGCTGCGTCGGTGTCTCGGCAAGACACGGCTAGATCAAGATCTGACAACAATTTGGGAGCTCGGCTCGGTTGCGACGCCTCACTCCTCGGTGCGCATGCCGAGTTGAGTCATCTTCTTATACAGATGGCTGCGCTCCAGACCGAGACGGGCCGCCGCACGCGTCATGTGCCCGGCCTCCGCCTCGAGAGCGGATTCGATGTGCCGGCGCTCGAACTCCCGCACGGCCTCGCTCAGATGGACGGGGCCCGTGGGCGTGCCTGCCGCACCGGCCGAGGGCAGCACCGCGGCGACCTGCTCGGGGCCGATCCGCGCTCCGGGGTTCATGATCACCAGGCGCTCGACCAGATTGCGCAGTTCGCGCACGTTGCCGGGGAACGGGTAGCACGCCAGCGCATCGAGCGCGCTGCTGCCGAACACCGGCACGCGCTGGCCGCTGTCACGCGCGTGCAGTGCGAGGAAGTGCTGCACGAGTTCGGGGATATCCTCGCGCCGTTCCCTGAGCGCGGGCACACGCAGTGGGATCACCGCGAGGCGGAAGTACAGATCCTCGCGGAACTCGCCGGCGGCGACCGCGGCAGGCAGGTCGCGGTTCGTGGCCGCGATCACGCGCACATCGATCTTGATGCTGCGACTTCCGCCGACCCGGGTGAGCTCCTGCTCCTGGAGGACTCGCAACAGCTTGGTCTGGGCGCGTGCCGGCAGGTCGGCGATCTCGTCCAGCAGCAATGTGCCGCCGTGGGCTTCCTCGAAGTGCCCGCGCCGGGCCTGCGTCGCGCCGGTGAACGCGCCCTTCTCGTGGCCGAAGAGCTCCGATTCGAACAACTCGGCGGGGATGGCCGAGCAGTTCACGGCCACGAACGGCTGGGTGCGGCGCGCACTCGAACCGTGCAGTGCGCGTGCGACGAGTTCCTTTCCGGTGCCGTTCTCGCCCGACAACAGGACGCGCGCGGGAGACGGACCGGCGAGCGCGATCTCGCCGAGCAGCTTCTGGAGAGCGGGTGACTGACCCACGAGCGAGGCGGCCCACGGTGCCCGCAACCGGCGGTTCTCGGACTCGAGCGCCTGCGTGGCCGTGGCATTGCGCAGCACCACCAGCAGCCGGTCGAGCGACAGCGGCTTCTCGAGGAAGTCCCATGCGCCGAGTTTCGTGGCCTGCACGGCGGTATCGATGTTGGCGTGCCCGCTCATCATGATGACGCGTGTCTGCGGCGCGTCGGCCACGATGCTGCGCAGCAGGTCGAGGCCGTTCTCGCCGGGGAACCACACGTCGAGCAGCACGAGGTCGTAGGCCTCGCGCAGCTTGTCACGCGCGGCGGCCACGCTGGCGGCGTCATCGGTCTGGTAACCTTCGCGCGTGAGCGCTGCCTTCAGTGTGGCCCGGATGTTGGCTTCATCATCGACGATCAGCAGGCTCGGCATGGGTCACTCCCGACCGGTGCTCGGCAGCCGGAGCTCGAACGCCGTGCCGCGACCAGGCGCGGATTCGACCTCGATCGTCCCGCCGTGCTCGGCGATGATGCGTTCGACGATGGTGAGCCCGAGGCCATTGCCGTGCGACTTGGTGGTGAACTCCGGCACGAACAGCTGGGCGCGTTGCTCTTCGCTCAAGCCCGGGCCGTCGTCACGCACGACCAGGCACATCACGTCGTCGCGCCGCATGGCCGACACACGAACACGGCCGGCGTTCGCCGCGGTGGCGTCGAGGCCGTTCTGGACGAGATTGATGAGAACCTGGCGCAGCTGGTCACGGTCCGCGTCCAGCGACAACGCCGCAGGTGGGGACTCGAACGACAGCCGGCCGGCGGACACCTCGTGCTCGTAGAGCAGGCGCAACTCGCCGAGCAGATCCCCGAGCACGAAGCGAGTGGGCCGCACCGGCGGGAAGCGGCCGAGGTCCGAGAACTCCTGCAGCAGGGTCTTCAGCCGCTGGATCTCCTCGCTCACCGTGCGCACGGCGTCATCCAGCGTGCCGCTGAACTCCGCCGGGGACTGCTGCTCGAATGCGCGCTTCAGGCCCTGCACCGAGATGGCGATGGGAGTGAGCGGGTTCTTGATCTCGTGCGCGACCTTGCGCGCCATCTGGCCGTAGGCGGCCTGGCGTTCACTGGCGCGCAGGTTGTCGCGATAGCCGTGCAGATCGGTGCGCATGCGCTCGAGCGCGTCGACGAGCATCTGCAGCTCGCGCATGCTCTCGAGCAGCAGCGGTTCGTCCCAGTCGCCGCGAGCGATGCGTTCGGAGAATCCCGCCAGCCGGACGATGGGTTGGGCGACCTGATGCGACCACACGACCCCGAGCACGATGGCAAGGACGATGCTCAGCAGCCCGAGCACGATGGCGGTGCTGCGCAAGACGCCGATGGCGTCGTCCGCGGCCGCGGAGGATGCCAGCGCGGTCAAGTGCGCGGCCGTGCCGTCATGCGCGCCGATCTTCAAGTCGGCCTCGCGTGTGAACCACGACCGGCCGCCGAGCTGCACCACTCCCACGGTGGTGTCCGCCGTGCGCGGCCTGGGGGCGAGGCCGCCGTGCAGGGTGGTTGCGACGACACGTCCCTGAGGGTCGCGCAAGATCAGTTCGAGCCCGCTCGTCAGATGCCAGCGCGCAAGGAATGTGGAGTCGAGTCGCACTCCACCGCGGATGACGCCGGCGCGATGGTCCAGATAGGGGATGGCCGCGCGCGAATCCAGCACCAGGCCGCCGGCACCCATGAGAGTGCTGACCAAGAGGCCGTCGTCGGCGCGCACGGGCAGTTGCTCGGCCCCGAGCGTGGCGGGTTCGCTGGCTGTCGACGCAGCGGCCGCGTCGCCGAGCACACGCTGCGAAGTGTCGGTGACCACCAGATAGTCGAGCCCGAGCAGGAAGCGCTGGTCGGCCAGGTACTGGCGCAGTTCCAGTTCGCCATTGCCGGGAACGAGCACGAGCCGCTTGAGCTGGGGGTCGCGGCCGAGCAGGGCGAGTTGCTGCAGCATCCGCTCGCCGTCGGTCCGCAGCTGCGATTGGACGACACCGATCGCCGTGTCGAGCCGGGCCGCGGCCTGGGCGCGCACCGTGTGCTGGATACGTGCGCCCAGCAGGACCATGGCCATGGCCAACGGCAGCACCGCGACGAGCGAGAAGCCCCAGATGAGCCGGGTGCGCAGGGAGTTCATCGCTGCAGTCTCGCACAGTCGATCAGCTCGGCGAACGAATCTGCACCGATCGCGGCGACCGCGGCGCGTGCAGCGGGGGAAGCGACGACCGCGAAGGTCATGGTGAGCAAGGGCTGCTGGGCATGCTCGCGCAGGGCCGCCCGTGCCGAGGCGCCGACCACGCGCGTCGCCACTCCCGGGCCGGAGGGCAGCTGTGGCTCGAGCTCCACCTCGTCCAGCCAGCGCAGCATGACGGTGCGCCGGGCACTCGCGCGGTTCACGCGGGTCAGCGCGCGCTGGAGCGTCGCGGCACCCGGGATCGCGGGGTCGACTTTATAGCGGGTGGCCGCGGGTTCGCCCGAGGGTGCCGCCACGAGGTGGGCATCTCCAGCGAACGCCTCACGCGTCAGCCAGACCATGTCCGAGCTCGGGAGTGGCAGGGTGTCGGGCGGCGTGAGCTGTGCCGCAAGCACGCCGTGCGAGCGCTCGCCGGCGAACACGCGCGCGGCATGATCCGGCGCGCGCAA
The DNA here is from genome assembly GCA_031408715.1 of bacterium. Lineage (GTDB taxonomy): Bacteria > Eisenbacteria > RBG-16-71-46 > RBG-16-71-46 > RBG-16-71-46 > JAIOPA01. The sequence goes on from JANNWR010000340.1 coordinate 15,329, forward strand.
CCGCGCGGGTAGCTCGCCCGGCCAGAACACCGCCACGTCGATGTCGCCGCGTTCGATGGCGATGTCGGCGTCATTCGCATCCGCGAACCAGAGCACGTCGAGCGTGTCGGGGGCGAGCGGAAGCGTGGGGCCCATGAGCCGCCGGAGCATCCGGTCGCCAGCCAGGTCGTACGTTTCGTGCGCGAACCCCAACTGCGGGGTGATGTGGTCGCACGCGAACAGGAGATTGCGGCGTGCCGCACTCGGGAGTCCGACGCGCAGGTGCGTCACCCGGACGTCACGGGCCGACTCGCCTCGCACACGCAATGTTTCGAGGTGGTCCTGCTCCTCGAGTCCGCCGGAGTCGAGCCGCACGGCTGCGAGCCGCGTTTCATGGACGCGGGTGATGCGCCCTGCCGCGATCACGCGATCACCGCGCGCGATCACGATGGCGATGCCGGTCGTGAACAGCGTGCTGTCGGTGGACGCGAGATAGCACCAGCCCGGCCGCGCCCATACCACCTGCGCATCGAGCGTGCGGAGTTCGGCGCGAGCGGCCATGGGCAGCAGGCAGCCGAGCAGTGCGCCTGCCATCCCAGCGAGCAGACCTCGCAGTACCGCGCCGAAGCGGGGCACACACCCACGTGTGTGCCACCCGGATCTGACTGTGTCCGAATCGACACGTTCGCTGTGAGTCATTGCGGTCCTTGAGGTTGGGTTGCGCTTTCTGATGCGTCGAGGGTCCGCCGGAGATCCGGACGTGTCAATCTTGACACGTCCGGCCATCGCCCAGTGCGGACACCAAAACCCAACTGCATGTGATCCAGCGAGTTATCGGCACGGCACGGCCCTCGCGATAGCACCTGTTTGCAGCCCACCGCGGCACACGCCCCGGGGCGCTGCACGGGGACCCGGCAGCTCGCCGGGCTCCCCGCGGTCCCCGCGCAGAGCCGGCACACCGGCGCGGAAGACCCAAGCGCGAGCCGGAGGAGAATGGTCATGATCGACAAGCTCGGTACCCAGAAGATCTCGAAGCAGACGCAGGACCAGTTCGAGCAGGCGCTGCAGCTCGCGAGTGAACGCGGTCGCGAGCGCCAGCGCGCCATGATCGGTGCCTGGGTCGGGACCACGGCGATCGCGCTGGTGGCCACGATCGCGCTACTCGAAGGTTGCAGCGGTGGGGACTCCAGCAGACTGGCGTCGTCGCTGCCGGACGCGAGCACGTCGCAGCAGCAACAGGCGGTGGCGGCGTCGACCGAGGGCGTTGTGGTAGTGCAGGGCACCGTGCCATTCACCTCCACCTCCTCTCAGCCGCTGAGTGACCCCGAGGGACTGCGAAGCGTGCCCCCGGACGTCATCGTCGCGGCCTCCGACACGTTCGTGACCGCGGGCCAGCCGATCGAAGTGAAGGTCGAGGGGACCGAGGACATCACCGAGATGGCGTTGTCGGATGGGCGTGGGGACGCCCTGCCGATGGTGCGCGATTCGAGCGCGAACGTCTGGCGTGTGAACTACCGGGTGCCGCTGCGGACGAAGACCGATCGGCTC
>JANNWR010000341.1:0-2938 GCA_031408715.1 bacterium
TGGTCATGCCGAGACCATCCGCAGGCGCATGGTCGTCCTTCGGTGATCGGAGAGATGCGATGAGAAGCTTGATTGTGTGCATGGTCGCACTGGCCACAGTGCTTACGGCATGTGCTGCGACGGTCAGCGGAACCAAGCCCATGCCGTCGGAGCCTTGGAATGGCCGGAAGCAGAACTTCAGATGGAGCGAGCGGTTGGAAACCGAACCCGCGACAAACCGGCCAGCGCTGTTCGTGGATCTCGCGATTCCTGTGGGCAGGCCAGGTACGTATGGCTTCGACGCTCCATGCATCAGTTCGTCCAGACGGGATCAGCGCTGCGTGACTCGCGGGCTGCCGCCCAGCTTCGGCGACGCCCTGATGAACGGAGTGCCGTTTGTGCGATTCGAGGCGGACACGTCGCTGCTAGGTCACGTGACCCTGCGATTCTCGGGCCGTGAGCTCGAACGCATGCCGCGAGCAGGCTCATGGTCCTTTGGGCTGAATCTCTATCGAATCGTGGCGGACAGTGTCTTCGTGGGCCTAAGGGACGACGGACGTCCAGTGTTCCTCACCGTGACGCTGGCCCGACACTCGCCCGACGAGTTCCGCGGAAAGTAGCGCCGCAGATCGCGGTCAGTCAGCAGTCGCGTCCCGTGGATCAGCTGGCCGCGAGTGAGCGGGCTCGCTCGCTGCAGCAAGAAGCCGGGGCCGTTCTGGACAGGGCGGCCTCAGTGAAAGTTCACGCTAGTTGTAGCTCGCCGCGAAAGAGCGAACTGAGCTTGAGGCTTCCCTCCATCTGCGCCCGTGCTGGGGGAGGTCTTCGCCACCTTCGTGAAGGCTTTGAAGAGCGACCATGCCGTGTTGTCAGCCCCCCCGAACGCACTTCGGCCCCGCTGCGCGTGAGCGCGGCAAGGCCGTCGTGACGACAAAATGGTGCGCCGCGATGGAATCGAACCATCAACCTACTGATTAAGAGTCAGTTGCTCTGCCAATTGAGCTAGCGGCGCGCTGCGCGAGGGTCGAGCCACTCGCGAAAGAGCCGAGGGAAAGTAGCGTCCAGAGCGGTTCCCGTCAAGCGAAGCTGCGTTCGAGTGGGTCGTGTGGGGCACGTTGCGAGCATGCCTCCCGCCGCACGTCGGCACGTGCGGTTCGCGCCTGCAGGCAGGCGGGCGGGCCTCGCCAGTGGGGGGCACGCGCCACCGCATCCTGCGCGGTCCCTCACCGCATGCACGGCTCACGGCCGCATGATAACTTCATGCATTCGAACCCCTGTCCCCTGGGTCCGCCTGTCGATTGCGGCCGCGCGCTTCATGCGGCTTGCCGGCGCACCCGCCCACCCACGCATGAGCGGAGGCCCCCGTTGTCGAGCACAGCCGAGCGCCTGAGCGCCGTGCGCTGGTTCCAGCCGCGCTGGCTGGTCGTGTTCGCCTACGTCGCGCTGATCTTCACGCTCAGTTCTCAGCCGGGGCTTCGGGTGCCGGGGGAGTTCGAGTTCCGCGACAAGTTCGCGCACACGCTCGAGTACGGCGGGCTCGGCATGCTGGTGTACCGCGCCGTGCGCGACAGCTGGCCTTCGACTCCAGCAGTGCGCCGCATGTTGTTCGCCGTGCTCGCGATCGCGGCCGTGGGAGCGCTGGACGAGAAGTTCCAATCGTTCATCCCGGGCCGCGACTCGAGCGTGTACGACTGGATGGCCGATGCGTTCGGCGCCACACTTTCGCAAGTGGTGAGTCTGCTGCTCGACCGCCGGCGAGGGCCCGCCTGATGGCTCCCAAGCACCAGGCTCCGCGCGGCACGCGCGACCTGCTCCCGGACGACACGACGCGCTGGCGCTGGGCCGAATCCCGCGCCCGCGACGTGCTCGAGCGTTACGGTTTCGGCGAGTTGCGCACGCCGATGTTCGAGGAATACGAGTTGTTCGCGCGCACCGCGGGCGAGTCCAGCGATGTCGTGCAGAAGGAGATGTATCGGTTCAAGGACCTCGGCGACCGTGAGCTGGCGCTCCGGCCCGAGTTCACAGCCGGTGTCATGCGTGCCTACCTCGAGCATGGGCTCGGGGGACGGTCGCGCGTGCACCGGTTGTGGAGCATGGGTCCGGTGTTCCGGTACGGCCGCCCGCAGAAGGGGCGCTATCGCCAGTTCTCGCAGATCAATTGCGAGCTGGTGGGTTCCGCCGCACCCGGCGCCGACGTCGAGATGATCGCGCTGTTCGTCGACCTCTACGAGGCGTGGGGCTTCACGGACCTGAGCGTCAAGGTGAACAGCGTCGGCCAGCCGGCCTCGCGCGGGGCGTACGGCGAACGGCTTCGCGAGCTGCTGGCACCTTTCGCCGACCGACTGTCCGAAGACAGCAAGCGCCGGTTGGAGCAGAACCCGCTGCGCGTGCTCGACACCAAGTCCGAGAGCGATCTGGCAGTGCTCGCCGAACTCGCACCGCGGATGCCGCACATGATCGATGTGCTCGATGACGCCGACCGCGAACACTGGACCGCCGTGCTCGCGGGGCTCGATGCTGCGGGCGTGCGCTACGAACTCGATCACGGACTGGTGCGTGGGCTCGACTACTACACGCGCACGGCGTTCGAGGTGCACGACCCGTCGCTGGGTGCGCAGAGCGCGCTGGGTGGTGGCGGACGCTACGACGCGCTCATCGAGCAGTTGGGCGGAGCGCCGACGCCGGGCGTGGGCTTCGCCATCGGGTTGGACCGCGCCATGCTCGTACTCGAAGAGCGCGGGCTCGCAGCCGAAGCGGCCGACACGGTGTGCGTCGTGGCGATGGACGGCACGCGTGCCGGCGTGACTGCGATCGTGCGCCAACTGCGCAAGCAGTTCCGCGTCGAGAGCGACGTCGAAGCGCGCGGGTTCAACGCGCAGATGAAGGCCGCGGGCAAGAGCGGCGCGCGCTTCCTGGTCATCGCGGGCGAGGACGAATGGTCTCGCGGCGAAGTGATGCTCAA
>JANNWR010000342.1:0-5958 GCA_031408715.1 bacterium
GCAGTGCCAGGCCGCAGCTACGAGTACCAGATCGGCATCCAGACCCCGTCCGGCGAGCGCAAGCTCGGCCTGGCGCACATCGACATGCCGTTCGGCTCTCAGCTCGCGATCAAGCGTCTGGCGGGCAATTCGCTGGCGTTCGCGGTGCTGCTCGCCACGGACGAGCCGGCGACGATCGACTTGATGGATGCCTCGGGCCGTCGCGTCGCGCGCCAGGACCTGGGCGCGATCGGCGCGGGCGAGCACACGGTGAGCATCGCCGGTGCGCCGCAGTCGGGCATCTACTGGGCGCGGCTGACACAGGCCGGCCGGTCGACGTCGATGCGGTTCGTGATGATGAAGTAGTCGCGCTTCGCAGCGCGGCGGGTGGTATCGAACGGCCCCGTTCCTCGTCGAGGAACGGGGCCGTTTCGTCAGCTGCGGGCTTACGCCGCGCGGCGCAGCAGCGTGCGGAGTTCGGGCAGCAAGCGCGCGAGCTGGTCATCGAGCGCCGGCATGAGCTGCGCGGCGGCGGGCATGTCGCCGTGTCGCACCGCACGCTCGAGCCGCAGTGCGGCGTCCGAGGCGTCCTGGGCAGCCAGCGTCAGGAGCAGACCCTTCAGCGTGTGTGCCGTGCGCAGCGCGGTCTGGGTATCGCCCGTGGTGAGTGAGGCGCGCAGTTGGGCGACCTGCGTGACGTGATCGCGCAGGAATGCGCCGACGATGTCCAGCAGCATCTCCTGATCGTCATCCATGTTGCGTTTCAGCTGCTCGAAATCGAACGCGGGCGGGGCCAGCATCACGGTCGGCGCTGGAGCCAGAACAACCTCGGTCCCGGGAGCGGGGAAGAGACTCGTGATCGCGCCGATCAGTTCAGCCGAGCTGATCGGCTTGGTGAGGTAGCCGTCCATGCCGGCTTCCAGGCACTTCTCCTTGTCCCCGCTCATCGCCAGGGCGGTCAGCGCGATGATCGGGACGCGCTGGCGGCCTGTCGCCGCTTCGATCTCCCGGATCTTCGCCGTCGCATCGAAGCCGCCCATGTTCGGCATGTGCACGTCCATCAGCACGACATCGAACGACTCCCGATCGAGCAGGGCCACGGCCTCCACGCCGTCGTTCGCGACGGTGACCTGATGGCCGCGCTTCTTGAGCATGGTCATGGCCAGCTTCTGGTTGACGAAGTTGTCCTCGGCCAGAAGGACCTTGAGCGACATTTGCGGCGCGGCCGTGTCGGGGCTGAATGGGTTGCTCATGATGATGCTGTCCTTGTGAGTGGAGGACGCGACCAGTCCCTGAGCGATGACACCGGCTCCGATCACCTGAGCCACCGTCTCGTACAGGGCGCGCTGCGATAAAGGCTTCGTCACGTAAGCGGCCAATCCCAGTTCGCGGCATTTGGCGATGTCGCCCGCCTGCCCGCCCGAGGTCAACATCATGATGCTCGACCCCACCACTCCCGGGAACTCCTGCATGCGTTCGGCGAGCTGCAGGCCGTCCATGTCGGGCATGTGATAATCCATGATGATGAGCGCGAACGTGCGTGCCTCGGCCCGGGCGCGCCACAGCTCCGTGAGCGCGGCCCGCGCGCCGTCGGCGGTGCTGACCACGAGTCCGAGCGCAGCCAGTTGTTCAGCGAGGATCCGTCGGTTGGTGGCATTGTCATCGACCACGAGCACCGAGAGACCGACCATGCTCTCGACCGGTGCGAGCAGCGTGGACTCCACACTCGCGGCGACGCCGACGCGCATCGTGAAGTGGAAGGTCGAGCCCTGACCTTCGACACTCTCGACCCAAAGTTCACCGCCCATCATGCCGACCAATCGCCTGGAGATCGTGAGTCCGAGGCCGGTGCCGCCGAAGCGGCGGGTGGTGGAATTGTCGGCCTGGGTGAACGCCTCGAAGATGCTGGCCAGCTTCTCGGCGGGAATCCCGATGCCGGTGTCCCGCACCGCGAAGTGAAGCAGCGCGCCGCTGTCGGCAGCCTCCTGCATGCTGACCTCGACCACGACTTCGCCATCTTGCGTGAACTTGACGGCATTGCTGATGAGGTTGACGAGCACCTGCTTGAAGCGCACCGGGTCGCCGATCACGGCGTCCGGCACGTCGGAGCGCAAGTCGCAGGCCAGTTCGATTCCCTTCTGGTGCGCGCGCAACGCCACGGTCTTCATTGCGGTCTCGACCTCGGCGCGCAGTTCGAACGTCGTTTCGTCCAGGTCCAGCCGGCCGGCCTCGATCTTCGAGAAGTCGAGCACGTCGTTGATCACGCCCAGCAATGTCCCGGCCGATGACCGGGCGGTCTGCAGGTAGTCGCGCTGCTCCGAGTTCAGGTTGGTTTCCAAGGCCAGCTCGGTCATGCCGAGCACGCCATTCAGCGGCGTGCGGATCTCGTGGCTCATGTTGGCCAGGAATTCGCTCTTGGCACGGCTCGCGCTCTCGGCGCGATCGCGTGCTCCGGTGAGCTCGGCGTTGGCGTCGAGCAGCGCCTGCGTGCGTTCCTGCACCTCGGCCTCGAGTCGCTCCTGGTGCCCGAGCAACTGGGCGTCCCGGTTCTGGATCTCGGTGAGCATGCTGTTCAATCCATCGACGACCTCACCGACCTCGTCGTTGCCCGTCTTGACCGCACGCACCGAGTAATCGCGCGACTCGCCGATGGAACGTGTCACCGCAGCCAGGTGGAGCAGCGGCCCCGAGATCACCCCTTGCAAGAGCGATGTAAGCAGGAACGCCACCAGCGTCGAAGCCAGCAGGACGACTCCTATGATCCACGCGTAGCGCTTCAGGCGAGCCTGCATCTCGCCCAGATCCGAGCGGATGTACACCGTTCCGATGGTCTCGTGGTCCAGCACGATGGGACGTGAGACCGCGAGCCACCGCGACGCTCGTTCCGTGGTCACGGCGAGTGCGCGCGCCGGCCACTGCGGCGTGTCGCCGGCATCGCGACGGAAGTTCGCGAACGGTGCACCGTCCGGGCCGTACACGCACGCGGCGATGACGTGCTTCTGGGCGCGCAGCGATGCCAGCACGCCGCTGGCCGCTTCGTTGTCGCCGAACGTGAGCGCGGCGGTGGTGTTGTCCCCGATGACGTCGCCGAGGATGGCAAGGTCGCGGTTCATGGTGCGTTCGAACGTCAGCAACTCATAGCCGAGGAATGCGCCGCAGGCCAGCACCAGCGCCACGACGCTGGTGAGCATGGTCAGCACCGTGAGCTTGTGGCGGAGCTTCACGTTCACGAGCGACATCAGGGCGTCCCCGGCAGATCCGACACGAGCCGCGCGAGGGCCAGCAGTTTGGCGGACAGTTTGAGTCCAGACTTCTCGGCGTGAGCAAGATTCACTTCGAAACGCACCTTCTCGCCGGTCTGCGTGAAGCCCAGCATGCCGCCGTGCGTGGCGAACCCGGGCGCGTCACTCACGGTCAGGACCGGCAGCCGTTCGACCGCGCTCAGCACCTCGGCCATGCGCGGCACTTCGGTGGCGGCCACGTACAGGATCTGGCTGCCCTTCGCATCCTGAGCACGGCGCGCGAAGCGTACGAACACCGGCCGGCCATTCACCAGTTTGCTCGACAGCACTCCCGCCAGATCCACGGCCAGATCGTCCTCGCCGAGGATCGTGACCACCAGAGGCGTGTTCGGATCGGGTGCCAGTCCGGGCCACTCCACGAACTTGGCGATGTTCCACAGCATGTTCGCCTTGGCATGATTGACGTCCGCGGCGGCGAGCGGCTGCGGGGCGAACGACAGGGCCAGCATGGCGAACAGGACCGCCGCTCGGTGGCCGCGCGTGAGACCGGAGAGGCTCCGGGGGGCACGCCAGGGCCACGACAGGCTTGTCGTGGGTGGGTGAAGCCGGGAAGGCGTGCGGCGAAGCGGTCTCAAGGCGCCATCTCCCTACGGGCCAGAGAACAGGCTGATACGTCGAGGTTTTCGGCCACTTCGAGATGCCGCTTGAGCTAAGACCCTGCTCTCAGGCATTGTCCATGGGTGGCGCGCCCCGGGGGGACCCCCCGGAGGGAGCGCCGAGCCGGCCGCAAACCGTTGCGAGCACGGCCGTCGGCAGCGCCGAGAATCGTGCGCGCCGGCCGGATTCCCTTCCCGCTCCACTGGAGAATGAATGCCTTTCGATTCCCTTGGACTGCCCGCTGCATTGATGCGCGGCGTCCGTGCTGCTGGTTACCACACGCCCACGCCGGTTCAGGCGCGGTGCATTCCGCTCATCCTCGAGGGCGTCGACCTCGTGGCGGCCGCCCAGACGGGCAGTGGCAAGACCGCAGCGTTCGTATTGCCCATCCTCACCAAGCTGATGGACCGGCCCCGTGCCCTGCGTTCGCTCGTGCTGGCCCCGACGCGCGAACTCGCCGCCCAGATCGAGACCGCGGCGCGCGACCTGTCGCGCTACACGAAGCTGAAGGTCGGCGTCGTGCATGGTGGCGTGAACATCGGTCCGCACGAACGCATGCTGCGCGGTGAGGGCGTCGATCTGCTGGTCGCCACGCCGGGCCGCCTGCTCGATCTCGTGGGACGTCAGAGCGTCGCGCTGGATGACGTGGAGATCCTGGTGCTGGATGAAGCCGACCGCATGGTCGACATGGGTTTCGCGCCGGACCTGAAGCGCATTCTGCGCCTGATCCCGAAGACCCGGCAGACGCTGATGTTCTCGGCGACCATGCCACCGGCACTGAACGAGGTCGCGCGCGAAGCACAGGTCAATCCGGTGCGCGTCGACCTGGCGCCGCCGCAGAAGCCCGCGGCCGGCATCACGCAGGCGGTGTATCCCGTCCCGCGTCCGCTCAAGACCGACCTGTTGGACGAGTTGCTGCGCCGCACCAGCACCTCAGGCGTCATCGTGTTCGCGCGCACCAAGCGTGGCGCGGAGCGTCTGGCGCGTCAGTTGGGCAAGCGTGGCCATGCGGTGGCCGCGCTGCACGGCGACCGCACGCAGTCGCAACGCGAGCGTGCCTTGCGCGACCTGAAGCGCGGGCGGGTCGAGGTGCTGGTCGCCACCGACATCGCGTCGCGCGGCATCGACGTCGAGGACCTGACGCACGTCATCAACTACGACGTGCCGATGGCGCCAGAAGACTACGTGCACCGCATCGGCCGCACGGGCCGCGCGGACGCGCTGGGTGACGCCTTCACGCTCATGTGCCACGAAGAAGAGCGCGACATGAAGGCGATCGAGCGCTTCATCGGCAAGAGCATCGTGCGCGTGACGATCCCAGATTTCGACTACAAGAAGCGGCCGAGTCCGGAAGAAGGCGGTGGTGGCGGTCGCGAGCGCGAACGCGAGCACAGTGGTGGTGGTGGCGGTCGCGGCGAGCGCAGTCGGCCGTCTTCTGGCGGCGGCTCGTCGTCCAGTGCCTCACGGCCCGCGGCGGCATCGCAGTCCAGCGGCCCGGAGCATGGTCGGCGGCCCAAGCGCCAGGCGCCCGGAGCTGGCCGCAAACGGATGTAGCACTCACTGCAGCTCGTGACATAAGCATCGAGCCTGTCGCGGAAAATTGCGGCGGGCTCGTTTTGCTTGGCGGCTGGCGCAGTGGGTGGAGCCTTGGCGGGACGCTTGGCACTCACCGCAAGGGCGGGGGGATCGTAGAATCGACGAGGTGAACATACTCGTCGATTCCACGACCCCCGCACCCTTGCTCTGTGCGGGGTGGTCCGCACGGCGCCGGGGCGGGCGGGCTTCGCCGCCGGCTGATGTGGCCCGCCGAAGGGGCGCAGGCACGGGGGGGCCACGCCGCTGCGTTCGTTGGGGGCGGGGGGGGAGAGCGGTCGTTGTCGCTGATCCGCGCATGGATGGACGACGATGAATGCCGAGCGCCTTGCCCTCGTCGTCCGCACCCTCTTCCTGCCCCGAAGGCGCGACGGAACCGCTGTGCCGCCCCGACGTTCGTCGCCGCCTCGCCAGCCGGCGGCGAAGCCCGCCCGCCCTCGCGCCGTGCGGACGACCCAGCAAGAGAGCAAGGGTGCGGGGGTCGGCC
>JANNWR010000343.1:0-9566 GCA_031408715.1 bacterium
GCGTGTACCACGTGAATTACCGCACCGCGCGCGGCGACAGCGGTAACTTCACATGGGAGCTGTGGGGCCGGCGGCGATTCACGGCCGCAGAGCTGGCCGAGGCGGACTCGAACCTGCGCGCCACGCGCTTCGGCCGCTTTCGCGACAACTTCCTGCGCGTGAACGTGACGCCCGGCGAAATGGACTGGTTCGAGGACCACTCAGCCGTGATGGCCAACCTGGAACTGGCCGCGCGGCTGGCGCGTACAGGTGGCGGTCCGGGAATCCTGTTGGACGTGGAGATGTACCGCGGCGCGCTGTGGGACTACCGCGAACAGGTGAAGCGCCACCCGCGCACGTGGGCCGCGATGTGTGCGCAGGTGCGCAAGCGCGGAGCGGAGGCCATGCGCGCGCTGGAACGCGGCTACCCGGGGCTCACCGTATTCACCACGTGGGCTTATTCGCTGTCGCTCGATGAGACCGTTGGCAATCGTGTGCCGCTGGAGCGCACGCGGAACGCGCTGCTGCCTGCGTTCCTCGACGGCATGCTGTCAGTGGCAAGCCCGCGTGTCGTGCTGGTGGAGGGGCACGAAGGCTCGTACCCCTATCGCAACCCCGCGCAGTTCAAAGCCAAGGCCGACAGCATGCGCCTCAACGTGCCGCGCCTGACGCGCGACCCTGCGCGCTACGCGCGCCATCTGTCGCTCGCATTCGGACTTTGGCTCGACCACGATTGGCGGCACCTAGGCTGGGACACGCTCGATGTGACCAGGAATCACTTCACGCCCGCCGCGCTCGGGGTGTCGGTGAGGGCGGCGTTCGAGCACGCCGACCAATACGTATGGATCTACAGCGAGACGCCTCGGTGGTGGACGGCAGGGGGCACCCCGATTGCGTTGCCAACGGCCTACGACTCGACCTTGCGGGCCGCGATTCGGTAGGGTAGCGGAGCGCGGCCACGGAAGCCGCCTAGGCACGCAGACGCTTGACGACGGCTGTGCTGCATCCTAGGGTTCAGTGCTGCGCTGGGGTCGGTTTTCAACCCGGTGGGGAGCCTGTCCCCCGCGACGCCCCGGACGCCCTCGAGCGAGCGCGAAGCGCGGCCCGGCCGCGCTTATTCGCACGTGCCGCCCCCTCCCGCCACCGAGGTTCGATTGGATCGCGCCACCGCCTCCCCTGCCGAACGGTTCCTTGCGGAGTTCCGCGCCCGGATGCGCCAGTGGGCAGGGATCGTGGCGGCCGCAGCCGCGCTCGCCGCCGTCGTCTCCCTGTTACTTCCCAACTGGTACGAGGCCGAGAGTACGCTGCTGCCACCCAGCGAGACCAGCGAATCGGGGTTTGGACTGCTGACTGGGATGATCCAGTCCAGCGCGCTCAGCAGTCTCGGTCTGTCGACCACCAGCACACCCTCGGACGTGTTTGCAGAGATCCTCCAGAGCCGGCGCTTGTGCGAGGCCGCGATCAACCGCTTCAGTCTCATGAAGCTGTACAAGCGCAAGAACATGGACCGTACCGTGCGGGAGTTCCGGCGCCATCTCGATGTGAGTGTCAATTCCGCAGGGCTCCTCACCGTGACATTCGAAGATCGCAACGCCAAACGTGCCGCGGACATCACAAATTATTTGGTGGCTGAACTCGACCACTTCAACGTCGACACCTACAAGACGCGCGGCAAGCGCTTACGGGAGTTCCTCGAAGGACGCGTCGGCGAGGTGCAACGCAAGCTGGTGGTTGCCGAAGAGCGCCTGGTCGTGTACGAGCGCCAGCACCGCGTTGTCTCGAGCGGCGGGAGTGAGGCCGCGCTCGGCGTGTCCGACATCCTGGCCCAGAAGTTCAACCTCGAGACCCAGCGCGCCTACGTCTCGGGCTTCGCGGCGCCGACCAGCGCCGAGCGACTCAGCATCGAGCGCCAGCTGAGCGCCCTGAACGGAGAGATCAGCAAGCTGCCGGAGATGAAGCTGGATGGCGCTCGGCTTGTCCTCGATGTAGAAGTCCAGCGCAAGCTGCTCCTGCTCATGACCGCACAGTTCGAGGACGCCCGCATGCAGGAGCGGCGCGACACTCCAACCATCACTGTGCTGGACGCGGCCTCGCCCCCGCAGATCAAGACGCGCCCCGTCCGCTCCGCGATCGTCGCGGTGGCAGCGCTGCTCGCCCTGTTGGGTTGCGGCGTGTGGACCGCCGCGAAGCTCTCTCGCGAATCGTGAGCGCCTCGCTCGCCGCCGCGGCGCCATCGCCGCTTCGGTACCGTGATTCGCTGATCGCGGCGTTCATCATCGGAGTGGCCGTGCTGGGGGGGCTCACGGTCGGCGACCGCTCGCCCGAATGGTGGATTCCACTCGGGATCATCGCGGTGATCGGCACGCTCTATCTGAGTGCGCGCTGGCCGTTCATGAGTCTGCTGCTCATCCTCGGCTCGAGCATCCTTTTGGTAGTGGTGCGAGTGAGTGGTCTGCGGTCGGTCAACCTGATCGACATCCTGATGCCCCCGGCGCTGCTGATGAGCTACTTCGGCCAGGCGCGACTGCAGGCCCGTGCTCATCCCGAGGCAGGACCGCTCCATGCACGGCTGCGCCGGGCCGAGAGCGCCTTCACGCGTTCGGTAGTGGCATTCCATGCGCTGGCCGCAGTATCGCTCTTCCAACTGGCGCGCCTGGCGGGCGCCCCCGCCGCACTCGACTCCGCGCTGCTTTTGGTCCGGGCGGTCCAGGGGCTGCTGCTCTACCCGCTGTGCATGTGGTGGTTGCACACTCCAGAGCGGATCTCGCAGGCCTGGCGCGCCATCGTCCTTGCTGGCCTGATGCTCGGGGTCGTCAACCTCATCGGCGTGACCGCTTGGGACGTGAAACGTGCCGGGATGACTCTGTTCCTGAACAACCCGGACGCCCCGTTCTCGACTCCGAATGAGGCGGGGACCGCCACTCTTGTGGTGGCCGTGGTGCTCATCATCCGTCAACTCATGCGACCCGACTGGAAGAACCTGGCACTCGGCGCACTCATGGTCGTCACCACGGGACTCACGCAATCGCGCTCGGGCCTCCTGGCATGGGTCACGTTCGGCTTGCTGACGCTCCGCTGGGTGAAGCCTTCCCGGCTTGTGGCCGGAGCGATCACGATCGGGGCTCTGCTGCCGCTCATGCCGCACTCCTTCTGGATCCGCATGACTCGGACACTCACCGTTGAGCGCGGCTCGTTCGAATTCTACTCGTTTTTCCAGCGCGTGATCGGCTGGTTGACCGCGTGGCGTGTGTTCGAGGATCACCCATGGACCGGCGTCGGGTATCTGGGGTTTCGGTTCGTGAGCCACCGCTACAACGACCTGCGCATCGTGTTCGGAACGGTCGAGAACTACTACTACGAGACACTCATCAGCATGGGGGTGATCGGGCTGACGGTACTCGTGATCGTGCTCGTCCGCCTCTTCCAGCTCGGCCACGAGATCCAAAAACTTGCAGCCCCCGGCACGCTCGCCCATCACATGGCTCGGTTCCACACGCCACTCGTGCTCGCGCTGCTTGTGGCCAACATGACCGGCGACAACCTCACGGGCATGGTGGGGATCGCACAGCTCGCGATGTGGACCGCCGTGCTGGTGCGCAGTGGGCACGAGGCTAGGCCTCGGACAGGCGCACGTGACCCTTCGCGTACTGGCGTTCACTCCGCTTCCGGAAGCGGGCGCGGCTGGCCGGTACCGGGTCTTCCAGTTCACGGATCCGCTCCGGTCGCACGGGGTCGAGCTCACGGTCGAGCCCTTCTTCGACCACACTGCATTCTCGCGGCTCTACACACCCGGCGGCGTCACTCACAAGATGTGGGACCTGACCAGACGCACCCCAGCGTTCCTCGGACGGCTCCGCTCCGCTCACCGCTACGACATCGCCTTCGTGCACCGCGAACTCTGGCCGCTCGCGGGCGAATGGCCGCTGGCGACCCTGCGCGCGTCCCAACCGCGCTGGGTGTTCGACATGGATGATGCGGTTTTCCTTCCCAACGCGAGCGAGGCGAACCGGCGTTTCATGAAGCTCAAGTCACACGGCAGCGTGCCCGCCCTCACGCGCGACGCCACGGCCGTCTCGGCGGGCAATCAGTGGCTCGCCGCGTGGGCTCGCACGCAACGCCCGGGCCGCGCGGACGATGAGGTCGAGGTGATCCCGACCGTGGTCGACACGGCGCGCTGGACCCCCGTGAACCCGCCCGACGACGGCACGGTGCGCCTGCTGTGGATCGGCAGCCCCACGACCGTCCGCTACCTGGCCGACTGGGGCGCTGCCCTGGCCCGGCTGGCGGCACGCCACACCGCGCTGGAGCTGCACGTGATCGGCGCACGCCTGGACGTGCCCGGGCTCCGGTGCGTGTCGCATGCATGGAGTGCGGCCAGCGAACTCGACCTGGCGAGGCGCTGCCACATCGGGCTCTCGCCGCTCGGTGACGGCGACTGGGAGCGGGGCAAGTGCGGGTTGAAGCTGCTGCTTGCCATGGCACTCGGATTACCCGCTGTGGCCTCCCGCGCGGGCGTGCACCCGGAGATCGTCACTTCCGGGACCGACGGCGAATTGGTCTCGGGCGACGCCGAACTGGAGCAGGCACTCGAGCGGCTCATCGTCGATGCCGAGTGGCGCACGACGCTCGGACGTGCGGCACGCGCCACCGTTGAGCAGCGCTATTCGATCCGGGCGGTGGCCCCGCGGCTTGCGGCCTTGTTGCGACGCGCCTCAGCCCCGGGCTGATCCGACCTCACTTCTCCAACTCCATGAGGATGTTGTCCGCAGGGAACATCCGCATGGGCGTCCGCTCATAGGCTGCGCGCGTTCGACGCGCCCGATTGACGAGCCACCCGATCAGCGGATTGAATGGCGTCCACACCGTGACCCCTTCGAACGTGATCCGTTCGCTGGCGATCCTTGCGAACACGAAGTCGAAATAGTACGGCCGCTCGGTCTTCCGCCGGCTGCCCGCCACGAAGAAGTCGAACCACTCGATCGCAAAGCGACTCTTATGGGTGGGGTCGATGAAGTTGTTCCGTGATGTGAAGTGCGGCACACGGATCTGCAGCCGACCACCGGGCTTCATGATGCGATGCAGCTCCCGCAGTGTTGCGACGGGGTAGGTCAGATGCTCGAGGACGTCCTGGGCCAGGATGCCGTCGAAGGTATGGTCGGCGAAGGGCAATGGCAGCACATCGAGATCGTGCACCACATCGACGCCGGGAATACCGCTCGTCGAATCGAGGTTCACCCACCCGGAGCGGATATCGGTGCCACAGCCCAGATTCAAGCGCTTGATTTCGGACATGCGGGACAGGATAGCATTCCAGCCCGACGCTGCCATACATGGCCGCCCCTCGGCCGGCATCGCCCCATGATCGAGCGAGTGGCCATCCTGGCGGACTACCTCGCGGAGGGTTGGGCGAGCATGGATCTGTACGCTTCCATGCTCACCGACCATCTCAGCCGATCCAACCGGTACGAGCCTGAACTCTGCCGTCCGGAGTTTCACCCTCGCTTCGGCCGGCATGCATGGTTGTGGGGGCCCCGTCACGGACACACACTCGACCGCTACTGGAACCGCTATCTGGACTATCCGCGCGACGCGATCCATTGTGAAGGTGCTGGCGTCTTCCACGTGCTCGATCAGGCATACGCTCACGTCGTGGGTGTGCTCCCGGCGGACCGCACGGTCGTGACGTGCCACGATCTAGACTTCGTCACTCCCCCTCCGGGCACGCGACACGCTTGGTTGGTGCGTGCGACCGGCGCATGGACGCTGCGGGGTTTGAAGCGCGCATCCCGAGTGATCTGCGTCAGCGACACCGTCCGCGCCGAGGTCTTGCGTCGGGGACTCCTCCCAGCCGAGCGATTGACCGTGGTGCCCATGGGCGTAGAGCCAGCTTTCCATCCGGAGGGGAGCATGGAACTCAGTGGACCCGCCGAGGCCCTGCTCCCCCCGGTCGCGAGCGCTCCGATGCTGCTCCACGTCGGCGCGATGGTGCCGCGCAAGCGTCTCGATCTCGTGCTCCGCCTCTTCGCACACGTCAGGGCCAGTATCCCCGCCGCAGTGCTCGTTCGCGTGGGCGGCGCGCTCTCGCCCGCCATGGGCGAGCTCGCTCGGCAGCTCGGTATCGAAGGCGCCATCATCAAGATGCCGTTCCTTTCGCGAGCCGACCTCGCGGCCCTCTACCGCCGCGCCGACGCGCTCGTTCTCACTTCCGACCAGGAGGGCTTCGGCCTGCCGGTGATCGAGGCCATGGCGGCAGGGCTTCCGGTGGTCGCGAGAGAGATCCCCACTCTACGGGAGGTCGCTGGGGATGCGGTCCTGCATGTGGCGAGCGATTCAGCGGAGGCACTTGCTGCGGCTGTAATCCGCTTGTTGAGGGACCCCGCGATGCGCGCTTCCCTCCGTGCGGCCGGGATCGAGCGTGCGCGACTCTACCGCTGGGAACACACTGCCGCCGCCACCGCAAGCGTGTATGACGAGGTACTACGCCAGCAGTGTCAAACGATGCCGGCCCCCCCCCCGCCACAGGCCTAGCCCCGCTAAATGACTTTCCATGATTCGGAATTAGCCGCCCGCAGATAGGCGTTGAAAGAGCGAGACCTCACCTGTACCACTGCACGGTAACGTGTGCGCCGCCTTGGGCGAGTCCGACGCGGTGCCGGGCGTGGTGAGCCTGGCGCGGAGCTTCGGTTCCGTGCCCCACTGGCATCCACATCTGCACCTCGTCGTCACCGATGGAGTGTTCCGTCATGAAGGTAGTTTCGTGACGCAGAGCGCGCACGATGCCGCGGTGCTCGCCGAGGTGTGGCGGCGCGCGGGGTGGTGTTGACGGGGGCGGGACGTGAGCAGGCGTACGACGATGCGAAGCGCCAAGTGGCTCCGTGGCCGGCACTCAAGGCGCGGAGGCGACGCTGGGCGGAGCTCTTGTGGCTGATGTTCGCGGTCGACGTCGAAGTGTGTCCGCACCCACCTTGGATGGGTACCCCGCGGCGGAGACATGCGGATGCTCGCTTTCATGACGGAGCACGCGGTGGTCACGCGCATCCGCGCTCACCTCGAGCAGCGCGGAATCGACGCGCGCGGGACCGTAGGCGGCACCGGGATAGATGCGGAAAGTCGCGGGGTGCGCGGATGCTCGGGGGGCAGGCAGGCGTACGGGCCCGCCGGTGCGAGGGACGTGGGCAGGGATGCCGGGGGGCGGTCGTGTGATGGCGTCGGCGGCACCGCGCGGAGGGCGTCAGGGGGGGCGCTCGGGGCGTGGGCGGGCAGTGCGGGTGTGTCGGGCGTGATGCGTCTGGTCCTAGTGTGGGCGAAGGCAGTTGCCGGGTCGCCGGGAGCGGCCTACGCTCGCGGGGTGCGAAAGGAAAAACCCATCCTTCCTCTGGACTCCGCAGCAGCCCTTCCCGACGGATCGACGTCAACCGCTTCCGAACCGCCGGCGCCGGCCGTTCGTCGCTCGTCTGTCGCTGGTCTCGCCATTCTGGCGGTCGGGGGAGTCGTGCTGCTCGGTCTTGTCGCGCACGTCGGCCTCTGCGTCACCAACGCCTGCCCGTATGACGTGCTCTTCCTGCTCGACAACGGTTGGCGCGTGATCCAGGGACAGCACACCCACGCGGACTTCTCCAGCGCCTGGGGTCCCATGACGTACCTCGCGAGCGCCGCAGGTCTATGGATCGCAGGGTGTTCCCCAGCGGGCATCGCTTACGCGAGCATCCTCGTCGGGAGCATTCTCGGGGTGTGGGCCTTTCTGCTGCTGCGGGCCCAGGTCCACCCGACTTGGGCGGCGTTCTCGGCGCTCCACGCAATGCTGATCTGCGTCACCCCGAATCCACTGGGATGGAGCTTCCGCTACACGGCTTCTGCCATGAACTACAACCGTTGGGGATTCGTGCTCCTGTTCCTGGTCGTCGCCGAAGCGATTCCCTTGATTCGCCCGCGATCGCGATGGCAGGGAGCGTCCACTGGGGCGGCTCTCGCAGTGCTGCTCTTCCTGAAGGCGAGTTACTTCCTCGCAGGCCTCGGCGTCCTGGCCGTGTCACTCGTCGCGCCGTCTGGCCGGAGTGGGCCGCGGCTCCAGGGCGTCGTGATCGGTTCCGCGATCTGCGTTCTGCCCCTGCTCTACTCGATCGATTTCGCCGTCGCCGCCATGTTCTCGGACCTGCGCATGGCGGCCATTGCTCGCAGCCTCACTGTTCGCCCGATGGAGGTCTTCAGACTCGCCACCGATAACACATCGACACTCATCCTCCTTCTCGCAGTTGCCTGGACTTGGTGGAGTGTCTCGTTCACGCCCAGCCCTCGTTGGCGCCGGGAGTGGGTCGGGGGGGCGGCGGGCGTTCTGCTTCTCATGGGCGCGGTCTTCGGGCTCGACGTGCTGCTTCGCAGCACCAACGCCCAACCTGGGCGCCTGCCACTGACCGAACTCGTCGGGGTGCTGCTGGCTGGCCTCCTCATCGCCGACGCACGTCGCCTCCGGTTGATTCACGTGCTCGGACTTGTGGCGGCGTCGATTGGGCTGGCCGCCTGGCCCATTGCGAGCGACATGATATCGCTGGCGAACGCAGTGATCGCTCGGAGCACGGCAAGTGGGGACGGGGTGCATCGGATCCCCATGGGGCCCGAGGGGGAGTTCGTCATCGACGACCGCGTGGGGCGCGACGTCAATTCGACGAACACCGGCGCGTTCCTGGGGCCCTACATCGTGGACGGCTTGGCGCTACTGCGAACCCATGCCTCGCCTGTCGAACGCATCACAACGTTCGATGCGTATAATCCCTTCCCCTATCTTCGTCGCGAAGCGCCACCCAAGGGCGGCATGAGTGCCGCGGTCTTCAATTACACGTACTGCGCCTCCCACCACCTCACTCCGGAGGATTTCTTCGGAGAGGCCGATCTCGTGATGCGACCCCGCATCTCCGCCTCGAACCCGAACTTCGCGGAGGGCCTGGAGTCGACGTACGCCCCTGCGCTCGAGCGCGCATTCGAGGTCGTCGGCGAGTCGGAGCACTGGCGACTGTATCGTCGACGGAAGGTGTAGCCGCGCGATGGAATCGTCTACCCCGAGGCGCCGCTCGCGGGCCCCGCGGCTCCTTTGCGAGTCGTGTTGGCGATCGTCTTCGTAGCCGGCACCGCGGCGCTCGCCTGGATCGCCCAGCATGGGCGCCGACTCGAGCTCCGCTTACTGCCGCCGTACTGCCCGAACGAGAATCGAATCGGGCGCATCTGGCTCGACCTGCAGGCCAATGTCACGCGCAACCATCAGCAATGGACGCTGGGCGCGCTGTTGCGAAGGGTTCACGCCTACCTCGGCGAGCGTCTCCACGTCGAACGACGGCTGATGCTCGCGGCTTGTTGGCGAATCATGGAAAGTCGTTCAGCGCCCCGTGAGCCCGGCACGCAGGGCATCGCGTTCGCGGGCCAAGCCAGAGGTCAGCGCCCACACGCCAAAGGGCACCAGCACCGTGGCGAGTGCGCCAAGCCTGAGGGCGAGCGGCTGCGCCACGATCGCGAACGCACCGATCACCACGAGCACCGTGAGGCAGGCCGGGATGGCGAGTTCCCGGAGCAGGGTCCGGCCGCGCACCAACTCGGGG
>JANNWR010000344.1:0-2871 GCA_031408715.1 bacterium
CAGCCTGTGGGCGGTGGACTACACGTGGGTGTATCCGCACTCCCAGCTGCCGCCGCGCTGGTATGACGCGCGCTCGCTCATCCACACCGGCGACTCGCTGAAGTTGGCGGACGACGCCGACCTTCAGCTCACGTTCGGCACCCTGCGCGTCGGCGTGCGCGCCAAGACGGCTGCGCAAGCAGAGGCCGAGGCCTATCGGCTGTGGCCTCATGAGGTGCCTCCGGCACTGGCCGGACGACTCCGGGTCAAGCTCGAGCGCGCGAAGAAGGCGCTCGCGGGCCTGAAGGACACCGAGCCCACGCCCGAGGATCTGAAGCGGAAGTAGCGCGGGTCGCTTGTGGGCTCCTGAGTGCGGGGGTTGCTCGTGCGCCCGAACTCGGACTGCTAAGCAAGAGGGCCGGCCCCCCCACGGGTCCGGCCCTTCTTGTCACTTCCTGAAACCGGCGATTGCCGTTCCTGCTAGTAGGGTTTGCCCGCCGGCTGCAGGCCGATCGCATCTTCCAGGTTCCGTTCGGCGATCGCCCAGTCGATGCATTCCAGCAGCGACGAGACGTAGCGCCGGCGGTCCCCGCCGAACTCGAGTGCGGCGGTGCTCGCGGACACCTCGAGCACGAGGATGGGCGCGTTGTTCCACACCGTGAGCTGCTCCGGCGTGTCGCCCACCACGCACATCAACTGCTTGAGGTCGAGGTCGTACGACAGCGCCACCCAGCCACGCGAGGCGATGGCGCTCGAGGTGAGCTCGTTCA
The DNA here is from genome assembly GCA_031408715.1 of bacterium. Lineage (GTDB taxonomy): Bacteria > Eisenbacteria > RBG-16-71-46 > RBG-16-71-46 > RBG-16-71-46 > JAIOPA01. The sequence continues at coordinate 750 of JANNWR010000344.1, forward strand.
CGAACGAGTCGTAGCTGCCGAAGTCGCGCGTGAACATCTCGGACACCTGCTTCTGCGGCTTGCGCGTCTCACCACCCAGGTGCGTGAAGAAGATCTCGTAGCTCTTCACCGTCGCCAGCACCGGCTGCAGCGCGGTCTTGAGCGAGCGCAGTTCGCTGTAGACCGGGCTCACCGTGGTGCGGTCAGCGGTCGTCAGCTTGTGCATGATCTCATTGGCCTTGGCCACCGAGGCGCGGTAGTGCTCCTCGTGGATCGCGAGCACACGGGACGGCAGGCCCTTCAGGTTGCGGATGTTCGTGAACTGCTTGGCGTCCATCGGAACGTTGGTCTTCATGGTGGATCTCCCTGTGGCGCGCGAGTTCGCGCGCATGAGGCGTGGCGCTCAGGGCGCACACGCGGTCGGTGATGACGCGCCAGCCGGCGGCCGGCGCGGTTCAGCCGAGCAACCCGCCAGGGCAGGGAGGGCCGCGCACGCCGCAGGCATGCACGCCGCGGTGCATCGCCTGCAGCGTCGGTCCCGCTTCATACGGTGCAGCGCCTCGTGGACTACCGAGGGCCGCGTCCGCCGTGACCGCGATTGCGCCGGAGCCGCCCATGTCGCGCCGCGCCGAAAGGCCGGCTCTGCCGGCGGCGCGCCGCGTCCGGTCGGCCATGCGCAGATTGGCCCGGAGCGAGACAGCGTTCTCTTCAAGAATACTCTCACTGGCCGGCGCGTGATCCGCGCCCTGCACCTCGTCGCGAGGGGCGGTATCGCCGATCGCCGCGCGTACCGCCAGGGTCCCGCCGAGCATGAGCAGCGCCACCATCGCCAACACGAGCCGGGGGGCGAGCGCGCTGTCCGCGGTGCGCGCGAAAGGTCGCTCGTGGGGGCTTGGAGGGGCGCTGCGGTGAAGTCGCATGGTTCGGATCTCCCTGGCGGCGTGGCCGTGCTGCCGTGCTGCTGTGCTGCTGTGCTGCTGTGCTGCTTTGCTGCGCTGACGAGATGAATATCGGGGTTGCGAGTGAAAAGGAAAAGTTGATTGTTGCTAAGCTATACTTAGCCATTACCTATGAATGGCTCAGCGCACATGGAGTGTTCCGTTCGGTGCACGTGCGAGCGACCCGGGTGCTCCTGCCGGGCCACCGATGTGATCACGCCGTGCTCACGGCAGCCGTTCTGGCCGCGTCAACTCGTTGCGCGCCTTTGGGCTCGTGTGCGGCGGCTCGTCCGGCACGAGCGCTGCAACATGATCCGGGTGTAGCTGCTCCCCGCCGACTCGACCCCGAGCGGATCCCGGTCCGCAGGAGGATTCCCAACATGAAGACGTTCCGTATGTTGCTCGCTGTCGCCGCCCTCGCGATGTTCACCGCCGCGATCGCCACGGCTCATCCCGCCACGCCGCGCGTCGATCGCCGTGAGATCCGTCAGCACGCGCGCATCCAGCAGGGCGTGCACAGTGGCGAGCTCACGCCGCGCGAGGCCGCGCGTCTGCGCACCGGCCAGCAACAGGTGCAGCGCATGGAATGTCGTGCGAAGGCCGATGGCGTGGTGACGCCGCGTGAACGCGTCCGCTTGGGTCAGGCCCAGAACCGCCAGAGCCGTCACATCGCGCGGCTCAAGCACAACGGCCGGACCAGCTAGTGCCACGAGCGTCGCGGCGTGTCACAGCCTGCTGACAGTGCCAGGGCAAGGATCAGCTTGGCGTGACGAAGCCCCCGGCGGAGCGATCCGCCGGGGGCGATGTCTTGTGACAGCAGGACGCGTCAACTGGCCGCGAACGCGCAGGGGTCGTGAACCCGGTCCGCGAGAATGCGCCGTGGCCTACCTGCCCGGCATCACATTCACCAGCCGCTGGAACGAGATCGTCCACTTCGTGTCGCGATCATCGGGGCCGATGGGCCAAGTGTACTCGAGCCGCAACGACATCAAGGGATCCGGGATGCCCGGCCGCCACGACAGCCCGATGCCTGCTTCGCTCAGCCACTCCTCGCGATGCGGTGCGTCGCGGAGCGTGGCGACGGCCGCACCACTCACCGGGTCGCGACCCCATGCCGCACCCGAGGCCACGAACACGCCTGACTGCAGCGGCAGCCACGCCGGCAGCGGCAGGTGCAGCAGGTCGCGCAAGTCGTCGACCAGCAC
>JANNWR010000345.1:0-1876 GCA_031408715.1 bacterium
CGCACGCGCACCGGCGGGATGACGTCGCGGTGCACGAGTTCACGGTCTTCATCGCCACCCACGCCGCGACGGACGCGGAACAACTCGACTTCGCGCCCCGTACCCGCGCCATCGTCATCGCCGGGCAGCTCGCGCTCGTCGCGCTCGAGTTCGAATGCGCTCCCGACCGGTTCCTCGGCTTCGAAGCGCGCGGACAACGCGGCCCCCGCCAGCCGCACGCGCAGGCGAACACGCTGGCCCAGTGTGTTGCGCAGCTTGAGGTCCTTCGCACCCCACGCGATCGTGGCGTCCTCACCCAGGGCGATGTAGTCCACCGACAGCGTGTGCCGCCAGCGTTCGGCCACGTCGAGGCCCGAGAGCAGGCCGGCCACGAACACCGTCGAGGCCACCTGGCACACCCCGCCGCCGACCTGGGTCTGCCGTGTCTCGTGCAGCACCACGGGTGCCGGCTGGTAACCGCGCTCCAGTGTCCGCGCACCGACCGTGGCGTTGAACGACAGCATCTGGCCGGGTTCGAGCACGAAACCATCAAGCGCCTCGGCCGCGAGCCGCACGTTCACCGTGCGCGCAGCGAGGCTGCCGAGCATGGTGGTCGCGAAACTGCCGAGCGGCACCGGGAACACGATCTCGGCGTTCGCGGAGTCGGCACGGGCTGCCAGCGTGTCCGCCGCCATCCGGTGGAAGACCGCGTCGCGCGGCGCGGCTTCGTCAGCGCACGCTGGCGATGTCCACGCGATCATCAGGATGGTGAGCGCGGCGGCAAGACTGCAGGAAGTCGCGAGCTTCCGGCCCTCCGTCGGGGCTCGCAGATCGGGGCGCATGGCGGCGATGCTACACGACCCGCGCTGCCGCCGCCGGGCGCGTCAGTCGCGGCGCGGAAGCACTCCGAGTGCGGCGCGCAGCGCGGTCGCGAGCGCGGCGTTGGTCGCGATCGCACCGTCGCCGAACGCGCTCGAGCGGCCGTGCCAGTCGGTGAACACGCCGCCCGCCTCTTCCACCAGCACCTGCAGCGCGGCGATGTCCCACGGCGACAGCGTGCCGTCGGTCATGAGTTCGGCCCGGCCGGTGGCCACGAGCAGGTAACCGAAGCAGTCGCCCCAGGTGCGGGCGTCGGCCGTGCGTGCCGCGAGCGCACTCCACGCCGCCCCGCGTTCGGGCGTGCGCTTGAAGCCGCCATCGGTGGCGAGCACGAGTGCCTCGGACATGTCCGAGACGAGCGACACGTGCGCCCGACGGCCATTCCACCAGCAACCTTCGCCGCGCGCCGCACTCAGCTTCTCGCCCACGGCCGGGTACTCGGCGGCACCCGCGAGCACGTGTTCGCCCTCGACCACGGCCACGAGCGTGCCCCACAGCGGCACGCCTCGTACGAACGCGCGCGTGCCGTCGACCGGATCCAGCAGCCAGCGGCGCGGCGCATTCGCACGCACCTCGCCGAACTCCTCGCCCAGGATGCCGTCGGCTGGGAACCGCCGCTCGATCCATTCACGCGCCACGCGTTCGGCGTTGCGGTCCGCGAGCGTGACCGGCGAGCCGTCCGCCTTGGACTCCACGTCGAGTGACGAGCGGTAGTGCTTCATGGCCTCGGCGCTGGCGAGCGAGGCGACCTCGGCTACCGCTTGCAGCAGCGACTGACTCATGCGCCCGCGCGCCGCTTGGGTTTCGCAGGCGCGGATCTCGACGGGACGACCACGGCAGGCTGCGCGAGCGCGGACTTCGCCGCACGCGGCTTCGACAGTGCAGCCGTGGCGCGTGCGGCGCGGGCCGCCAGACGCTTCGTGGCCGCATAGCGCCAGCAATCGGTCTGATGATCGTTCACCATGCCGGTCGCCTGCATGAACGCGTACAGGATGGTCGAGCCCACGAACTTGAAGCC
>JANNWR010000346.1:0-23077 GCA_031408715.1 bacterium
CGGAGCGGTGATCGGGCACGAGATGGGGCACGGCTTCGACGATCGCGGCCGGCAGTTCGACGCCAAGGGCAACCTGCGCGACTGGTGGACCGCCGGGGACGTCGAGCGCTACAAGGCGCTGGCCCAGAAGGTGCAGGAACAATTCGATGGCTACACCGTCATCGACACCGTGCACGTGAACGGCAAGCTCACGTTGGGCGAGAATCTGGCCGACCTGGGCGGAGTCGCCGTGGCCTACGCCGCCATGCAGAAGGCCTACGCCAAGCAGTCGCGCGCGAAAGTGAATGGCTTCACGCCCGAGCAGCGCTTCTTCCTGGGCTGGGCGCGCGTGTGGCGCAACCTGCAGACCGAGAGCGACCTGCGCACGCAAGTGCAGACCGACCCGCACTCGCCCGCCCAGTGGCGCATCAACGGGCCGCTGTCGAATCTTCGCGAATTCCACGACGCGTGGGGCTGCAAGAACGGCGACGCCATGGTGCGTCCCGAGGAGTTGCGCGTCCGCATCTGGTGAGACGCGTGCTGTGACATCGGAACTCCCGGGATCCGCATCATCCCGGGGGTTCGATGTTCAGAGGCCACCGTGATCCTCCGGTGGGTGGGCCTCGCTGACCTCTTCCTGACGCACCGATTCCTCACGCAGCGCGTCTAAGACGAGTCCCCTTCTCCCTCCGACGGAGGCCGCATGAGACTCGAAGGCATCCATCACGTCACCGCGATCACCGGCGACGTTCTCCAGAACGTCGATTTCTATACACGAGTGCTGGGCCTGCGTCTGGTCGGGAAGTCCGTGAACCAGGACGATCCGACGGTCTATCACGTGTTTTATTCGGATGAGCACGGCCGGCCGGGTGCGGACATCACGTTCTTCGAATACAAGAGTGCGCCGCGTGGACGAGCAGGCGCAGGCATGGTGCATCGCGTGCTTTGGCGAGTCGCTGGACCGGAAGCGCTGGAGTTCTGGCACACGCGCTTGTCGCGCGAAGGCGCCGACCCGCAACGCAATGGCGACACGTTGCGCTTCGCGGATCCCGAGGGGCTCGAGCACGAGCTCTTGATCGCGAACGTGCCGGACGAGCCCCGCATCGCGGAGCACCCCGAGATCCCGGCCGCGCTGGCGTTACAGGGCTTCCACGGCGTGCACGCCTTTGGCGCGCGCATCGGGCACTCGGGCGAGCTGATCCAGAACGTACTGGGTGGCACTCGCGTGTCGGAGCGCACCTGGGAACTGCGCGGCGACAAGCGTGGCGGCACGATCACGTTCGATCCACCGCCTGCCTCTCGTGGCATCCCGGGTACGGGCACGGTGCACCACGTGGCGTGGGGCTCGAGCATCGAGGACCACCCGCGCTGGTTGAACCAGTTGGCAGGCCATGGTGTGGATTCGACGCCCGTGGTCGACCGGCACTTCTTCAAGTCGATCTACTTCCGCGAACCGGGCGGCGTGCTCTACGAGATCGCCGATGACGGACCGGGTTTCGGGTCCGACGATGAGCTGGGACGTGACATCGTCCTGCCCCCCTGGTACGAGAAGCAGCGCGCCGCGATCGAAGCACGGCTGACGCCGATCCCCGATCCGCGTGCGCGGCAACGCTAGCGCGGAGTGGATAAGACGAATCCCCCGGGGCCTGGAAAGGTCCGCGGGGGCTTTCGTTCGCACGCTCAAGCTCAGTGCCTGAGCAGCCGGGCGACTCCCCCACGCACGCCGTACACCGGCAGTGCCACCATCTCGCGCGACAACGAATAGACATCGCGCAACTCGAAGTGCCGCGACGGGGCCGCGCCGTTCACCTCGACGCCCGCCTGCCAGCACGCCATCGAGGCACGCGCGACGTGGTAGTAACTGGTCACCACGAGCGCCTGCCTGGCACCGTGAGCCTGCATCCACGCCCGCACATTGGCCGCTGTGTGCGCCGTGTTGAGCCCGAGGCTGTCGCGCACCACGTCGCCGGCGGGCACGCCGTGTGAGATGAGCCAGTCCGCCATGACGTGCGATTCGTCGTAGCCCGCGCCGTGTGTCGCGCCGCTGACGTACAGCTTCTTCACCAGCCCTTGCACGTAGACGTCACGCCCGGCACGGAGTCGCGCCTCGAGACGCGGCGAGGGCTGGCCGCCCTGCACGAGGCTGCCGTAGACGATTCCCACGTCGGACGGCCGGGCGCGTGAGATCAGCCCAAAGCCCGCGACCGAGATGGCGTACGACCACACCAACCACACGAGTACCAGCACGTATGGCACCACGGAACGCCGCGCAGCCATGCTCAGTGCCCTCCCCGCCGGCGCACGCCGCGACCCACCCAGTTCGAAACCGGCCCGGGCATCATGTCGCTCAGTGCTTGGTCGGCAGCGGGTTGTGGCGCGTCCACTCGACCGTGCGGCGCAGGCCCTCGGTGAAGCCGACCTGCGGGGTCCAGCCCAGCACCTGCTTGGCGCGCGACGCGTCCAGGTAGATGCGCTGCACTTCGCCGGCGCGCGGCGGCTCGTGCAGGGCGTCTTCCTTGAAGCCGATGATGGCCTTCAGTTCGCGCATGATGTCATTCACCGACGTCCCGATACCGGTGCCGAGATTCAGCATCTCGCCGCTCGCGCCGTCCAACGCCATGACGTTCGCGGCCACGACGTCGGTGACGAACAGGTAATCACGCACCGCGTGACCGTCCCCGAAGATGCGCGGACGCTTTCCTTCGAGCATGAGCCCGATGAAGATGGCGTTCACCCCCGCTTCGCCGTGCGGGTTCTGACGCGGTCCAAAGACGTTGGGATAGCGCAGCACCGTGAAATCGAGCCTGTGGAGCAGTTTCCAGATGTACAGGTAGTGCTCCACCGTGTGCTTGCTGGCGCCGTAGGGCGCTTCGGGATTGACTGGATGATCCTCGGTCGCCGGCAGTTGCCGGCCTTCCCCGTAGAGCGCGCCACCGGTCGAGGCGTAGACGATCTTGCGCACGCCATGACGCGTGCAGGCCTGCATGAGCCCGATCGAGCCGAGGATGTTGATGCGCGCGTCGAGCACCGGGTCGGTGACCGATTTGCGCACGTCGATCTGCGCGGCGTGATGGTCCACGATTTCGGGGCGGAAGTCGGCGATGGCGTGATCGATCGCGGCGGCGTCCGCCAGGTCGCCCTTGTAGAACTTGGCCTTGGGGTTCACGAACTCCGGGAAGCCGCTCGACAGGTCGTCGAACACCGCGACCTCGTGGCCGAGTTCGATGAAACGGTCCGCGACATTCGAACCGATGAAGCCGGCACCACCCGTGACGAGGATCCGCACTGGAGTCTCCCCTGCTGGTCATGGCCTGAAGCCTGGTGGACAAGCCGCGCGAACCGCGCGCATGGCGCGACCCGCATGGCGATCATGGACGGGACGCGCGGACGCTATCGGCAGCGGCCCGCGCAGGCAACTGTGACCCGGAGCACCGGGGCCGGCCGCACGCGGCGCGGGGACCGGACCCAGGCGCTCAGGCGGCGCGCTGCTGACGGCCCTGCAGCCCCGTGAGCAACGGTGCGAAGCGCGCCGCGAGCAACGCCGTGTTGTTCTCACTGGCGTACTGCCGGCCGCGGGCGATCGCGGTCTCGACCGCAGGCGTGCGCGCGAGCGCTGCCGCGACCGTGTCCCAGCCCAGACGCGCCCGGCCGGGTTTGTCCCACGACACGCCACGGTCACGCAACCAGTCGTTCACCGGCTCGACTGACGCGCCCACGGGCAGCAGCGGCGTGCCGAGCGCGAGCGCACGATGCACGAGCCCGGACGACAGTGGCCGCAGCAGCGTCACGAACGTGACGCGGGAATGCTGCAACCACGCGCACTCGGCCTCGCGCGGGGCCCGGCCCACGAAGTGAACGCGCTGGCCGATGCCAACCGCACGCGCCAAGTCCTCGATCTCCGTGTCCGGATGATCCAGGATGACGAGATCGACTTCATCACGCTGGTCATTGGCGCGCGAGAAGCCGTCGAACAGGTGCTCGGCATCCGCGGGCCGCAACCCGGACGCCACCAGCGCATAGGGACCGTCCCACAACGACAGTCGAGGCCCGCGCGGGCGCTCGCCATCGATGACACTGGCATCGCCGACCGAGAGCCCCGCCTCCAGCGACGGCAACGTCCCGGCGCCGCGCACGGCGGACCAGCCTGCAGGCCACCAGTAGGCCGGCAGGCGCGGACTCAGTGCTCGTGCCAGCTCCCCACCCCCGGGCGCGGCGCTCGCCCACACCACGCCGTCCGCCTTCCAGCCTTCGGCGATCTTCCGCACGGATTCCCCGCCGCGCACTTCGTCGGCGCGCTCGATGCCGGTCTGCCGGCGCTCCGTGGTGCCGTGCTGCAGGTCGTGATCGGCTTCGGACGAGAGCGCCATCATGCGGACCTCGGCGCCCAGATTGCGCAGCACCTGCGCACGTTCACGCAGGTCCGATGCCGAGGATCCGCTGGAATCGAGATGCTCCACCAACAACAACCGGGGATTCGTCGCCAAGTCAGCCTCGTGGTGCCGTCACGCGCGCGTCGAGGCAGGACCTCCGCGGGTCGAGGCGTGGGCACCTTCGGCTGAAGGGCTCGAGCGGCCGGGCCCCCCGGAGGGAATGGCCGCGGACCGCACACGCATGTTCCGTACGGCGATCGCGCCGGTCGCCGTTCCCGAGGTCCGGGCTCAGCTCACCGTGGCGCAGCGCGACGCGCTCCGATCCGTGGAGCGGGTCGTTGGGTTCCGCCGCCAGCGTCCCTAATGTGAAGCCGGAAGCTCGGCACGGCGGTCGGCCGCCTGTACCCGGCGTATCCACGCCAGGAACCGGAGCCGCTGACGTACCTGCAAAACGCAGTCCAGAACGATCGGCTCGAGCGGAGCCTGGACAACCGCCGGCAGCTTGGGGAGCGACCGGGCGGTGATCGGCGCGAGTTCGGGTACTGGCCCAGCTGGCCGCAACTGTCCAACGCGTTCACCCAGGGCCTCGAGTGATGGCTCCGGCATCGCCGTCAAATCCAAGCGGTGAAACACGATACCGAAGCGCGCGGTCGCGGCTTCCGCACCCTTCTGGGCGCGACTGTCCGCATCGGCCCACCAGCCTTCCATGGCCCGACCACGCAGACCGTCACCCAGCGCCGAGGGCGACTGTGGATCGAGCGCCAACACCACTCGCCCGAAGTGCGGCATGACTTCGTCCAGCTTCCGCCCAAGCGATGACCAGCCCACCAGGCGCTCGGCGTTGCCGTACGGCAGCAGGTAAAGCCCTGGGTACCCGGCGTACTGGACCAGACCGAGCATCGGCATGTCGGCGGCCAGGCACTCGAGCAGTCCCCACCGTGCGTCGCGCTCGAGCCGCTCGTGCAGGCGCAGCCGGGTCGAGCCGTCGACGATCAGGACCTTTTCGCCGATGGCGACACGCCGAGCGGCCAACTCCAGCGCGGCCCGGGTCACCGCGGTCGGCGTGCCACCGCCCACGACGTGCAGGCGCGGGCCATCCGCTGCAGGGTCGGCACCGCCCGTGCGCACCGGGCGCACGCGCGCCACCACCGGCGAACGCAGCGAACCCAACCCGAGTGCGAACAATGCGAGCAGCATGCCGATGCCGGCACCGACACTCATCGGCGGCAACCATGCGGTGGCGATCGGGCGCACCAAAGGCCGAAGCGTGCCGGGCGCGGCAGCCTCGACCCGGCTCCATGGATCGGACACGCGGGTGTCGAGCTCGACCAACTTGACGCTCGCGAGTCCAGAGGCGAGTTCGCGCTGGCGCAGGGTCTGCCCTGCGAGTGCCAGTTCCGCGGCCACTTCCATCGCCTCGGCACGATCGATCTGTGCGAGGCGCCAGGCATCGGTACGTGCCGTGGTCGACCAGCCCGACCATTCGCGATCGTCGGTGAACCAGACTCGCTCGAGTTCGTCCGCAAGCACGATGGCGTTCGCGAGCGCACTCGGATTCCCGTCGTTCGCGAGACGGCTCACTTCATCCCAGGTCTCGAGGATGTTCATCGGTGGGACCGCCTCCGGCATGGCGTCCGCGGACGGCGTGACCGGCAGGTGACTGGTGAGCTCACGCGCCCAGCGCGCACGCGCCAGCAACACAGCCGCGCGCTCGCTGGCGATCGTGTGCTCCGGCACGGGCCCCGCCACCAGCGCGTCACGCCAGAGCTCACGGGTGTGGGCGAACCGCTCGCCGAGTCCACCGCCACCCGGCAACTGGCTCGCAACGAGACCGCGCAACAACTCGCGCGCGCTGCCGGCACTCCCAGCGGTCACGACCAGCTCACTGCCTCGAGTGCCCTGCACCAGGCGCGCGGTCTCACCCGCACGCGCCACACGCGGCCAATCCGACTCGGCCGGCAGTGAGTGCTTCCACGGCAGCCGTGCTTCGAAGCGAGCGCCCATGGGCGGCGCGATGGTGATGCCGCAAGCGCAGCCCACGAGCGCGCCCGCGAGCAGCGTCCACATGATGGAACTCGCGCGAACGCTTGTTCGAGCGCTACGGTCAGTGGTGGCATCCATGTCGCGCATCGGGCCTCCCGGCATCCCACGGTGATGCAGTGGCTGATGCACGGCTGGGATGACGCGACGGCGAATGCAGATGCCTGTTCGCGCGCAGCCCCGGCGGCGGATCGGCCCACGGCTCGCATCCTGCGAGCTGAGGCCAAGTTATCCGGGCTGGGCGTGAGGCGCAAGCCGGCGATGACTCGGACTCAGGCTGCTCCGCGCAGCGGAATGCTCCCGACTCCTGCCGCCGGCATCGTGAACCAGAACGTGCTGCCCTCACCCGGCACGCTCTCCACCCCGATGCGGCCGCCGTGCTGCTCGACGATGCCCTTGGAGATGACCAGTCCGAGCCCCGTGCCGCCGACCTTGCGTGTGGAGCCGGAGTCGATCTGCTGGAACTTCTTGAACAATTTGGGCAGGTCCTGCGCGGCGATGCCGTCGCCATGATCACGTATCGACACACGCAGCACGCCTTCGAAGACGTCGGCCGTGAGCCGTACCTCACCACCCGGCGACGAGAACTTGATGGCGTTCGACAGCAGGTTCGTGACCACCTGAGTGATGCGGTGTGCGTCGAGCAAGGCATCCGGCAGGTCGTCGGGAAGCGCGAGCTCGAGCTCGATGCGGCGCTCCTCGAGCAACATGCGCAGGTTCTGCGCCGCTTGCTGCACGACGGGCTCGAGGCGCTGACGCTCGATCGTCATGGGCAGCGAGGCGGACTCGAGCTTCGAGAAATCGAGGATGTCGTTGATGAGCAGCAGCAGCCGTTCCGCATTCGCATGCGCGATGTTGAGCAGCTTGCCCTGTTGATCGCTGTTCTTGAAGTAGCGTGCGTCCGACAGCAGTTCGAGTGCGCCCTTGACCGAGGTGAGCGGTGTCCGGATCTCGTGCGAGACCACGGCGACGAAGTCGGACTTCAGCCGGTCGAGCACCTTGGTATGCTCGAACAGCTGTGAGTTGCGCACCTGCACGGCCGCCTGGGTCGCGAACATGCGCAGGAACTCCATGTCGTCGTCGCTGAAGCCCTCGGGGCGGTCCATCACCAGCAGCACGCCGATCGACTTGTGCTCCTGCACCATCGGCACGGCCAGCAACTCGTGCGCGACCGGCCCGCTGAAACCCGGAACCTCGAGCGCGGGCCCCGCCGGCGCCCCCAGGCGCGCAGCGTTCTGCCCGCTCGCCACGGTGCCGAGCAACCCCTGCCCCGCCGTGAAGTGCGGCGCACCGTCGTCGGCGGACGGAAAATCGATCCCATGCGCGACGACGCCACGGAACTCACCCGTCTCCTCGCGCTGCAGGTAGACGACCGCGGCCCTGGCCGACACCAGCCGTGCAGCGGTCTCGGCGATACTCGCCAGCCGCGGTTCGAGTTCGAGGTTCGCGCCGATCTCCATCGAGACGCGGTACAGCGTGTCGAGATTGCCGGTCGCCTGCGCGACGCGCTCGCGCAGCTCCTGCTCGTGCCGCTGCAGGACTTCATTCTGGCGCTGCAGCTGCTCCAGCAAGGCGCGGTTCTCGACCTTCAGCCGGCGGTTCCGCAGGTGCCGGCTCACGGTCTTCGGAATATCGGAGATCTCCTCGAACGGCTTGGTGATGAAGTCGCTGGCCCCCTGACGCAGAGCGTCGACCGCCGTCTGCACCGAGGCGTACCCGGTCATCAGGATGACCGCGACCTCGGGATCCACGGTGCGCGCATGCCGCATGACGTCGAGCCCGGACTTCACCGGCAGAGAGATGTCGGTGAGGATCAGGTCCGGGCAACCCGCGTCGATGAGGCGCATCGCCTCTTCGGCCGATGGGGCGAACGCCAGCTCGAGCGGTTCCTCACTCAGCACCTCCCGCAACACGTCGGCCACGGTCTCGTCGTCCTCGACGACGAGCACGCGCGACGGCGCCAGAAGCGGAGTGTTTCCCGCGGCAGCCGGGTTCTCGGAACCAGGATCGGGGGTCATCGAGCGTTCCTCGTCTCAGTGAGCCTGTGATGGACCGCTCGCCGCGGTGCGGTGACGGCCCGCCTTCTTCGCCAGACCGAGCGCGCGTTCGGCCGCGCCCAGCAGTTCGGTGGGATCCATGCCATCGCGCGGCGCAGCGGCCACGCCCGCCGACACGCTGAGCTTGCCGATGCGCGGGAAGCGGTGTTCCTCGAGCGTGTGCCGCAGGCGTTCGGCGAGCCGGCGAGCGGGCGCCAGATCACAATCCGGCAGCACGATGCCGAACTCGTTGCCGGCCAGCCGCGCGATGTAGTCCCCATCGCGCAACGCCAGACGCAATACGAGGCCGCACTCCGCCAGCACTTGGTCGCCGGTGGCCTTGCCGTACTTCTCGTTGATGGCCGCGAACAGATCCAGATCGAGCGTGACCACTGCGAGCGGCGTGCCGTCTTCCTCGGCCCGGCCCATCTCCTCGACCAGGCGGTGATGGAAACCGCGCGCATCCGAGAGCCCCGTGATCGGGTCCCGCCCCGGCTGCGCGCGCAGGTGTTCCAGTTCGAGCCGCGCACCGAGTGCGGCACCCAGAGCGCCCGAAGCCGTGCGCACCAGCGACAGCTGTTCGGGACGCCAGCGTTGTGCCGGCTTCGCGAGCAGGTCGAGCGCTCCGACACGTTCGCTGCCGCGCATCAACGGCACTCCGAGCGCCTCACGAAGGTCGCCATGCTTGCGCGTCCAGGCACCGCGCTCGCGCAACAACTCGAGCCCGCCATCCGAGGTCACCGCATGCAGCGCGACGCCGTCACAATCGAACGCCGCGACCAGAGCATCGAGCGCCCGGTCGAGCGCCGACTCGTCGGCGTAGGACGACAGCAGCGCCTCACACGCGTCCCACAGGCAACCCGATGCCGCCCGGCGGTCGCCGAGGCGTGGCGCCGGATCCGACGAGCGCGCGTCGCCCTTGCGCTCCCGCGGGCCCTGCGCACCAGCGGCCGAACTCATGCCGTCAGGCCGCACGCGGCCGGGGAACGGGGCTACCGAGGACCGTCTTGAGGTCCCGGAGCCGGACAGTGGCTTCTTGGATTCGGCCGGATTCACGGAGCACGACCTCCAGTCGTTCACGCACGCCGGGAGTGAGCCCGGCTGGGTTCATGAGCATGAGCTGCGCGTTGCCGCGCACACCCACGAGCGCATTGTTGATCTCGTGATGCAGGCCCAGTGTTTCTCGCACCCGGGCGTTCCAGATATCCTGTTCGGACCACCAGTCCTCGACGATCGCACGCAACGACGCTGCAGCCTGCGTGTCCCCCGCTCGCTCGCGCTGAGCGGCTTCTTCGAGCAGGCGCTCGCGCAGCCGTTCGAACGGCGCTGGCGGCAGCCCTTCCTGTGTGCCCTCGCGGTTCACCTTCAAGCCGCCTCGTCGTATCGCGTGGCCGCCTTCTGGATCCGCAGCTTCAACCGCGACATCGCACGGGTGTGGACCTGCGAGACGCGAGACTCCGAGATGCCGAGTGTGCGGCCGATCTCCTTGAGCGTCAGGTGTTCGTAGTAGTAGAGCGCCACCACCAGCCGTTCCTGCTCGGGAAGCAGGTCGATGGTGCGCAGCAGCAGTCGGCGCGTCTGGTCATCTTCGAGACGTGCCTCGAGGTCGACGACATTGGGGTCCGCCAGATGGTCCGCCAGCGTGCCCTGATCTTCGCCGTCACTCGTCCGCGTCTCATCGAGCGACACCAGCACGGCGCCGCGCACGTGGTCGAGCAGACGGTAGAAGTCCTCACGCGACATCTTGAGCTCACGCGCGACTTCCTCTTCGGACGCCGCACGACCGAGCTTCTGGTCGAGCTTTCGCGTCACACCGTCGAGGTTGCGCGCCTTGCGCCGCATCGAACGGGACGCCCAGTCGAGAGCCCGCAGCTGGTCCAGGACCGCACCCTTGATGCGCCAGACGGCGTAGGTCTCGAACTTCACACCCTTGCGCGCGTCGAACTTGGCATGCGCATCCAGAAGTCCCAGGACACCCGCGGAGTACAGGTCCTCGTGGTCGACGTTGCGCGGCAGCGTCGCCGCCACGCGCTCGACGACGTGACGCACCAACGGTGCGAAGCGCTTGAGCAGGTCGTTCTTGTCGTACGTCACCGACGGCTTCGCCAAGCTCAGCTCGGCAAGCACCGCGCCGCGCGCGGGAGCGGCCGGCCTCGGCGCGGACGCCGCGGCGGACGCGCGAACGGCCGGACGACGCCCCGGGACGACCTTGAGCGCCGGACGGCGTGCGGGGGCTGCTTTCTTACGGGCGGAAGCGGCGAGCGTGGCGGCGCGGGGCATGGGGGCTTCTCCTAGGCTTCGAGGCGGTGCGACGACTGCCGGGCGGTGAACTCAGGGCCCGAGGGGACGGGCTTCCACAGACGAGCGGCGATCGCGCGGTAGGCCGCGGCCGCCGAGGATTGCGGGTACGCGAGGACCACCGGCTCCTGCGCGCGAACGGCGCGAGTCACCGACTGGTCGAACGGCACCGTGCCGAGCACATCGACATCGAGTCGCAGGAAGTGGCGTGCGAACAACTGCATGCGGTCCGCCGCTTCGTCCGCTTCCTCGGTCGTGGTGGCCATGTTCACGACCAGACGCGGGGCGCGCACGAGCGCGCTCTCCTTCTGCAACGTCTTCACCAGGCCGTAGGCGTCCGAGAATGACGTCATCTCGGGCGTGGCGACCACGATCAGATCGTGGGCGGAACGGCACAGCTCCAGCGTCTGGCGACTGACACCCGACGGCGTGTCCACGATCATCAGGTCCGCGCTCTCGTCGGCGAGCCCGAGCGAGCGCAGCAGCAGCTCACGGCGATAGTCATCGAGTTCGGCCAGTTCGGGGGCACCCGAAGCCCCCGGCACCAGCGTGACGTTCTTGGGCCCCGCCACGACGACCTCGTCGATGCTCTTCTCACCCGCGAGCACGTGACCCAGGTCCCAGCGCGGGTGGACGCCCAACAGCAGGTCAAGACTGGCTTGCGCGAGGTCGCCGTCGACCAGCACGACGCGTGCGCCGCGTTCACCGAGTGCGACAGCCAGGTTCGCCGCCAGGTTGCTCTTGCCGACGCCGCCCTTGCCGCTCGTGACGACAAGCGTGCGCACGCGGCTGCGCGACAACTGCGCGGCGTGACCGGCGCCGAACTCGGCCGACGCGGGCGTGGACGACTTCACCAGCTTCATGGTCTGCGACTTGGATGCCGGCCGCTTGCTCACGCGGCCTCCGCGGCGATGGTGCACATGGCGCGCACGAACTTCCAGTAGCGCAGCTGGTGGGCCGCACGCGCCTGCGGCCACTCGAGCCCGAGGCGCTGCAACCGGCGCTGTTCGGCCGTCAACGACTCCACCGCGGCCGCGGCCTCCACCAGACGCGACGTCGGGTGCGAGGGCATCGGCCGGCGCGGATCGCTGAGCGGGGTGACAGGGATGAACGGCTTCATGCAGCCCTCCGCAGCGTCGAACGAACGCTCATCTCCAGAGTCAGCGATTCCATGGCGGCCGACAGGCGCTGCTCGATGTCGGCCACGCTGGTCTGAAGCGCACCCGAGGCCTCGAGCGGCGACAGCCCCTCGAGCAGACACAGCGTCAGCACCAGGCGGTCCGTCTCCGGCAATGCCTCGATCGCGGCCGCCATGCGGACGCGCTCCGGCAGTTGGCGCACGCGCACCGGCAGTCGTGCACTCATGCGGCCTTCCGCAGCGTGGAGCGACGGCGCTCCGGCTTGGACGCCAGCGCGCGGCGCACCGCGCGGCGCAGCTCGTCGACGTGAAACGGCTTGGGGAACACCTCGGCCACACCCGCGCGCACCAACTCGCGCACCGTCTCGGGAGAGCCGTACGCCGTGACCACGATCACCGGCTGCGCGCTGCGTCCACGCGACAGCTTCTGCGCCAGTTCCAGACCGGACAGGCCGGGCAGACGGAAGTCGGTGATGACGAGGTCGCTGCGGTGTCCGCGCAGCCACGCGATCGCTTCCTCCCCGGTGCGGAAGGTGTCGATCGTGTAACCGTCGTCCGAAAGTCCCTCGGCGAGGGCCCAGGACGTCGTCGGTTCGTCTTCGACAATCAGGATGTGGGGCATCAGCGGCTCCGGTCACGGGTGGCGTGGTTCGGTTCACCGCTGCTTTTTGCACCAGCCATGCCACGATGGCGGCTGAATCGGAAAGGAGTACCGGAGGCGGCCCCCGGGGGGCCTTGGGAAGGGCCGGAATCACTCGAAGGCCCAAGGCCAGCGACCATGGACGCAAGGACTTAGCGTTGGTGGGCGGATCGCGTGGGTCGAGCTGGGGGAATCCGCCCGCTGCGCGTGCATCCCGCCGGCTGACGCGAACGGCCGGGCGCTTGGGGCGCCCGGCCGCTCAACTCCGCACCGCCAGGGGACAGCGGGCGATGGATTCTTGACCGGCACTCAGGCCGGGTCGGCATCCTCACCATCGTCACCGATGGCATATTCCTTGAGCTTCGTTCTGAGCGTCTGCCGGGCGATCCCGAGCAATGTCGCCGCCTTGGTCTTGTTCCCATCGCAGACCTTGAGCGCGTGCTCGATGGCCAGCTTCTCGATATCGGCGAGCGGACGGACGACGCCGGCCGGGAACGGCTCCCCGGCCACCACGACGCCTCCGACCATCGTCGCGGCATGCGTCAGTTCGGAGGGCAGGTGCTCGGCACGGATCTCGTCCTCGGCTTCGAGCAGCACGACGCGCTCGATGATGTTGCGCAGCTCGCGCACATTGCCGGGCCAGCGATAGGCTTGCATGCGATCGAGCGCGGCCGGATGCAGGCGCGCGGTCGGGCGGCCAAGCTCGCGGCAGAAACGAGCGATGAAGTGTTCCGCCAGCGGCTGGATGTCGCTGACGCGGTCGCGCAGCGCGGGCACCAGCACGGGCACCACGTTCAGGCGGAAATACAGGTCCTCGCGGAATCGCCCCTCCGCGACCAACTTCTGCAGATCCCGATGGGTGGCCGCGACCACACGCACGTCGACCGTGATGTCGACGGCTCCGCCGACGCGCCGGAATGTACGCGTCTCGAGCACGCGCAACAGTTTGGCCTGCAGTTGCGGCGCCATCTCCCCGATCTCGTCCAGGAACAGCGTCCCGTGGTCGGCAAGTTCGAACAGGCCCTTGCGGAATCGTTTGGCGTCGGTGAACGCGCCGCGTTCATGGCCGTACAGCTCGCTCTCGAGCAACTGCTCGGGGATCGCACTGCAGTTGAGTTCGATGAACGGACCGCCGGCGCGCGCGCTGTGCTCATGCAGGTAGCGGGCCATGAGTTCCTTGCCGGAACCGGTCTCGCCATGGATGAGCACGGTCGAGGAACTGGCCTTGGCGGCGCGCTCCAGACGACCGAGCGCCGCCTTCAGCCCGTCGGAATCGCCGACGATGGTGAGATTGCCCTTGGCGGTCTCACGCAGCAGCGTGACTTCCTGGCGCAGGCGGGCGTGCTCGAGCGCACGGTCGAGCACCACACCGAGGTGGTCCAGGTCTGGCGGCTTGAGCATGAAGTCGTAGGCGCCCAACTGGATGGCGCGCACCGCCTGCTCGACCGTGCCGTGACCGGTGAGCATGACCACCGGCAGCGACGGGTCGAGGTCGCGCAGCTCCTTGAGCACGCGCAGGCCGTCCTCGTCGCCCAAGCGCAGGTCGAGTACCACCGCGTCGACGCCGCGCTCGCGCACGGCCTCGATCGCCTCGCGGCCGGTCGCGGCCTCGAGCGGTGCATAGCCTTCGTCACGGGCCCATTCGCCGATGCTGAAGCGCAGTGCGCGCTCGTCATCGACGACGAGCAGCGTGCCTTTCGACTGAGCGCGGGTCGAGCTGTCGCCTTTCGCCATTTCGCTTCTCCAACGGGAAGTTGAGGAGGACGGTCGTGCCGCGGCCCTCTTTGCTGTCGACCGCGATCGAACCGCCGTGTTCCTGCATGATGGTCTGCGAGATGCTGAGCCCCAGGCCCGTACCCGAAGCCTTGGTGGTGAAGAACGGGTCGAACAACTTGGCGAGCGTGCCGCGCGGGATGCCGACCCCGGTATCGATCACGCGCACCTGCTGGATCTCGATCCATGGCGAGACTTTGCGGTTCTCCGCTTTGCGGCGGTCGTCGCTGCGACGACGATCGTCGGTGCGCCGCCCCGGTCCGCGTGGCGGCCGTCGGCGCCGGATGTGGCGCACTTCGTAGCGCAGCGTGCCCCCGGCCGGCATGGCCTGCAGCGCATTGAGTGTGACATTCAAGAGCACCTGGTGCACGAGGTCCGAGTCAATGTAGACCGCGTTCAGGCGTGGCGCCACCTCGGACTCGACCCTCACACCGTTGCGCTGGGCGTTCTCGAGCGACATCCCGACGACACGCTGCACGCAGTCGGCGAGCCGCACCGCATGCAGCTCGGGCTGCCGCGGGCGCGCGTACTGGAGCAGGCTGGTGACGATGCGATCGAGGCGGGCGACCTCGTCGAGGATGACCTGCACGAACCGCGCGCGGTCGTCGCCCGCATCGAAACGCTTGAGCAGCACCTGGGCGCTGGTGCCGATGCCCGCGAGCGGGTTGCGGATCTCGTGCGCCACTCCCGCCGACAGCTGCCCCAGGGTGGCGAGGCGTTCATTGCGGCGAAGTTCCTGCTGCATGCGCCGCATGCTCGTGAGGTCGTGCAGCGTGACGAGCACCCATGCGGGCCGGCCGAACCGATGGGCGATGAGCAGCACGGGCACGTCCCCGGCACCCGGGGTGTGCAGCACCGCCTCGCGCTCCAACGCAGCGCTGGCGAACGCGTCGCGCGCCAGGTCGTCGCCGGCCACGACCGTGCGCAACAGCATCGAGGCCTCGGCCCCGCGAGCGCGCTCGAGAGAGACGCCGAGCAGCTTGAGTGCCGCGGCGTTCGCGGACTCGACCCTGCGCTTGGGGTCGAGCACCAGCACACCCGCCTCCGCGTCATCCATGAGCACACGGAAAGCACTATCGATCGGGAAAGCGGCACTTCGTTGCCGCGAACGGGTCGGCATGGCCATCCTCTGGCGTGGGGCCCGGGCGAGAACCGGGACTCGACCGAGACGCGAGTCGGGCCCGATCTGCGACGGGGTCCGTCGATCCGGCAGGTGACGCTCGCTTCGCCCGCCGCACGCGGCAACGGACGCAGCCGCAGCATATCGGAGCGGCGCGGTACCCGAAAGCCAGAAGCCGCCGGGGGGAATCCCCAGCGGCTCCGGGAACACTTGTGTGTGACACGACGCCTCAGCGCTCTCGGATCTCCACGAGCATGACTTCGACCAAGCGATCGCGGACTTCGGCGCGGTCGTACCAGCCGGAAGCGATGCGCCGACGGGCCTCGGCCACGCGCCCCAGACGCACCACGCCGCCAGACGAACTCGGGACGATCGCCTCGATCTTGGTGCCGTCCGAGCTCTGAAGCTTCACGGAACTGCGTTTGCGTCGAGGGTTCATGGTTCCTCAGTCGGCCTGCGCGGGCGCAGATGGGCATCGCGCCGTTGGACCGTCACGTCTTGCCGGGATCGGTCCCGGTCGCCGGCCGCGCTGCGGCCGCCTTCCGGTTCTCTTCCTGGATGCGCGCGTAGATCTCCTCGCGGTGCACCTTCACCTCGGGCGGTGCCTCGATTCCGAGCTTCACCTGACCTGAGCGCACCTCGAGCACGGTGATCTTCACCGCATCACCGATCCGGATGTTCTCTCCTAACTTCCTTGTTAGGACCAGCATGATAGGACGGACCTCCGCTCCTCTACCCCTGTGTACCCTGTGGCACACGGTCGGCGGCACAGAGTGCCACTCGGGTTGCGGCGTGTGCGATCGCGCGGCAGTCGACCTCCCAGCCGCACGGATCATTATGCGTATCGGCATGGCGGGCGAACGACTTGAACGACAATAGCCTCGCCACGTCACGCCGTCCACGTTGCATTCCGCGCTTGACGGGGGGCAGCCCGGGCTGGGAACTTCCGCTTCGTTCTCCCTTGGGGGTAACCAAATGGACCGACACGCCCCCGTAGTGCCGCTCCGCTGGCTGCTCCTGCCCGCGGCCTCGGTGCTGCTCGCCTCTGCTCTCAGCTTGCCCCAGCACGGCTACACGGGACTCTCGCTCCGCCCCGACGGCCGCGTCGAATCGGTCGATTCGGGCGGTCCCGGTGCCATGGCGGGCGTGCTTCCCGGCGACCTGCTCCTGAACGCCGCCGCCAACGCACGCGACGATGTCCTGGCTCCGAGCATCCCGGCCGCTGCCATCCCGGGGCAACCCATGGTGGTCATCCGTGAGCGCGCGGGGCAGCGCAGCGCGGTGTGGCTGGCACCGCTTGGACAACCCGAGTCGGAACGTCGGTACAACACCGTGCTGTTCACGGTCGCCGCCGCGTTCCTGTTGCTGGGTGGCTGGGTGTGGCGTGAACGTCGCGACCGGTTGACACGTACATTCTACCTGCTGTGCCTGGCATTCACGGTCATGCTCGCCCCGCCCCCGCACCTGAGTGCGCGCGCCGCGGTCGCGGCTTACCAGTTCCTGTCCACGCTCGCGCAGTTGTTCATGGGGCCGTTGTTCAGCCACTTCTTCGCACTGTTCCCGGAGTCTGCACGGCCGCGGGCACGAGTCTGGGTGCTGGGTTGCTACGCGTCCGCCACGGTGCTGGTGGCTTGCTTCACCGGCGTACTGCTCGAATCCCTGGCGGGCGGCGCGCGGACGCAGGCGTTGGTCCCCGTACTCACGCTCGCAGCCGGCGTCGTGCAAGCGGCCGGCGTGCTGGGCGGACTGGTACTGTTCGCTTGGGCGTTCGGGCGCGCCGACAGCAATGACGCGCGCCGCCGGCTGCGAGTGGCGTTCTTCGGCACGCTGCTCGGCGCACTGCCGTTCGCACTGCTGATCGGGCTGCACAACCTCTCGCACGCGCGGGTGCTTCCGGGCGAGCGCTGGGCGGTGGCGTTCACGCTGCTCGTACCGATGTCCTTCGCTTGGGCGATGGCGGTGCACAACGTCTTCGACTCGCGCGTCGCTCTGCGCGCCGTCATGCGTGCGCTGGTCGCGCTGCTCGGCGCCGCGGTGCTGTATGCCGCTGGGGAATGGCTGGCGTCGTCGTGGTGGCCGGCGTTCGGTCGCGGTGTGGCCGGGGCCGCGCTGGCACTCGCCGCCCTGTTGTCGGCCCTGGCCGGTCCCGCGAGCGGCTGGCTGGTGACCGCAGGCAAGCGCATCGTACCGATCGCGGGCGAGGACGCGCTCGACGACTGGCGGCCGGAGAGCGCGGATGAGGACGCGCTGCTGGCGAGTGCCTGTGCCACCATCACGACTGCGCTCCGCCTCGCCGGTTGCAGGGTGATCCGGCTCGATGGGCCACGTGCGCTCCAGCCGGCGCCGGACGAATGGGCACGGCGGGAGTGGTCCGCCGCGGCCATCGACGAGCTCCGTCACGCGCGCGGTCCGCAGGAACCAGCAGACCTGCGGCTGTCGCACGAGGATCGCGACACACTCGAACAGCACGGCACGCGCTGGCTGCTGCCGGTCGATGCACACGTCGCGTTGGCGCTCGGATCGCGCTTCGCGGGTGCGTGGCTGTCCCGCGAGGAAGCGCGAGCACTGGAACGGCTCGCGCAGGTGCTGGCGGTCGCGCTCGAGAACCTGTTGCTGAAGCGCGACGCGCGCGGTCACGGGGCGCTGGCCAAGGAGATGCGCACCGCACACGATGTGCAGGCTCGGCGGCTGCCACGGCGTACACCGGTGTTCCCGTCGCTCGACTGCGCCGCCGCCACACTCGCGACCGAGGCGGTGAACGGCGACTACTACGACTTTGTCGAGACCGGCGGGCGCGAGTTCACGCTCGCGGTGGGTGACGCCGCGGGCCATGGCGTGCCGGCTGCGATCGTCCTGGCCGGCGTGCAGGCGCGCTTCCGCGACGAAGTGCGGCGCGCGCGTCACCCGGGCGAACTGCTCGAGGCCATGAATCGCGATCTCGTGGCCCTGGACCAACCCGAGCACTTCATGGGTCTGCTGTGCGCACGCGTCGATGCCGCCGCGGGCACGGTCCGCTTCGCGAATGCCGGGCTCACTCCGCCACTGCTGCGCAAGCGGGACGGCCGCCACGCCGAGCTGACCGAAGGCGGCCTGCTGCTGGGCGTGCGGGCCGGTTCCTCCTACCCGATGTGCGACGTGACGCTCGAACCGGGCGATGTGCTCGTGGTCTACACCGACGGCCTGACCGAGGCCAGCCGCGCCGGCGTGCCGTTCGGCGACGAGCAGGTCTGGCAGGTCATCGACCGCCATGCCCATCGCCGGGCGGCGGATCTGGTCGAGGAACTGATGAGCGCGGTGCGCGCCTGGGCCGATGGCCCGCTGGACGACCTCACGGTCGTGGTGCTCAAGCAGCTCGCCCGTGGATACGCCCCCTCGCGAGCGATCCGGGTTGGGCTCAAGTCCGGGAATGGTGCGGCCGATACGATTGGATGAGGCGACAGGATGCCGCCTTCCCCGCTCGCGCTGCCAACCCACGAGCGGCCGTACGACTCGGTTGACCCCGTTCGCGGGAGACCGCAACGGGCCCTCTGGACATCGGAGGTGGCCGTGGACGTCGGACTGGTGATGGTCCTCCTGGACCTGCTGTGGTGGATCAGGCGCTGAGCGTCTGAGCCGCGGCTCAAGGAAGAAGCCCTCGGGGCCGACCGGGTCCCGGGGGCTTTCGCATGGGTTGTGCTGCGAAGATTGTAGTCGGCACGCCGGCTGCATCGTCCGAGCAGCATGCCGACGCTCTGCGCCCCCTTCGCGCCCCCGCACTGTCCGCGAAGGGATTGCCCCTCCCACCGTTCCCGCAAGCCCTGGCGCTGGACGCGGCACGGCTCGTTCGTCCGGGACGCCGCCCCGCACCGTATCCCGCGGTTCCGCTGTGCCCACTGCAAGCACACCTTCAGCGCGCAGAGCTTCAGCACGACCTACTGGCTGAAGCGTCCCGACGTCCTCGTGCCCGTCGCCCACCGGCTGCTGGCGTGCTCCGGTTACCGTCAGATCGCCCGCGAGGCGCGCTGCGACCCGACCACGGTCATGCGCCATGCCGCACGCATCGGACGGCACGCCCTGCTGTGGCTGCACGACAACCGGCCGGCCGGCCCCATTGAGGAGCCCGTCGTCATCGACGGCTACGAGCGCTTCGCCTACAGCCAGTACCACCCCTGCCACCTGAACCTCGTCGTCGGAAGCACGTCGCACTTCACCTATGCGTTCACGCACACCGCGCTGCGCCGCAAGGGGCGCATGACCGTGCAGCAGAAGCGCCGCCGGCAGCGGCTCGAGGCCGCGGACGGCCGGCCCGACCCGCGCGGCATCGAGTGGGGCATCCACGCCGCCCTGAAGCTCGCCGCTCCCGAGCCGCAGGCGCTGCTTGTCCAGTCCGACGAGCACACCGACTACCCGCGCGCCCTGGCCCGGCTGCGGCGCGAGGGCTACGACATCGAGCACCGCGCGACCAGCAGCCTCGACGCCCGCACACCGGCCAACCCGCAGTTCCCCGTCAACCTGATGGACCTGTTGCTGACGCAGAACCTGGCGTGCTTCAAGCGCGAGACCATCGCGTTCGCCAAGCTGCAGCTCGCCGTGGTGCTCCGCTCGGCGTGGCTGATCGTCTGGCGCAACTACACGAAACCGTTCTCCGAGCGCCACGGCGGCGGCACGCCGGCGATGCGCCTGGGCATCCGGAGCCATCCGGTACCGGTGGCGGAGCTACTCGAGAGGCGGCTGTTCCCGTGGCGGGTGGAGCTGCCGGAGCCCTGGGCGGCGTACTACCGCGGCGAGGTGCGCACGCCGCGCATCCCGAACCACCGCCGGCACCGGCTCAAGCTCGCCTTCTGAGAGCGCGACGCCCCCGAGCGGGACGGGACCCGGTCGGGGGCGCCAACAATCTTCGCAGCACAACCTTTCGCATGGCTGCGGCCCGATCAGGGCGACTCAGCGCAGCGCGGCGACCAGCTCCATCGCGA
Source organism: bacterium (assembly GCA_031408715.1). GTDB lineage: Bacteria > Eisenbacteria > RBG-16-71-46 > RBG-16-71-46 > RBG-16-71-46 > JAIOPA01. The sequence continues at coordinate 20,347 of JANNWR010000346.1, forward strand.
GCGCCCCGGCACGTGCGGCGACATCGTGCTCGGGGTCCTGATGCACGAGCCGCATGAATGCCGCACCCACGATCGTCGCATCGACTCGCCCGCGCAGTGCGGCGGCATCCGCGGCGGTCGAGATGCCGAAGCCGACCGCGATCGGCAGCTTGGAATGCGCCCGAAGCGCGGCCAGCCGTTCGTCGAGCGCACCCGCGTAGCCGCCCGCTTGTCCCGTGACACCGGTACGCGCCAGGCAGTAGACGAAGCCGCTGCAGCGCGCGAGCAGGCCGGGCAGCCGCGCTTCGCTGGTCGTCGGAGCCACGAGCAGCACGGTGTCGAGCCCGGCTTCGTCCATGGCCGCCCAGGTGTCCGGCAGCTCATCGGGTGGCAGGTCGGACAGGATCACGCCGTCGACGCCGCTCGCCTTGGCGCGCTGCGCGAACTCGCGCGCACCGACGCGCACGACCGGGTTGGCATAGGTCATCACGATGACGGGCAGCTCGGAGTCGCGCCGGAAACGCTCGACCAGGTCGAGCACGTCGTACACGCCCGTTCCGCGGCGCAAGGCCCACTCGGAGGCGCGTTGGATATCGGGTCCGTCGGCGATGGGGTCCGAGAACGGCACGCCGACTTCGATCGCCATGGCGCCCGCGCGTTCGAACGCATGCAGCAACTCGAGCGAGACTTCAAGCGAGGGGTAGCCCGCGGTGAGGAACGGGATCAAGCCCGTGGACCCCGCACGCGCAGCGAACGCGGCGGACAGTCGCGACGACACTCCCGGGGCGGCCAAGCGCTGGGTCAGTAGCCGGCGGAGAACGGGTCGACGGTGCCGAAACCACGGCCGTAACCCGAGCGGCCGTACTGCAACGGTGAACGCACGTCGTGCATCTCGATGCGGAGGATCGAGTTCTTGTTCGGCTGCCAGGCCAGATCGAAGCCCTCGAGGAAGAAGCTGCTCGAGGCTCCGCGCGCCGACGGGTCGTTGCTGAAGCGCGTGCCGAATGTATTGCCGACGCTGACGCTCATGGTGAGGGGCGCGCGGAACTGATACGACAGGCTGGTCACATTGAGCGCGCTCGACCGGCCGTTCCCGCCCGTGCCGAACGACACGGTGTTCATGACGTGGAAGCGCGACATGTCGAGACCGAGCAGGCCCGGGCTCGCGAATGCCGAGACCGGCACGCGCGGCGCGAAACCGGATTCGGACAGCATGCCCGCACGCGCGGAGGAACACACGAACACGGTGATGCAGACGGCCAGAGCGGGGATCATCGAAGCACGGCGTCGGATCATGGTGGAACCTCCTCGACGTCAAAGCTATGGACCCGGACGGCCCCTGTCAACGGCTGACGTGGGGAACCGCTCGGGTCCATGGGGAGTTCACAGGGGCTGTACCCCCGCCCGGCGCTCGTGAATGGTTTCTAGCCGTTCGTGTCGAGTTGGAGCTTGATGACGATCTCGTAGCTGCCTCCCGGCGGGAGCTTCACCGGCACGACGATCTGCTGGACCGCGCTCGCGGCCTGGACCGGCGTGCCGGCCGGAACCAGGGTGCTGGGGATGCTCGGAGTCGTGGCCGTCATCGTCGGCATCTGGACCGGCGAGGGCTCCGTTGGCGCCAGCGAGAATGCGGGCCGGGGCATGGTCCCCGACGGCCGCGGCAGTTGCACGCTGCGCATGGCCTCGTGAACCGACGCGGACGTGGTGACCGGCTCGGGCGTGACGGCCGGCGCAGGCCGCGTGACTTCACGCGACGGCGACGGCAGGTCGATCTCCTCACCGTAATCGTAACGACTCGTATCGCCTGCGGCGACGGGCGCGGGTGTGGCCTGCGCCTCCTGCCGGATGGCCTGCACCGGAGCGACTGCTGGGACCGAAGGTGTGAACGTGCGCGGCATGACCATGGAGGCAGGCGGCGCGATCGCCTCGGCGGCGACCGGCGTCGGACGTGCCGGCGTGCTCGGCGAGCGGCGCAGGTCCTTGGTGACTTTCTCCATCAACAGATGCGAGACGCCACGGAACGTCTCGAACACGCCCTTGCCCTCGCTCGCGACCGCTTCGAAGCTCGGGACCTTCATCGGGTTGAGTTCGGCGTTCAGCTCGTCGACCGTATAGACGTTCGGCAGGTCGCGCTTGTTGTACTGGATGACCCACGGGATCGAGTCGAGCGTGAGCCCGTACTCGGCGAGGTTCGTGCGCAGGTTCTGGAGGGACTCCTTGTTCTCCTCCATCTTGCCGACTTCGGAGTCGGCCACGAACACGATTGCGTCAGCGCCCTTCAGCACCAGCTTGCGGGTGGCGTTGTAGAACACCTGGCCGGGGACCGTATAAAGCAGGAAGCGCGTCTTGAACCCCATGATCTCACCGAGATCGAGGGGGAGCAGATCGAAGAACAGCGTCCGGTCGGACTGGGTCTTCATGCTGACCATCTTGCCGCGGCTCGTTTCGGGGACCGCCTCGTAAATGGCTTCGAGGTTGGTCGTCTTGCCGCACAGGCCGGCACCGTAATACACGAGTTTGGCGTTGATCTCTTTGCCCGAATAGCTGACTACGACCACGGTCGCTCCTCCTAAGGACTATGCGAACCCCACCGTGTCACAGAGCGTTGGCCCCATGGAGCCCCTTGCCGCCCTTTCTCCACAGGCACCCTGAAGGTGATCGACACGCACGGCCCGCGAATGCAAGCACCCGCACCGCACCGCGCCGCGCACCCGATGGGGTCGCAAGCGTGTTGGCGTGAAGCCGCAACCGG
>JANNWR010000347.1:0-2396 GCA_031408715.1 bacterium
CGATACCGACCGGAACAGGTCATTCGGGATCGTGACGGCCCGACGGCTGCCCCTGACTCGGGCTTCCCGGCCCCGCCGGCGTGCCGAAAACGCGCGAAGGCACTAGATTGCGGGCGTGAACCTCTCGAGACTCCGCACCGCTTGGCACGCTCCCGCCCTGTTCCTCGCCGGGCTGGCCGCGCTTTACTCCGGGGCCCTGCGCACCGACTTCATCAACGACGACTACCTGTTCCTGGAGGCCGTCCGTCGCCACGGCTGGCTGGAGTCGATCCTGCACCCGGCCGGGCTCGGGAACTACTTCCGGCCGCTGTCGCGCGAGGTCTGGTTCGGCGTCGTCGGCCTGTTGACCGGCGGCGAGCCGCTGCTGTTCCAAGTCGCACAGTTCGCCGTGTTCGCAGGCGTACTGGTGCTGCTCGCCGACCTCTTGGGCGTGTTCGCCCCGGCGCGCGAGCGCGTGGTCGCAGCCGCCGCGCTGGCGGGCCTGCTGCTGTTCGCGCTGCTGCCGCTCCAGTTCGTGAACCTGGCGTGGGTGTCGTGCTCACAGGACCTGCTGGCGTTGCTCGGCGTACTGGGTTCGCTGGCGCTCTACCGGGGCGGCCGCACGGCGTTCGCGGTGCTCGCCTACGCCGCAGCCACGCTGTGCAAGGAGTCCGCGCTGCCGTTGCCGGGCGTGCTGCTGCTATGGAGCGTGCTCATCGATCGAGTGCCCGCGCGCCGTGCCCTCGTGCGCGTCCTGCCGTTCGCACTCGCTCTGGCCCCTTGGGCCGCGGGCGAGGCGTGGTTGCGCCAGACCTCCGCCAGCACCACGCCGCTCGTGTTCCAGCCCGGTGCTCTTGCCGCGGCGTTCGCGCACCTGCTGCAGACGCTCGCGGGCATCGAACACGCGGCCGGTTGGCTCAAGTCGTGGGCCGACGCGCGGCCCTCGGTGCTGGCGTTCGCGCTGCTGGCCGCGGTCGCGTTGTTCCTGCCCGACCGTGCTGAAGACGTTGCGGCAGATGGCGAGACGCCGCCGCCCGGTGCCGGCGCAACCATGCTGTTCGCGCTCGGCTGGCTGGTGCTGTTCACGCTGCCTGTGTGGCCGGTGGCATATTTCTGGAGCAGTTACTACTTCACCACCGCGGCGGTCGGCGCAGCCGTGCTCATGACACTTGCCGCCCGCCGCATCGCGCGCTGGACGTGGATCGCCCTTGCGGGCGTGCTGCTGTGGGCGCACGCCGCGGGCGTGGGCTCACCGGCATTCGCCGTGGTCGACGATCCGTGGATCGGCACCGGGCACTTCACGCCGTTCTACCTGGAGCGCGCCGCCGGTTTGTCACGCGACATGCGTGTTTCGCTCGGCAAGGTGATACCGAAGCTCGCCACAGGCTCGCGGCTGTTCTTCGCCACGCTGCCGCCATGGGCCGGATTCCAGATGGGCAACGGCCCGTCCGTGCGGCATCTGTACAAGGATGACTCGCTCGAGTCGCACTTCTACTCGGCTTTCAGCGACAGCACCGCAGCACGTCAGCCGTGCCGGTTCCTGTTCTGGAATGGCGTCGAGTTCGAAGCGCTGTATGGCAAGACGAACGATCCGTTCTTCCAGGTCGGCAGCGACCTGTTACTGCTCGACCGGCCCGCGGGTGCGATCTGGGCGTTCCGCCGCGGGTTGGAGTCCGGCGGCGAACGTCTGGATCATTGGTACTGGCTCGGCTGGGCCGCGCTCTGGAGCGGCCAACGCGAGCTCGCCGAGCGTTCGTGGCGCGAATGGGGCGCGCACGACGACAGCACCGCGCGCATCGTCTGGTTGCGCAAAGCGCGCGGCTCGCTGATCGACGGAGACACATTGAAGGCCCGGCGCGAGTTGGTGGAAGCAGTTCGCGCCGGCATGGGCTATCCCGAAGCGCACGCCATGCTGGGGCTGCTGCTGCAGCGTGTGAACAGCAAGTACGCGCTGCTCGAGACGAAGGTCGCCGCCGACCTGAAGCCGGAGGACTGGCTCGCACGGCGCGACCTCGTGAACGGACTGGTGGATGCGCGGCTCGATGAGCCAGCGGCACGCGAACTGGAGCGACTCAAGATGATCCTGCCGGACTGGCGGCGCGACACTGTCGCGGTCTCGCTCGATCAGCGACTCGCTATGCGGCGTGCGCCCGCGAGCGGGATCGCCACGTTCGGATCCGGAGGCGTCCACTAGGAGGTGCGCGTGCAACACGGCAGAGTCGAGATCACACGTTTCACGAGCAACGTATTGCGCGGCAACCCGCTGGGGGACCCGCACGAGCGCCGTGTACCCGTGTGGCTGCCGCCGTCGTACGACGCATCGCCGACCCGGCACTACCCGGTGATCTTCGTGCTCACGGGCTTCAGTGGCCGCGGCCGGCAGTTGTTGAACGACAACCTGTGGAGCCCGTCGCTCG
>JANNWR010000348.1:0-6469 GCA_031408715.1 bacterium
GTCAGGTAGATGTCACGGAATGCGTCAGGCGGACCTGGCCCCGGTCACGGCAGCTTCGTGGTCCAGGAACCGCTCCAGCACGGCGCGCAGCCGCACCGCCACCTGGTCGGCCACCTGTGTGACCTCGTGGTGCGTCAGCGGCGTGGCCGAGAGTCCCGTGGCCCGGTTGGTGATGCACGACAGGCTCGCCGTCTCACAGCCGAGCTGCGCGGCCAGCGTCACCTCGTGCACCGTGCTCATACACGCGACGTCGGCGCCCAGTCTCGCCGCCATGCGCACTTCTGATGCAGTCTCATAAGTCGGTCCGTGCCCGCCCATGAGCACGCCTTGGTGCAGCTTCACGCCGGCGTCGAGCGCGGCGGTGAGCAGCTCGGCGCGCACACGCGGCGAATACGGGTTCCCGACTTTGCGGCCCCACTGGCGTTCGCGCAGCTCGGCGGGCGTGAGCAGGTTGCGCTTGGAGATGAAGTTCAGGTGGCCGGTCGCCAGCATGAGTTCCGCCGGGCGCAGCTCCGGGTTGATCGCACCCACGGCGTTGGTGAACAACATGACGCGGCAGCCGAGCTCATGCATGACGCGCACCGCGAATGTCACCTTGTCGAGCATGTAGCCCTCGTAGCGATGGCTGCGGCCCGAGAGCGCGGCCACCGCGACGCCGCGCCACGTTCCGAGTGCCAATCGCCCGGCATGGCCACTCACGGTGGACGCGGGCCAGTGTGGCAGGTCGCGGGTGTGGAACATCTCGGCGCCGGGGATGGCATCGACGACGCCACCGAGCCCCGAGCCGAGCGTGAGACCGACGCGCGGGATGAGCGTGCTGCGCTTGCGGATGGCGGCGACGGCGTCGGCGACGCGCGCGTCGAGATCGGCGGTCGGGATGTCGGGGAGCATGCTCATGCGCGCAATGTAGCGCAGCGCGGCGGGCGGGCGCGACTCAGGCGTTCTCGGGGTCGAACGGTGTGCCGAGCGACTTGGGTGGCGTCGCACGGCCGATGAAACCGGCGAGCGCGAGCATGGTCACCGCATAGGGCAGTGCTTGCAGCAGCGGGCTCGGGAAACCGCTGCCCTGAAGGGCGATCTGGGCGGCCTCGGTCGCACCGAACAGCAGGCAGGCGGCGGCCGCACCCGCCGGATGCCACTTGCCCACGATCATCGCCGCGATCGCGATGTAGCCGCGCCCACCCGTCATGCCGTCGGTGAACGAGTGCTGCTCACTGGCGAGCCACGCGCCCGCGAGGCCCGCGAAGGCGCCGCACAACAGCACACCGCCATAGCGCAGTTTCGCGACCGACAGGCCGACGGCCGCGCTCGCCGCGGGCAGTTCCCCGGTGGCGCGCAGGCGCAGCCCGAACGGCGTGCGGAACACCAGCCAGCTCGCGAACGGCACCAACAGCAGCGTGAGCGGTACCAGCGGTGTGGCGAGCAACGGACCCAGGGCGGGCACGTGCACCAGCGCGCCGACCGGCAGGTCGGGCAGTCCCACGACGCGCGGCGAGTTGCTGGACGAGTGGAACACGGTCACCAGCACGAAGCGCGTCAGTCCCGCGGCCAGCAGGTTCAAGCCGATGCCCGAGGTGATCTGGTCGGCGCGGAACGTCACCGTGACGAGCGCGTGCAGCGCGGCCGTGGCGGTGCCGGCGAGCACGGCGCACAGCAGCCCCAGCCACGGATCGTGCAGGTACCAGGCCCCCAGCACATAGGCGAGTGCGCCGTGCAGCATGATGCCCTCGAGCGCCAGGCACACCACGCCGCCGCGCTCGCTCAATGAACTGCCCATCGCGGCGAGTGCGTAGGGCACGGTGATGCGCAGCGTGGCGGCGGCGAACAACAGGAACGCGAGCGCGTTCATGCGGTCCGCCGTGCGGGGAACATCACAGCCCTTTCCGGCGCGCCCAGCGCTCGAACAAAGCGTGCGAGCTGATGGCGAACAGGATCACAAGCGCGCGCAGCACGTTCACGAGATCACTCGGGACGCGCTGATTCACGACCAGACCGCCGTAGGCCAAACCACCAAAAAACAGCGCGGCGATGATCACACCGAGCGGATGATTGCGGCCGAGCAACGCGACCGCGATGCCCATGAAGCCGGCGCCGGCGGTGAAGTCGAGCTCGAACCAATGCTTGTAGCCCAGCACGAAGCTGGTGCCGCCGAGCCCCGCGAGCGCCCCCGAAAGCGCGAACGTCTGCACCTGTGCGAGTCCGGTGCGCACGCCGGCGTATTCGGCGGCTCCGGGGTTCAGCCCCAGGACGCGTGTCTCGTAACCGGCGCGCGTACGGAACAGGTAGACACCGAGTGCTATCGCGAGCACGACTCCGAGCACCAGCGTGAGGTTGGCGGGCGAGCCCCTGAGCGCGGGCCAGAGCACGTCCAGACGCGGCACCCATGCCGCGGGTGCGATCTCGCGCGTGCGCACCGTGGCGGGGACGAACAACGCGCGCCCCCACCACGACACCAGCGCGAACGCGATGAAGTTGAGCATGATCGTGTTGATCACCTCGTGCGCGCCGAAGCGCGCCTTCAAGACTCCCGGGATCGCACCCCACGCCGCGCCCGCGAGTGCGGCCGCGAGCATGGCGGCGAGCAGCAGCAGCGGCCCGGGCAGGCGGACATACGCGCCGACGAGTGCTGCGGCGAAGCCGCCCAGGTACATCTGGCCTTCCACTCCCACGTTGAACAGTCCGGCGCGGAACGCCAGTGCGACCGCGAGTCCGGCGAACAGCAGGGGCGTGCTCTTGAACAACGTCTGGCCGATGCCGTATCCGGTGCCCAGCGCCTGTTTCACCAGCAGCGCATACACCTCGATCGGCGACTGGCCCACGGCCGCGATCAACACGCCGCCCGCGACCAACGCCAGCAACACCGCGACCAAGGGCGCGAGTGCGGTGAGCGGGAGCACGGCAGGCGGCGCGACGTCGCGTGCGCCCGAGGGCTGCTGCTGCGGCGGCAGCGGCGTGCTCATGCGCGGGGGGCTCCATCGTGCGGCGTGTGGCCGGTACCAGCGGGCGGTGTCACGGGCAACTCGGAGTCGAGCGGCGACTGCGCGCGACCGGTCATCCACAGCCCGAGCGTGCGCTCATCCGTGCTGGCAGGCGTGGTCTCGTGCACGATCCGTCCGCCCGCGAGCACCACGATGCGGTCCGAGAGCGCCATGATCTCGGACAGTTCGCTCGAGACCAGCAGCACGCCGAGCCCCGCGTCTCGTGCGGCGAGGATGCGGCGGTGCAGCGCATCGACCGCACCCAGATCGACGCCGCGCGTCGGATGCGCGGCGATCAACGCGCGCGCACGGCGCGTGAGTTCCCGGGCGGCGACCAGTTTCTGTTGATTGCCGCCCGAGAGCTTGCCCGCGATCTTACCCGGGTCGGGGGGCCGGACATCGTGTTCGCTGAGCGGCGCGCGCGCGCGCTCGGTGAGCGCGGGGCCTCCGAGCCATGGGCCGCGCGACGCCTCACGCTGGCGGCCGAGCACGAGGTTCTCGGCCGAGGTCATCTCGGCGACGAGCCCGCGTCGCAGGCGATCGGCCGGGATGTGCGCGAGCCCGGCCTCGGTGTGCGCGCGTGCGCCGCGTCCGGTGACCTCCCGTCCGGCGATCCGCACGTGACCGGTGTCGGGCGTGCGCAGTCCGGTCAGGCATTCGATGAGTTCCTGCTGGCCATTTCCCTCGATGCCGGCCACGCCCACGATCTCGCCCGCGCGCACCGACAGCGTCACGCCGTTCACGGCCGGCAGCCCGCGTGACGAACGCACGCGCACGTCGGCACATTCGAGCACCGGCTCGCCCGGGGACCGCGTCGAGCGCGCGTCGAGCGGCGCGGGTACGCGGCCGACCATGAGTTCGGCGAGACGATCCGCGGTGAAGTCGCGCGCCATGCCGCCGCCCACGACGCGGCCGGCACGCATGACCGTGACGCGATCGGCGAGCGCGGCGACTTCGGCCAGCTTGTGCGTGATCAGCACGATGATCGTGCCCGCGGCACGCAACTCGCGCAGCACGCCGAACAGCTCGTCGACTTCCTGTGGCGTGAGCACGGCGGTGGGCTCGTCCAAGATGAGTACACGGCCGCCGCGGTGGAGCGCCTTCAGGATCTCGACGCGCTGCTGTTCGCCGACCGACAGGCCGGCGACACGAGCGCGCGGATCGATCGGCAGCCGGTAGCGCGCGGACAGTTCCGCAACGACGTGCTCGGCGCTCGACGGTGCGAACGCACCCCAGCGCTCGCGCGGCTCATGGCCGAGCACGATGTTCTCCGCCACGGTCAGCGTGTCGACCAGCAGGAAGTGCTGGTGCACCATGCCCAGTCCAAGTTTCATGGCGGCTTCGCTCGACGCGATGCGCACTGTGGCACCGTCGACCGTGATGGTGCCGGAGTCCGGAGGCAGCAACCCGTACAACACCTTCATCAGTGTGCTCTTGCCCGCGCCGTTCTCGCCGATGACCGCGTGCACCTCGCCGGCGTACAGATCGATGTCGACTTCACGGTTCGCGAGCGTGGTCCCGCAGCGCCGGGTGATGTCGCGCATCGTGATGACCGGCGCGGGGCTGGAGGCGGGGGTCGGGAGCATGGAGTGGCGAAGGTACACGCGCACGCGCGGGCCGGGAAAGGGCGTCGCAGCGGACCGCAGCCTGGCACATGTTCGCGGGCGGGCAGTCCAGTGCGGGGCCGAGCCGGGGCCACCCTTGGTCCGCGCGGCGGGGCCACTGGGTGTGGCGTGCACGCGAGGGTGCGTGCGTTCTCGTCCGACGCGCCTCAGGAAATGCACTTCTCGCTTGGAATCAGAGGGTTCCCCGTGTCATCGTGAGCGTCTTGCACCCGGTGTGACACCCGCTCGAACGGAGATCCCGCATGTCGTATCCCACTTTCGCTCCCCGGAGCACCCTGTTCGCCGCCGCCTGTGTGGCGTGGCTCGCCGCGTCAAGCGTCCATGCTCAGGTGCCCGCCCACGATCGTGTCGTGGTGGTGGTCATGGAGAACAAGAGCTACGACCAGGTGCGGTTGCGGCCCTACACCGCCAGCCTCATGGCGCAGGGCGCCACGTTTACGACGGCGTTTGGCACCGGACGTCCGTCCCAGCCCAACTACATCGCGATGTGGGCCGGGAGCATGCTCGGCGTGACCACCAACAACTGTCCGGCGCTGCCGACGCCTCTGACCGCCCCCAACCTGGGTCAGGCGTGTGAAGCCGCCGGCATCTCGTGGCGCGCCTACAGCGAGAACCTGGCCACTGCCGGCTCGGCCGCGTGCTCGTTCGACGGCTCCATCTCGAGCGGGCTCTACACGCGCAAGCACGCGCCGTGGACGCAGTTCTCGAACCTGAACCACAACAACGAGAGGCCCTACACCGATCTGGCCTCCGACATCGCGGGCGGCACGCTGCCACGGCTCGTGTTCATCGTCCCCAACAACTGCCACAACACCCACAACAGCACGACCCCCGGTTGCGGCATCCTCGATGGCGACACATGGCTGAGCCAGAACCTCCCGGCGGTGATCGCCGCGCTCGGCCCGCGCGGGCTGCTTGTCCTGACGTGGGACGAGGACGATGGCGGGTCGTCGAACCGCATCCTCACGACGTTCGTGGGGCCGCAGGTGATCTCCGGCTCGGTTTACAGCCCGCTCTACACGCACTACGCGCTCAATCGCACCATCACCGATGCGCTGCGCCTGCCGGCGATGGGCAATGGCGTGTCGGAAGTTCCCCCGAGCGGCATCTGGCAGGCAGTCGTGCCGGCGCAGAAGCACAGTTGGGGCGAGGTGAAGAGCTACTACCGCTGAGCCTCCGCGAAGACGCGGCCCCGAGTGCGACGGCGCACCCGGGGCCGTTGTGTTTCGCCTGCCGCGGTTCCGGCCGGAGGCCGGAGAAGCTCTCAGGTCCGCCGCACCATCAGGATCGTGACGTCATCCTCGAACGGCGTGCCGTCGCCGAACTCACTCAGCCGGTGCAGCAGGTCGGCCACCGCATCCTCGGACGGCGTGTTCGCCGACTCCTCGAGCCACGCGCGCAGGCGATCCAGCCCGAAGATCTCGCTCTTTCCGTCCTCGCGCTCGAGAACGCCGTCGGAGTAGGCCACGAGCGCCGCGCCGCGATCGACATGCACGAATCCGAGCTTGTAGACGGCGAGCGGATCGGGACCCAGCAGCATGCCGCCCACGGACAACTCGCGTACGCCGCGCGAGTCATGCAACAGCGGTGGCGGGTGCCCGGCATTGATGTAGCTCAGGTTGCCGTTGCGTTCCAGCTCGCCGAAGAACAGCGAGATGAAGCGTGAGGTCAGCCCGCTCTGATGGATGACGCGATTCAGCCGTTCGACCATGCGCGTGATCTTGAAGTCGCGCTCCACACCCATGCGCAATCCGGTGGCCACATCGCGCGCCTGCAGCGCCGCCGGCAACCCGTGGCCCGAGGCGTCGGCGACCGCCAGCCCGAGTGTTTCGGGATCGACGTCGTAGTAGTCGTACAGGTCGCCAC
>JANNWR010000349.1:0-3381 GCA_031408715.1 bacterium
GTCGAGCGCGCGCCGTAGCGGTCCTCGAAGATCTCCAGCAGGTCGCGGCGGTCCTGGTCGCGCAGCGGCGCCAGCCCCCAGTCGTCGATCACGAGCACGTCGATGCGGGCAAGCCGGCCGAGCAGCCGCGTGTACGTACCGTCGGCGTGAGCCAGGGTCAGCTCCTCGAACAGGCGCGGCAACCGGCGATAGAGCGCGCGGTATCCCGAGCGGCACGCCTGATGTGCGAGCGCACAGGCGATGTAGGTCTTGCCGGTGCCGGTCGCGCCGGTGATCGCCACGTTGTGGTGCTCGCGGATCCAGCGTCCGGTGGCGAGCTGTCGCATCTGGGCCTTGTCGAGCGTGCGCCTGGCCGAGTAGTCGATGGCCTCGAGGCTGGCCTGCGTGAGCCGCAGCCGGGCTTCATGGAGTGCGCGCTGCAGCCGGCGGTTCTCGCGTGCGAGCCACTGCGCGTCGACCAGCATGCCGAAGCGCTCGTCGAACGTGAGCGCCTCGTGGTCGGTGCGACTCTGCTGTTGCTGCCATGCGGCGGCCATGGCCTCCAGTTTCAGCGCCGAGAGCTTCTCGAGGGTCGAGGCATCGATCATGGGTTGGCTCCTCCTCTGTCGTCGAAGTACGCAGGCCCGCGCAGGTTGTCGTGCGTGACGACGGCGGCGTCGGCACGCGGGCGTTCGACCGCGGCGGGCAGCCGGTCGAGGCCGTGCTTGAGGATCGAGTCGACGTGGCGGTACGACTTGGCACCGGCGACGAGCGCACGAGCGGCCGCGACTTCCAGCCGGTCGTTGCCGTAGCGCTTCGCCAGCCGCAACAGTCCCAGACACGAGCGATAGCCCTGTTCCGGATGCGGCCGCGCCGCCAGGATCGCTTCGACGAGCGCACCGGTCTCGGGGCCGATGCTGCGCGCCCAGTTCATCAGGCGCGCCGGCGACCACTCCATGTGCGCCTGGTGGGCCTTGGGCATGTGCTCGGGCACGGTGGTGTGCCGGCCGCGCAGCGCGCTCTTCAGGTGCGACGCCACGCGTGCGCCACGCAGGAAGACCTCGACCGTCGTGGCCGTGTGGCGCAACTCCACCCGCTCGTGGCGCAACGTGAACGGCACGCTGTAGTAGTGGCCCTCGAGCTCGACGTGGTAGTCGAGGCTCGGGCGAGCGAACTTCCACAGCGCATGCTCGTAGCGCTGCGCGGGCAGCGGCTTCAGGGCTGGACGGTCGAGCTGTTCGAACAGCGTGCGACGACTGACGCGATAGCGCCGCATGATGCGCACGTTCAGGTCCTCGCGCAGTTCCCCGATGCGCTGGTTGAGCGGGTGTAGCCCGAAGAACATCTCATTGCGCAGCCGGGCCAGGATCCAGCGCTCGGCGATCTGCACGCCGACCTCGGCCTTGGCCTTGTCGCGCGGATGCGCGGGGCGCGCGGGCAGGATCACCGTGCCGTAGTGCCGGGCGAACTCCTCGTAGCTGCGCTGGATCTCCGGCTCGTAGCGGCAGGCACGTGTGATGCCCGTCTTCAGCTGGTCGGGCACCACCGCTCCGGTCACGCCGCCCAGATACTCGAACGTGCGCACGTGGCTCGCGATCCAGTCGGGGATCTGCTGTGTCTCCGTGGCCTCGGCGTACGTCAGGTTCGAAGCACCGAGCACCGCGACGAACAGCTCGACCTCGCGCACCTCGCCGGTCGTCGGGTCGGTGAGGTGCGGCTTCTTGCCGGCGTAGTCGACGAACAGCTTCTCGCCGGCACGATGCACTTGCACCATCGACAGTCGCCGGTCAGCGCACCACCGCCGGTAGTACTCGCAGAACTGCGTATAGCCGTAGCCGTCGGTGTGCTTCTCGAGGTACTCCATGTGCAGCAGTTCGAGCGTGACGCCGGGGCGCTTGCGCTCGGTGTGGACCCACACCGGGTCCGGCAGCGGACGCTGCCGCTGGACGCCGGTGTTGCCGTGGAGACGCAGCTCCAGCGCGTCTTCATCGAGGGCTTCGGCCGCCGCCCAATCGAGCCCGGCCAGTCGCGCCCGCTTCTCGATGCCGGACACCGCACCGACGCTGACGCCGAGGCTGGCCGCCACCTCGCGGTGGCTCCGCCCCAGCGACCACTTGTACCGCAGGATCTCTCGGATCTTCCGCATGGAAAGTCGCTCGGTCGCCATCCCGGCCCCTTGGTCAGGGGCGGATGGGCGCCTGGACTCCCCAGTGTCGCGTTCCGCTCGGACACCCGCCCGGTCAGTCGGGCAGGATGGCCTGTTCTCGATGGCCGAACCACCTGTTCACGATGCCGATCCAGGTGTTCACGATGCCGATCTGGCTGTTCACGATCCCGATCCTGGTGTTCACGATGGACCGATCCAGGTGTTCACGATGGTCCGAAATCCGCAGTGATCGCCCCCACCATCGCCCCGCAGCCTCGACACCGGGCGGGAGCAGCTTTTGGCGTGCTTTGCCGAGGTACCGCCCGAGGTAGTGCCGCGCCGCACGCTCGCCGCGAATCGCCTCGACCTTGACCGCGTACCGGAGCGCTGCCGCGTCATCGAGCGCATCGGTTGCGCGGCACCACGCGACCATCGCGCGGGATTCCTCGACCGCACCCTCGCAGATGACGTGGTAATGCACGACGCCCCGCGCTTGGAACTCCTGAATCCAGACATACGCGCCCAACTGTCGGCGCATGCTCGACAGAAAGCGGTTGAGGTCCCGCTTGCTGCGCCGGACGACTCCCGCATTGCGCTCGGGTGCGTTCTCCCACACCTCGTTTCGTGCGTGGTACGTGAGCGTGAGCAGTGACCGGAACTCGTTCGCGGCGCTGGCCGCGATCAACTCCAGTCGCTTCCGGCTGGCCGTAGAGAATGCCTTCACGCCTCCGCGTGTCGCATCCAGCGGGCCGACGCGCTTGGGAATCTCCTCGACGCCATCATCCGTCCAGGCGCGCCGACGCCCGTCGCTGTGCAGCACGAAACCGCCCGCGAATATGCGGAGCCCGTGTTCCTTCATGAGCATGACCGACCTCGATTCCATGATTGGTAGCGCCGTCACGGGCTGCCCGCAGCAAGACGCGCCGCGTGCCGTGTGGGCATTGAACTGCCGACTTGAAGATTGGCGGAGTCGGTGATGCGGGTGAGGAACCCGCTGAGATCAGGCGACGGAGCGTCGCCACACCGGCACGAGGATGCCGGCAAGACCGCCAGTGCGGTGAAATCTATCGGCGCGAGATGAGCCCGTCAACGCCTATCCTGCGGGCGGCAGCCCCACGCCCGGTCTCTGTCCACGCCAGTCCACTCCTGTCCACTGGATTTGAGTTATGTGTACTTAAGCCAAGGGGGCTTCCGCTAGACGCCGGGGTATCGTCGGCGCAGGAACTCACCCATCTGAGCGCTTTGATCCCCCGTTA
>JANNWR010000350.1:0-2638 GCA_031408715.1 bacterium
GTCCCGACGATCATGGCAGAGCGCAGTTGTTGGCGGCTCGGGCGCTCGACGCCGCGGGCGATCAGCACCGCGAGCATGATGCCGCCGGCAAGCGTGAAGCGGGCACTCGCCATCAGCAGCGGCGGCAGCGTCTCGAGTGCGAAGCGGATCGCGAGGTAGGTGGAGCCCCAGATGAAATAGACGGCGGCGAGTGCGAGAAAAATGCGGGTCGTACGGGTCATCTGGAAGGCAGGGCTGCCTGCCTCGGGCTCACGATCTCAGCGACGGGACGATCGGAGAGCTCTTGGCCGCCAACGCCTACTCCTCCCCCTCCTTGATCACCACGCTGTCCACCCCGTCGATGTCCACGACCTTGACGCCGATCACTTCCTTCTTCGAGGTCGGGACGTTCTTGCCGACGAAGTCGGCGCGGATCGGAAGTTCGCGATGGCCGCGGTCGATCACCACCGCGAGCTGGATCGAGCGCGGGCGCCCGAAGTCGATCAGCGCGTCCATCGCCGCGCGCACCGTGCGCCCGGTGTAGAGCACGTCGTCGACCAGCACCACCACCTTGCCCTGGATGTCGACCGGGATGTCGGAGGAGCTCACCACCGGCTGGTGCGCGACGGTCGAGAGATCGTCGCGATAGAGCGTGATGTCGAGGCTGCCGAGCACCGGGGTCTTGCCTTCGAACTCGCCGATCTTCTCGGCGATGCGCTGGGCGATCGGAACACCGCGGCGGCGGATGCCCACCAGCACCAGGTCCTCGATCCCCTTGTTGCGCTCGACGATCTCGTGCGCGATGCGGGTGACGATGCGGCGCAGGCCGTCGGCATCGACGATCTCGGCCTTCTCACGAAGCGCCATGGGTTCCTCCGGATGGGTCGGGATGAGGTGCGGAAGCGCCGGGCACCATAGCTGTCCGTGCGCGCGGCGGGCAAGCCACCCCGGCCGGCGATCACGCCTCAGGGCACCTGGCCGGCTGGGGCCCGAGAGTGTCCGGGGCCACTGGTTCGATGGCACTGAACCAGACCACCCGAACGGCAGGATTCTGGGCTCGAATCGTCCCGAACCGTGATTGCGCTGGTAACCGGGCTTCGAGCGCGGCAGAATGCTGGGTGGAGGCACCCCCCTGTGCGACGCTTGTTCCCAGCCATCCTGCTCCTCATCTGCGTCTTACCCTCCACGCCAGCCCGGGCCCAGATCGGCATGCCCCAGGGCGTGGCGTTATCGCCGTTCCCGGTTGCCCAGAACCCCGCCGGATACGTGACCTTTCCGGATGGCGGGGGCGGTGTGTGGGCCGTGTTCCAGGGGGCGGACCCGCGCTCGGGCCTCTACGCCACGCACGTCAACTCGGACGGCTCGTTCGCTCCCGGATTCAACGCCAGCGCTCGCCGGATCGCGCGCGACAGCTCGCAGGTCAACAACGTCACGGCCAGCCCCGACGGTCTGGGCGGGGCCGTCATCAGCTGGTTCGGCACCCACCCCAAGGACGCCAACGGTACGCTGATCGCACTGCGTATGATCCATGTGACCTACGAGGGCCTGTACACCACTCGCGACTCGGGCGTCGTCGTCTCGACCATCGCGACCGCGGCGGCCTGCGCGGGTGACGGCGCCGGAGGCAGCTACGTCGCGTGGGAGGAACTCAAGGGCATTTCCAACCCGGATATCATCGCCCAGCACTACGACTCCTCGGGGAACGCCACATGGATCCCATCGGGTTCGCCGACCGGGCGGAACGTCTGCGCGACCGTGGGCATCCAGCGGCTACGTGCCATGCATTCGGACGGCACTGAAGGCGCTTATGTGGTGTGGGCGGATAGCCGCACGCCCAGCACGACCCCGCTCTACGTTGGGCATCTCACCCCGACCGGGGTGGACGCAGGCTGGACGACGAACGGTGTGCGCCTGACCGCCGTGAGTTCGACCGTCCGGTTCGTCGGCTCGATCGTGTCATCCGCAGGCGGGCTGTGGGTGGCGTGGCGCGATTTCAATGTCGCAACCGCGACACTGGGACAGCATGTGGCGGTGAACGGAGCCCTGCGGTGGGGAGCCTCTGGCGCACTCATGGCCACCGTGTCACCGCTGCACGTCGATTTCGTGCCGGCTGCGAATGGCGACGTGTTCGTGAACTGGGGCGGCAACGACATCCGCTGCGCACGACTGGACTCGCTCGGCACGCGTCTCTGGAGCGAGAGTGCGGGCCGGTTGCTGGTGACGCCACTCGCACCCACCGACATCGTGCGTGTGGCCGCCGATGGTGTGGGCGGACAAAGACTGATGTGGTCTTGGGACAATGCCGGCCAGACCGATATCAACGTGCTCGCGGTCGATGGCGCAGGCGCCCCGCGTGCCGGAGAGCTTCCGGGCGGAAGCACGATCGAAGCCGGTCTGGGGGCGGAATACGCCGTGGCGTGGTTCTTCGCCGACAACGTCTGGCCGGTCGTGGCGTGGCTCGAGGACGGCATCCTGCGCTTGCGCCAACTCCTGTCCGGAACGGTTGGCGTCGGTCCCGCCACAGCCGGTGGGACGACGCGGCTCGCAGCGCCGTACCCGAACCCTTCGCGGTCTGGCCAATCGCCGACGCTCCGCTTCAGCGCGCCTGCAGGCAGCCTGCGATTGTCGCTCTATGACGCCGCCGGGCGCCGACGCCTGA
>JANNWR010000351.1:0-4528 GCA_031408715.1 bacterium
TGGCACGACCACTGGCTCGGTCGAGTTCTTCGACGGCGCGACGTCGCTTGGCAGTTCGCCACTCTCGGGCGGATCGGCGGCGCTCAGCACGTCGGCGCTGGCCGTCGGCGCGCACAGCTTGACGGCGGTGTATTCGGGTGAGCCCAGCTTCACCGGCAGCACTTCGGCTGCTCATCTGCATGACGTGAATGTCGCGGCCACCACGGTCACGCTCAGCACGACGCCGAACCCCAGCCTTTCGGGTCAATCGGTCAGCTTGAGCGCCAGTGTGTCCCCGGTCGCGGCCACTGGCACGATCGAATTCTTCGATGGCGCCACGTCGCTCGGCACGGCCACTCTTTCGCTCGGTACGGCGGGCATCAGCGTGTCGAGCCTCTCGGTCGGTACGCACTCGCTCACCGCGGTGTATGGCGGGGACGGCACGTACACCGCCAGCACGTCGGCGGCGGTGAGCCAGGTCGTCAACCCGGGCAGCACGACGACAACGGTCAGCAGCACGCCGAATCCGACGGTGTTCGGACAGAGTGCGACGATCAGCATCGCCGTCGCCGCGAATCCGCCGGCGGCGGGTACGGCCACTGGTACGGTCGAGTTGTTCGACGGCGCCACATCGCTCGGGGTGTTCCCGCTCGTGGGCGGTACTGCCAGCACCAGCACGGCCGCACTGTCGGTGGGCGCGCACTCACTCACGGCGGTGTACTCGGGCGATGGTGGTTTCTCGGGCAGCACGTCGGCAGTCCACAGCCACACGGTGAACGCGGCCGCCACAGCGACCACGCTTGCCAGCAGCCCGAACCCGACGGTGTTCGGCCAGTCGACCACGCTCACGGCCACGGTCGCGGTCGTGGCACCCGGCGCCGGCAGCCCGAGTGGCAGCGTCGAGTTCTTCGACGGCGCGACGTCACTTGGGACAGTACCGCTCAGCGGCCTCAGCGCCAGCCTCAGCACCGCGGCGTTCAGCACGGGTGTGCACAGCCTGACGGCGGTGTTCTCTACGGCTGGCAGCTTCACCGGCAGCACGTCCGCGGCCCACAGCCACACCGTCAACCCTGCCGCTACGACCACCTCGGTCGCGAGCAGCCTCAACCCCAGCTCGTTCAGCCAGCTCGTGACGTTCACCGCCACGATCGCGGTGACCGCTCCTGGGGCGGGCAGCCCGAGCGGCAGCGTCGAGTTCTTCGATGGCGCCACGTCGCTCGGGACCTCGCCGTTGTCCGGTCTCACGGCATCACTCGGCACGTCGTCGCTCGCGGCCGGCACGCACAGCATCACCGCGGTGTTCTCGGGTGGTGGCGGCTTTTCGGGCAGCACGTCCACAGCGCTGTCGCAGGTCGTGAACGCGGCGGCCACGAGCGTCACGCTCGTCGCGGCACCGAACCCAGGCGTATTCCTCGATCCCGAGACGCTCACCGCGACGGTGTCGCCGTCGGCGGCCACCGGTACGGTCGAGTTCTTCGACGGCGCCTCGTCGCTCGGCACTTCGCCGGTCGCGGCGGGTGTCGCCACCCTCGTCACCAGCTCGCTGTCGGTGGATACACACTCGCTGACCGCGGTCTACAGCGGCGACGGGGACCACGCGAGTGCCTCCTCGACAGCGGTCTCGCTCGAGATCCAGGCGAAGATCGTGGCCACTGCCGGTGCGAATGGCAGCATCACGCCGAGCGGCACGGTGCTCGTGAGCCGGAACGCCACGCCCGCGTTCGCGTTCTCGGCCGACGCGGGCTATCACGTCTTGAGTGTCACGGTCGATGGAGCAGCGGCACCGCTCACGTCGCCTTACACGTTCGCAGCGGTGACCTCGAACCATACGATTGCCGTCCAGTTCGAAGTGAACCCGGCGGTCGCGGCGATCAGCACGCTCACGGCCGCACAGGTGCGCACCGGCAACGATGGGGACGGCACCACGCGGATCACGCTGACGTGGTCACCGGTCGGAGTGGGCTCGACCGTCGAGGTCTGGCGCAAGGGCTACGGCAACTATCCGGAGTATGACGATGGCGCCACGCCGGGCAGCGTGCCGGCGATCCCCGCGTCTTATCCGCCCGCGGGCTGGACGCTGACCGCGGTGACGGCATCCGGCACGACCGACGAACCCGCGTCGCGCGACTTCTGGTACTACATCGCCTACGTGCGGGACATCTATGGCACGGTATCGCCGGTCTCGAATCGGACCAGTGGCACGCTCGATTACCATCTGGGCGACGTCACGGACGGCAGCGTGCCCGGACTCGGCGACAATCACGTCAACACGGCCGACGTCTCGGTCATCGGCGCGCACTACGGTATCACCGGGGCGGCGGTCGATGCGGTCAACTACCTCGACGTGGGTCCGAGCACGAACACGTCGGTGCATGGCCGGCCGATGACGGACAACAAGGTCAACTTCGAGGACCTGGTCATGTTCGCCATCAACTACTTCCCGGTGACGAGCGCGCCGCAGGCCAAGGCGCGTCCGGCGGCGGCGGCGAGTGATGTGGTCACGCTGAACGCGCCGGAGAATGTCGAGGTGGGGGCGGACGTCACGGCCCGTATCGACTACACGTTCACCGGCAGGATCCAGGCGCTGTCCGCCCGGCTGTCGTATGACCCGGCAGTGGTCCAGCCGGTGTCGTACACGGCGGGCGATGCCATGCTCGCGCAGGGTGGCATCGTGCTCTCGGCCGAGCCGGGCTCGGTGGATGGTGCGTCGTTCGCGGGCGGTGGCCAGGGTCTGGTCGGTACCGGCGAGTTCGCCACGCTGCACTTCCGGGTCGTTGCCGCGGGTGATCCGAAGTTCGGGTTCGCGCAGGTCGACGCTCGCGATTCGCAGAACCGCAGCACGCCGGTCGGTTCAGGCGTGCTGGCGGTGGCTCCGCGCACATTCGTCACGGCGTTCGCGCCGGCGATGCCGAATCCGTTCGGCCGCACGACGATGTTCGCGTTCTCGCTCGCCAAGGCCGGTCGCACCGACCTCGAGGTGTTCTCGGTGGATGGCCGCCGGGTGCGCACGATGGTGAGCGGCACGCAGGAGGCGGGTGAGCATCGTGTGGAGTGGAACGGCACGGATGATTCGGGCCGGCCGCTCGCAGCGGGTGTGTACTACGCACGGCTCGTCACGCCGCAGGGACGCTTCACGCGGGTGGTCAGCTACCTGCGGTAAGCGAAGTCGAAGGCCGCGTCGCAGGCCGCGTCCCAGGCCGCGTCACAGGCCGCGATGAGCGGCCGGCAGTCACAAGACGGGCGGGCGCCAGCTGCAAGGGCGCCCGCCCGTCGACGTTTGCGGCCGAGTGGAGGAGTGACGTTCTGCTCATCCACGATCGGAGGGCTACTGGAGCTTCACCATCGGCCGCGTCTGATCGATACCCCGGACGCGCAGCCGCACGAAGTAGAGCCCCGTGCCGGCCACGCCGCCGTCGCCACGACGACCGTCCCATGCCAGTCGCTGCACGCCGGCCGTGCGCGTGAGACCGCGCGCTAGCACGCGGACCTCACGGCCCTGGACGTCGTACACCGCCAGATCCACCGCGGCATCCGTGGCGAGCGTGAACTCCACCTGCGTGCTGCCGCGGAACGGATTCGGTCGCACTCCGCGCAGGCCCGTGCCGCTCGTGCCCGGCCCGACGGAGACGTTCGCCGGCGTCGAGGCCGGGTTCCCGGGATCGCTGCCCGCCACGCGCTCGTCACCGTCGGGGTAGCTGTCGCGGTCGCGGTCCAGGCCCATGCGCGTGCCGCTGCCGAGCGGCACGCCCATGACGGTGATCTCGCTGCCGGCCGCGGCCAGGGCGCGCAACTGCGCGCTCGTGAGCACGGACGCCGTGCCGAGGTCGGGCTGCCACGAGCCCGCGCCGAACTTCCAACTGCGTGCCACACCACCGATCCGGCCTTTGCCGACGACGTCGCAGTCGCCCGCTGTCGCGCGGGTCGTCAGGCTGTCCATGCGCGCAACCCGGCCCGCGTCGGCCGCACTGCCGTCGAATGTCACCTGGGCTCCGATCGCGGGAGCCATGCCGGTGTCGAACGAGAGCAGGAACGCCTCGACGTCACGGCGCTGGCCGTCGCCGGTCGCACCGGCTGCGAACGCGAACACGGACAGATGCAGGAAGTCGAACAGGTTGTCGAACGAGCCGTCGTGCGTGAACCCGAAGCCGCGCTTGTTCACCGCGCCCGGTGCGTCCGTGAATCCGGTCTTCTGGTACAGGTTTCGCAACTGGGGCACCTTCATGTCCTGCGCGGACATCATGGCGATGCGGTCGATCAGCTGGCGGTTGGTCCCCGTGGGCAGCGAGTGACAGAACGAGCACGTGCGGCCGCCGTCCACGGGGGTGGTGGTGTAGAACACGCGGCCGCGTTCGGGGCTCGGCTGGCCGGCGGGAGCGTTGCGGAACGTGCGGTCGAGGAACTGATTCGGGTTCGGCGGATACACGAGTGGCAGCACGAACCGCGACATCGCCACCATCTCACTGTCGGCGATGGCGGCGGAACGGCCGAGCAGGCTGCTCGTGGCTCCCTTGAACGCCAGGAAGTCGGCGCGGTCCCCCCGCCAGTGCAG
>JANNWR010000352.1:0-30010 GCA_031408715.1 bacterium
TCAGCACGCGCATGACGAAGATCCAGACGAGGAACGTCGCCTTGTGCTCCGGGATGACCGCGAGCGCGATGAACGAGATCAGCGCGACACCGGTGACACCATAGGTCTCGAAGCCGTCGGCGGTGGGGCCGACCGAGTCGCCCGCGTTGTCGCCGGTGCAGTCCGCGATGACGCCGGGGTTCCGCGGATCGTCTTCCTTGATCTTGAACACGACCTTCATCAGGTCGGAGCCGATGTCGGCGATCTTCGTGAAGATGCCGCCCGCGATACGCAGCGCCGAGGCGCCGAGCGATTCGCCGATCGCGAAGCCGAGGAAGCACGCACCCGCCTGATCCGCGGGCACCCACAGCAGGATGGCGAGCATCATGAGCAGTTCGACGCAGATCAACAGCACGCCGATGCTCATGCCGGCCTGCAGTGGGATCTCGTACACTTGGAGCGGCTTGCCCTTGAGCGACGCGAACGCCGTGCGGCTGTTGGCGAACGTGTTCATGCGGATGCCGAACCACGCCACGCCGTAAGAGCCCAGGATGCCGAGCACCGAGAACGCCAGGATGGTGACGACGCGCATGGCATCCATGTGCTGCAGGAAGCCGAAGTAATAAACGATGCACGCGCCGATGAAGAGCTCGAGCACGATGAGTAACTGGCCCTGCTTGAGCAGGTACGCCTTGCACGTCTCGTAGATGATGTTCGAGACGTCGAGCATCGACTTGTGGGCGGGCATGGCCTTGACCTGATTGAACATCATCAGGCCGAACAGCATGCCGAACACGCACACGCCAAGGCCGATGAGCAGGAGCTGGCGCTGGGCGGGGTCGAGCGTCGGGAGTTGCAGGTCCAACTCGCTCGCGAGTGCGGCGGCCGGCAGCAAAGCCGCGGCCAACGCGGCGAACAAGGCGGGCAGAGTCAATCTCCGCAGGGCGGCGCCCGCGGTGCGGAACAAGGTCATCGTCGGCTCCTGATCTGGGGTGAGGCTGCCGGCGGAACGCCGGTCGGCCCGTCGGGTCCGGCCACGCGGGGTGTGGCTTGCGGGGTGGCGGCCTGACTCCACGGGGAACAGAATGACCGCCGGGGACGGGGGGACCCCTGCCTCCGGAGGGCGCGGCAGAATACCCGAAGCGGCGGCGAAGGGACAAGCCTAGGTCAGGATTCGGCTCGGCGAGGGGGGCAGTGGAGTGCTGGGAGCGGCAAGCACGAGGCCCACCCCGGCGACTTCGCTGGAGTGGGCCCCGGGCAACTCAACGGACGACAGTCAGCATCTGACGCAGCATCCGGCCACCCGCCTCGAGTCGCGCGAAGTACACGCCGGGGGCCGCCCGCCGGCCCGAATCGTCGCGCCCGTCCCAGCGCACGGCGTGAATGCCGCCAGAACGTGCTCCCGATTCGAGCGTGCGCACGACCCGGCCGTTGGCACCAAAGAGCAGGAGCCGGACCTGACCGTCGCGGGGCAGCGCGTACGTGAACGTGGTCCGCCCCGAACTCGGGTTCGGCTGGGGTCGGTCGAACGACAACTCGGCGACGCCGCCCGGGACGCCGAGGAAACCGCACGTGATGACGATGCGGCAGGTGTCCAACGCGCCGGGTACGCGCAGATCCTGGAGGACCACTCGCAATGTGTCTTGATTGGGTGTGCAGTTCGCCGGTGACGTGAGGTTGACGGTGAGTCCCGAGCCAGACCCGGCGCTGACCAAGGTGTGCCCGCTGGCGGCGGGCGAAACGGACGTGATCCACCCCGCGCCGTCCGTGACCTGCCAGGCGATATCGGCTTCGACGTTGCCGTCGTTCGTCCAACTGAACGGGATACTCGCGGCGGTACTCGGGAACAGCAGGCGGTCGGTGCCACCGCACGCCGGTGTGTAGTGGCGCAGGACGGACTCGGTGAACACATCCGCGTCGCCGTTGCGCGCATCGGCCCAGGTGGGCATGACACGCAGGCCCTCGGTGGTGATGCCCTGGTAGTCGCCCTGATTGGCGCTGCCGCAGGCGTTGATGCTCCAGAACGATTTCGCGTCGCTGACCCGGAGGTTCGGGCCCCAGCTCACTCCGCCGTCGCCAGACGACACCATGTACTCGGCGGATTCCGCTCCACACGGGGCGCCATCACGCCAGTCGTGCCAATACGCATGCACCCGGCCCGCGGCGTCCACTGCGACTTCGGGGAAGAAACCGTCGTTGGCCGCCGGGCTGTCGACGAGCCGGACTGGCGTGCTCCAGGCGATGCCGTTGTCGGACCAGCACACGAACTGGTCGCGATGGTCGCGCGCGCGTTCGCCCGCACTGGGAGTATCGACAGACGTCAGCAGCCGGTAGTTCGCCGTGCCAGCGGCGTTCCGGAACATGCGCAGGTAATAAGTGCCCGTGGAGGGGAGCGTGTAGACCAAGAAGTTCGAGCTGGCGCCGGTGTTGTAGGCCAGGAACCGCATGTTCTGGAAGATGGCGGTGTCCGAGACGCACTGGATGCGCATCTGGAAGTTGGCGTTGGCGGTCGAGGAGTCGGTGCGAAAGTACACGGTCTGCCCAGCGGAGCCCGTGAAGCGCCACAGGTCGAGCGAGTCGGTCGTGGACGTGAGTCCGCCGCGCAGTCGCTGACCGACGTTGAAGGGAGTGGCGTTCGCGAAGTTGCCGTTCACCTCGAGCTCGGACTTGTCTCCCAGCGCCGGGGCGGGCGAGTCGTAGGCGTTCACGGTCTCATCCCAGGCCAGATAGATGCGTCCGCGGTGCGGACCGTTCGACTTGTCCACCGCGATGCTCGCGAACGTGGGTGCGAATCCCCGACGGTAGCCCGCGCCGCCCGTCGTGAAGTTCTCGATGAACGTAGTGCCCACGACGTCCGCTCCAAAGCTCACGCCGCCGTTGGTCGAGATGCGCACATGGTGCTTACTGAACGGCGAGGCAAAGGAGGTGAAGCTCTCATACCAGTACA
Source organism: bacterium (assembly GCA_031408715.1). GTDB lineage: Bacteria > Eisenbacteria > RBG-16-71-46 > RBG-16-71-46 > RBG-16-71-46 > JAIOPA01. Next base: position 2,927 of record JANNWR010000352.1, read on the forward strand.
CGATCAGCTCGCCGTTCGCTCCGATGACCGGCCGCGAGCCCTGGACCAGGCCATTCTGGGCCGCATCATGCACCACCACCGGAGCGCTCCAGGTGGTGCCGCCGTCGGTCGAGCGGACCAGTTCGATCTGGGGCGTGCTGCCCCCCACGAAGCGCGAGTAGGTCACATAGATGGCGTGCGTCACCGGGTCGATACAGCCCCACTCCTTGTCGAGGAAGTCGGCACCACCCGCGATGATCTTGCGGTTGCCATCGATCACGAACGTGCTGCCCGAGAAGTGACCGTTCATGATGGCCAGCCCTGAACCGGTTCCCGGCGTCTCTTCATAGAGGCCGAGCACATAGAACTCGCCGTTGCTGGTGTCCACGAAGTGCACCGGGTCGCCCCGATACCGCCCGCCCGCTGGCAGCGCCGGGACGTCCCCCTGATCCGTGAACGTCAGGCCGCCGTCTGCGGACGTCCCCCAGCCCTGGACGGCGCCGACACAGAAGCCCTTGCTGTCGTTCCAGCCTGCGACCACCTGATTTCCCCAAGCCGCGACCGTCGTCTCGGATTGCGACAATGGACGACCGCCGCAACCCGCACACGACACATCGAGCGCGGAGTTGTTCGCTTGGTGATCCGGACCGAGCGAGATGGCCTGAGCGCGCGCGGCACCGAAAGGCCGGGTGCGGTCGGCTGCCGTCACTTCGGACGGCCCGCCCTCGTCGAGCGCGACGCCGAGCCCGAAGCGGTCGATCAAGGCTTGCGGCAGCACGCGGCCGTTCGCGATCTGCTCGCGCAACATGCGTTCGTAAGGCGAAGACAGTTGGACGGGGGGCTTCTGGGCCGGGCTCTGCGCGCGAACGGGCGCGGCGGGCAGGATGGCGACCAGCATCCAGAAGCAGCAGGAGAAGCGTCGCGTCATTTGCATGCTGTCTCGCACGATGTTTCGCATGATGTTACGCATGATGTTACGCATGATGTCTCGCATGCTGTCCTCGGTCGCCGGGCCGGCTTCGGCGAGGTGGGAAGGGGAGCAGGGCGCGGACGGACCTCTCGCCGCAGCCCCGAGTCTATCCGGGCTTTGTGAATCCGGTCCACCCCCACGGCGAAAAATCTCCTCAGCGGGGTAGGACACTCCAGCACCCACCCCGGTGCCCAGTACTGCCGTGCCCGCGTGCTGCCGCGAGGTCCCGGTTCCTGTCCCTGCAGCGGAGGTTCCCCTGGCTCCCCGTCGCGTCGTGACGCTGCTCGCCTCCGGTACCGAGATCGTGTGCGCGCTGGATTGTGGTGACCGCTTGGTCGGCCGCTCACACGAGTGCGACCACCCAGCGTGGGTGCTCAAGCTGCCAAGCGTGACCGCGCCGCGCATCGACGCACTCCAGCCATCCGCGGACATCGACCGCAGCGTGCGCGGTCTGGTGTCGCAGGCGCTCTCGGTCTACACCGTCGACGCTCAGCGGCTGGCCGCGCTCGAACCCGACCTGCTCGTCACGCAGGTGCAGTGCGAAGTCTGCGCCGTGAGCCTCAAGGACGTGCAGGAGGCGGTGCGCGCGGGCCTGCCCTCGCAGCCGGCGATCGTATCGATGAAACCGGATTCGCTCGCCGATGTCTGGGCGGACATGCGCGCGATCGCCGACGCGCTCGGCGTGCCGGAACGTGGCGTGCAACTCGTGACACGGTTGCGCCACCGCCTGCGCGGCCTCGCCGAGCGCACCAAGGGTCGCACTCGGCCGCGCGTGGCATGCATCGAATGGATCGATCCGCTGATGGTCGCGGGCAACTGGACGCCCGAACTGCTCGCACTCGCCGGGGCCGACGACGTGCTGGGGCAGTCGGGACAGCACGCGGGCGCGATCGGGTTCGAACAGCTTGCGGCGGCTGACCCGGACACGATCTGGATCACGCCCTGCGGCTTCGGACTCGAGCGCACGCGGGCCGAGATGGGGGTGCTCGCCAGACACCCGGGCTGGTCGACGTTGCGTGCGGTGCGCGACGGGCAGGTGTTCCTGGGCGACGGCAACGCGCTGTTCAATCGACCTGGACCCCGCGTTGTCGAAGCCGCCGAGTGCCTGGCCGAGGCCATGCACCCGGGAGCGTTCCGGTTCGGGCACGAGCACGACGGCTGGGAACGGTGGCAACCCGACAAGGGTGCGGCCTCGACCCGGCCCGTGGCCGCGCGGAGCGCGGTGCCCGCCCATCCGCCGAGAGCACTTCAGTAGGGGCGCCGGACGTCCGAAGACCGTGGGAGAGGATGGCCCGCAGGGGCTCCACTGGACCATTGGCGCGGCTTCGCGCCCAAGGTCTAATGTCGCCGCGACGGGCAGGTGCCACGACGGTACTGCCACCCAGATCCCATGAGAGTCCGCCATGACCGAGATGAAGAAGCCGCAGGTGAGCGAGCAGGAAGCCCGCGCCGTCGCCGAGTTCGCGCGTGAGACCACGTGGGAGGCACCGTCGTTCGTGCGCGAGCTGTTCCTGGGCCAACTCGACTTGAAGCTCATTCATCCGTGGCCCGAGGCGGATGCCGAGGAACAGCAGCGCGCGGAGAAGTTCCTCGGAGTGCTCGAGCGCTTCGTCCGCGACCACGTCGACGCCGAGCGTATCGAGCGCGACGCGCGCATCCCCGCGGAGACCATCCAGGGCTTGCGCGACATCGGCGCGTTCGGGATCAAGATCCCGCGCGAATATGGCGGGCTCGAACTGTCGCAGTACACGTACTGCCGTGCGATGTCGCTGATCTCCACCGTGAGCGCGCCGTTGGTCGCGCTGCTGAGTGCGCACCAGTCGATCGGCGTGCCCGGGCCGGTCAAGATGTTCGGCACGCCCGAGCAGAAGAAGCGCTTCCTGCCGCGTCTGGCGAAGGGCGCGATCTCGGCGTTCGCGCTGACCGAGAATGAAGTCGGTTCCGACCCGGCACGAATGTCGACGATCGCGATGCCCGCACCCGATGGCAGTGGCTGGATCCTGAACGGCGAGAAGTTGTGGATCACGAACGGCACCGTGGCCGAGCTCATGGTCGTCATGGCGCGCACCCCCGGCAAGGACGGCAAGCCGGGGCCGATCAGTGCGTTCATCGTCGAGATGAGTTGGCCGGGTGTGGAGGTCTCGCATCGTCTGGAGTTCATGGGCATCCGCGGCATCGAGAACGGTGTCATCAAGTTCACGGACGTGCGCGTGCCCAGGGAGAATCTCCTGTGGGGCGAGGGCAAGGGCCTGAAGCTCGCGCTCATCACGCTCAACACCGGGCGGCTCACGCTGCCGGCGACCATGGCAGCACTTGGCAAGTGGTGCCTCGGCATCTGCCGGCACTGGGCCAACGAGCGCGCGCAGTGGGGCAAGCCCGTCGGCAAGCACGAAGCGGTGGCGCACATGCTCGCGAAGATGGCGGCCGACACGTACGCCATGGAAGCCGTCGCCGACCTGGGTTGCCTGCTCGCCGACAAGGGCAAGAGCGACATCCGGCTCGAAGCGGCGCTCGGCAAGCTGTGGAACACCGACATGGGCTGGCTCTTGTGTGACGACGCCATGCAGATCCGCGGCGGCCGCGGCTACGAGACCGCACCCAGCCTTGCCTCGCGCGGCGAGCCCGCGATCCCGCTGGAACGCGCCATGCGCGACCTGCGTATCAACCGCATTTTCGAAGGCTCGAATCAGGTCATGCGGCTGTTCATCGCGCGCGAGGCCCTCGACGTGCACTTGAAGGTCGCGGGTGACGTCGTGATGCCGAACGTGCCGATGGGCCGGCGCCTGTCGGGCCTCGTGCGCTCGGGCCTGTTCTACGCCGGCTGGTATCCGTCGCGCTGGCTGGGCTGGGGCCACTGGCCGCAGTACGGCGAGTTCGGTCCGCTCGCGGGACATCTGCAGTGGGTCGAGCGCACCTCGCGCCGGCTCGCGCGCCAGTTGTTCCATCTCATGGTGCTGAACGGGCCCGCGCTCGAGAAGAAGCAGGGACTGTTGTTCCGTGCGGTGGACGTCGGCGCCGAGCTGTTCGCCATGACGGCGACCATCGTGCGCGCGCAGCGCGACGTGAAGCGCGGCACCGGTGGTGTCACACCGTACGAACTGGCCGACACGTTCTGCCGCGCGTCGCGCCGGCGCGTCGACATGTTGTTCGCCGGCATCCAGTCCAATGACGACGCTTTCAACTACGACATCGCGCGCAGCATGCTCGAAGGGCGCTATACCTGGCTCGAGGCCGGCGTCGTCGCCGCGCCGACCGAGGGCGTGCCGGTGGCACCGGAGCGGAAAGCCGTCGGCGTGAGCTGAGCCGCGGCTCGGATCGTCATCGACGCGGGCGCGCTCCACGAGGCTCCGCCTGTGTCGTTCCAATCGGCCGCCAAGGCCGCAGCTACTCCAGGATCGTGACCGGCAGCGACACGCCGCGGCTGCGCGACAGCACGAAATAGAGCCCCGGGTGCACACCGCGGCCGAACGTGCGCGCGTCCCACACCCAGTACGCGCCCTCGGCGCGCAGACCGCGGCCGGGGCTCGCGACGCGGCGGCCCGCGACATCGACGACGACCACATCGGGCCCCACGCCTTCGAGCCGGACCGGACCGCGCGCGGGATTCGGCCACAGCCGTGGACGGGCGACCACGGGCGTGTCACCCACGTCGGTGGTGTTGGTGAGTAACGTGGCCAGGAAGCGGGCCGGCTCGCACGCGGTCACGTTGCCGCCGCGGTCGATGGCCTCGATGCGCCACCAACTCGGGAGCCCCGCGCGCGCCGGTGTCGACTGGATCCAGGTCGAGTCGGTGAAGAACACGGTCGGATCGGCGAACGTGGAGTCGGCGGCCAGCGTGACACGGTAGCGCACGCGGTCGCCGGACTCGCTATCGGAGGAGCGCGTCCATTGGAGTCGCGGAGTGCGTTCCCCCAGGTCGACGAGTGCTTCGAACCGTGACGGAGCGGAGCGGAAGACCTGACCGTACACGGCCCGGGCTCGCTGCAAGCGAACGCGCAGCGTGTCCTCGTGCCACGCCACACTCCAGTTGCGGCGCACATTGAGCCGCTGCTCGAGCGCGTCCAGGCGGTCGAGCATGCGGCCACACGCGGCCGGAAGACGTCGCGGCTGCCCCGACTTCAGGAGTCGGACGGCGTTGGTATGCGCGATCGCCGGCAGCCCGAGCAGTGAGCGATCGCCCGCCACGCCCTCGGTCTTGAGTGCGATCCAGCCCGGCGTGCCGGTGCGCAGCGTGAACGTGGTGTCGAGCTTGCTGGGCCGGGGGACGCGCTTCGACAGGTCGAGCGTCCACAACACGCCGCGCTCGCCGATCAGCGAGACGCGTGTCAGTCCGGTCACGCACTGCACCTCGAAGGAGACTGGCAGCGCCGACGTATCGGCTGCGGCCTCGAGCGCGCTCCCCGGCGCGGTGACGCCGATGCGGAATCGCGGCACGAGCGGCAGGGTGGTGACGAAGGTCTTGCCGGCTCGAACCGCCTCGATCCAGTTGTTGTACTGAAGTGTCGCGCCGGCCGCTTGCTCGGCGTACATGCGCCAGCCGCCGGCGGGGCGGCTCGTGAAACGGTTGAGCACCGCATCAGTCCCGGCGGTGGGCGTGAGCGCCAGTCCGCTCGAGAGTGCGTCATACCAATCGTTCCAGCGCTCGTACGGGGTATTGCTGTAGGACACGACCTCGAAGCCGTCGAGCTGGCCGCTCGCGGCGAGGATCGCGTACTCCCGTCCAAGTCCGGTGCCGGGCCAGCGCGTGTCCTCATCGAAGTTCGATGTCGTGCCGGGATGGGCCAGCACGAACAGGGCACGCGACGGCCCCGCGACTTGCTGCCCCAGGTCGCCCAGCGTGGGCCAGGCCTCCGCTGGCGCGAGGCAACAACCCCATTCCACGGCCTGACGCAGCCCGGGCAACACGACGTGCCCATAGGTCATGTGGCGGTGTTCGTAGGAGTGGTACACGATCGTGCCGGCATCACTCAGCGGATCCGGCGTGCCGGTGAACCGGTATTCCTGATCCAGCAGGTGGAAGATCCCCAGATCCTCGGCGCGCGCGATGCGGCGCGAGGCCGCAGGCGAGACCTCGAACTCAATGGGATCATGGCGCGAGTGCACATGCAGGTCGCTGGAGTAGAAGCCGCGCGCACGCATGTCGAGGAACCGCTTGAGCGTCACCGTGATGAGTGTGTCGCGCGCCAGGTAGAGCCGTCGGTTGTCGGGAATCCATTCCGGTCCGCGACTGACGTTCAGCGTGATCCAGCCGTGCGGCAGTGCCAGGCTGCCGCCGGAGGGGGGATAGGCGTAGCCGTCGTGCGCCTGGATGGTCGTGTCGGCGGCGGCCGGGAACCACAGCGAGAAAGAGTCCGAGCGAGCACTGACACGCGCATCGATGCGTTTGCCGCTCGGGTCGCGCAGGTCGATCTGCAGCTTGTGCACTGCAACCGCCGCGCGCGCCGGTACCGGCACGCTCAGGAGCGTGGCGATCAGGCAACACGGGACGACCAGGCAAGTCAGCAGGCCGCGCGGCACGGCACTCCTCGGGATGGTGAAGTGGCAGCAGAAAAGGGTCGGCCCGCGTGGGGCTAAGGGGACGCCAGGATCGCGGTGCGGTGGAACGACAAGCGCGCTGCTGGAACCGCTGCGCGGCATGATAGAATACACCAGCCTCGCCACCGAGTTCGACGGAGGAATGCCCTGCATGCTGGTCGGTTCCCCACATTTCCGCGTCCTGCTGGGCGTCAGCCTGCTCACCTCCGCGCTGTCCGGCACGCCGGTCGCGGCGGCGATCCTGACGCGGCACGTCATCGTGGTCGTGATCGACGGCGCGCGTTACACCGAGACTTTCGGGGACCCCGCCCTGGCGCAGATCCCTCGCATCGGGAATGACTTCGCGGCCATCGGCGCCCGGCCCGGGCTGTGCCAGAACCTCGGGCTGACGGTCACGGTCCCCGGCATGTCCGCGATCATGACCGGCACGCTGCAGCCCATCGCCAACGATGGCAGCGAGCGCCCGCACATGCCGACGCTGTGCGAGTACCTGCGCAAGGACCGTGGGCTGCCCGATTCGCTCGTGCGCATCGTGGCGCTCAAGCAGAAGCTCAACGTGCTCGCCGCGAGCGACCACCCGGCGTACGGCCTGGCCTGGGCGGGGCACGCGCATGTCGGCGACTTCGCCAGCGACCTCGACGTGTTCCTGTCGGCGCGCTCCGAGTTGTTGCAATACCATCCCACGTTCATGCTGTTCCACATGGGACAGACCGACATCTTCGGGCATTCGAATGACTGGCCGAGTTACCTGTCGTCGATCCATCTCGCCGACTCACTGGTCTGGCGGTTGTGGACCGACCTGCAGGCCGAGCCCGAGTTCGCCGGTCGCACCACGATGTTCGTGACCAACGACCATGGCCGTCACGACCCTGCGCATGGCGGTTTCCAGAACCACGGCGACGGCTGCGCGGGCTGCAAGCAGATCATGATGATCGTGGCCGGGCCCGACACCAAGACCAGTTACGTGAGCGGGCCGGCGCACTACGACCAGCGCGACATCACCAGCACCGCGGCGCACCTGCTCGGCGTGGCGATGCCGTTCGCTCAGGGTCAGGTGATGGACGACCTGCTGCTGGAGCCCACACGCCCGCTCGGCGTGCCCGGCGAACGCGGCGCGGATATTGCGCCGGCGCTCGGCGTGTTCCCCAACCCGACGCGCGCCGGTGCGGTGGTGCGCCTGTCGCGCGGGACATCGCCCGCTGAGCGCGTCGAGATCCTCGACACCAGCGGGCGCATCGTCGCGCGGCTGGCTCCCGAGTACGCGACGGACGGCACCGTCACGTGCGCGTGGTCGGGTCTGCGTGCCGACGGCCGGCGCGCCGCTCCGGGGGTTTACCAGGTGCGCGTTCAGGCCGCAGCCGGCACGCGTTCGGCGAGGCTCGTGAAGCTGCACTGAGCGTGGCGCAGCCCCCGCGGCTGCGAACGATTCAGCGCACGATCTCGAACACCGCGACGCCGTCGCCCGGCGCTGGGCGTACCGCGAACACCAGCCGCGCGCGGCGCTCGCCCGCCATGTGGCCGGGGTCGAGCAGCGGCGCGAGCTGCGGCCGCAGCGCTCTCACGACGTACTCCTCGACCACCAGATGAGTGGCACCGCTCGCGCGTGCGTAATCCAGCAGCGCGTCGAGCGACTCGTCGGGCAGCTGCACGTGACGCCGCTCGGCGAAGAACGGCACGTAGCTCTTGCGGTCCATGATCACCGCATCGCTCGCCGAGTGTGCCGCGAGCCAGGCACCCGCTCCGCGCAAGGCGGGCATCGGGCCGTCGTCGAAAGCGAGCGCGAGCTTGCCGCTTGCGCCGCTCCACAGTAGCCCCAGTGCGACTGCCAGCCCCACCGCTAGAGCGAGCGCCATGCCGGGTGTTCGGGCACGCGCATGCGACAGCATCGCGGCGAACGGCACCACGAGCCCGGGGATCACGAGTTGTGCGAAGCGCAGGTCCGCGGGTGCGGACAGGAGCGGGTAGACGAGCGGCAACACCAGGAACGCGAGCCACGGGCCACGCCCCGCCGCCAGCAGCAGGCCGATCATGCTGCCGATGAGCAACACGAAGTTCCACGACTCGTTCAAGCGCCGGGCCTGGTCCCACAGCCGGTGCGGATACCCACGCAGGATCGCACCGCCATCGCGCGCGAGGCGGTCCGTCAGGCGCACGCTGTCGGCGAACGCCGACGCATCGTGCAGACGCCATTCCGCCGCACGGCCGTCGGCGAATGGCGCACGCACCAGTGCGGTCTTGGGCGTCAGCGACCAGTAGCCCTGCTCGACCCGCAGGAACGCGGTGTAGGGCAACGCCACGCAGCCCGCGATGAGCAACGATAGGACGCGCTCGCGCCACGACCCGCGTGACATCAGCAACGCGAGCGGCGCGATCACCGCGGCTTCGGGCCGCACCCACCAGGCCGCCCCGAGCAGAGCGCCGCCGAGCCGAAGCCGGCCGCCGTCGAGCAGGGTGACCGCGCCGAACGCGAGCGCCAGGAACGTCGCCTCGGTCATGAGCGCGACGCCGTAGACGGCAAGCAGCGGGTGCAGCGCGACGATCAGCGCCGGCACGAACGCCCGGCCGGGGGAGAGGCGGCGGCGCGAGACCACCCACACGCAGGCGACGAAGGCCAACGAGGCCGCCAAGGACACCAGCCGGCCCGGCAGCTCACGACCCGGGATCACGTAGGAGGCCAGCGCGATCCAAAGGGGGTAGCCATGATGCGCCGGACTTCCCTCGTGGTGCGCGCTCCGCAGCCACTCCGACATGCGCACGTAGAGCGCCGAATCCATGGTGATCCCGGCGTTCGCCTGCATGAGCACGAGCCGCACCACCAAGGCGAGCAGCAGCGCCAGGGCGGGAAGGAGCACGTCGAGCCGCTCGGCACGGCGGTCCGGGTGGGCATGAGGACTGAGCGGTCGCGGGGTGGCCATGTTGTAGCAGCCTAACGGCTTCCGAGTCGGGCCGCACCCATCGCCTGAGCCCCGGCGGGCAACGCCATATGCGACATTGCCCCAGCGGCCGGGCTGCGGCACAATGCCGCCAATCCTGCCAGGGAGGCGGGAGGCAACGAGTGCGGTCTCCTCGGCCGTTCTCGCCCAAGGAACAGCCGCACGGCACGGCCGGGCCGGACCAGATGATTCCGGCGCGGCGTCCGCACGGCCGCTCAACCGTCGGCCACACGGCCGCTCACCCAGGGAAACGGGGCGCACACCTATCGTGGCATCCTCCTCCTCGATCTCCGCCAAGCGCCAGCGCCAGATCCTCGCCGTGCTGCTGGGAGCGTTCGCCCTGCTCGCCGCTGCGAGCGTGGCGACATTCCACGCCCCGGCTCCGGATGCGGCGTTCTGGCAGAGCCCCAACGCCTGCGGGCCGGTGGGCTCGGCTCTATCGTGGGTGCTGGCGTTCGCGTTCGGCCACGCCGCTTCGTTCTTCGTCCCCGTTCTCGCCGGCTTCTGGGCGTGGAACCGCCTGCGCGACGAACCGGCCGGCCCGCTGCTCATGAAGAGCGCACTCGCCGCGCTACTGGTGTTCGAGGTCTGCACGCTGTTCGGCTTGGGAGATCTCGACCGCTGGACGTGGACCGGTGGTTGGGGGCTGGCCGCCTCACTCGCCTTGCAGTCGTCACTCGGTTCCGTCGGTTCATGGGTCGTGGCCGTGGCGCTCTTGCTGGCCAGCGCGCTCGCCGCGAGTGAGTTGGGCTTCCATTGGATCGGCGCGCTCATGCACGGTGCGCTGGTCAAGCCCGCCCAGGGGGCCGCTGCCGCCTACGGGACCTGGCAGGAGACGCGGGCCGAGTCGCAGCGCGTGGCCGCCAAGCAGAAGGCCCGCGACGACAAAGAGGACAAGAAGAAGCCGGCGAAGACCGCCGTCGCCGGGGTCGACGGCGACGATGATGTGATGACGCCGCCGCGCATCAGTCGCAACAACAGTGAGCCGAAGCCTGCGATCGATGCGCGCGGGCCGGCCACGATGACCGCGGAATCGCCCAAGAGCGCGATCGCGGTGCCACTGATCAAGGCGCAACAGAAACCCAAAGTGCGCGCGCACGTCGAACCGCCCCGGCCCTCGGGCCCCGTGCCGACCGAAGCCCTGCCGCCGCTGTCGCTGCTCGAACTTCCGCAGCAACCGGAGGACCTGGTCACCGCTGCCGACCTGACCACGCAGGCCAACCTGTTGGTGGCGAAGCTGGCGGACTTCGACATCGACGGCCGCGTCACCGAGATCCATCCCGGCCCGGTCGTGACCATGTACGAGTTCGAGCCGGCCGCCGGCATCAAGGTCGGCAGCATCGTCTCGCTCGAGGACGATCTGGCGCTGGCGATGCGCGCCTCGCGCATCCGCGTCATCGCACCACTGCCCGGCCGTGGCACGGTCGGGGTCGAGATCCCGAACCGGCGCCGACGGACGGTGTATCTACGAGAAGTGCTCTCGAGTCAGGCCTACGAGAAGAGTGACGCGGCGCTCAAGGTGCCGCTCGGCGTCGATGTCAACGGCCAGCCTTTCGTGGCCGACCTGACACGCATGCCGCACGTGCTGGTGGCGGGTGCCACCGGCGCGGGCAAGAGCGTGTGCCTGAACTCCATCATCACCGGTCTGCTGTTCCAGCACGATCCGAGCACGCTGCAGATCATCATGGTGGACCCCAAGATGGTCGAGCTCTCCATGTACAACGGCATCCCGCACCTGGTCATGCCGGTCGTGACCGAGGCGAAGAAGGCCGCGCGTGCACTGCGTTGGGCCGTGGGTGAGATGGAGAAGCGCTACAAGCTCCTGGCCGAGGTCGGCGCCCGCAACATCAACACTTACAATGAGCGCGTCTCGAGCGGGAAGCTGAAGCCCGCGAACATCGAGGAGAAGGGGCCGGACCGGCTGTCGTACGTGGTGGTCATCGTCGACGAGTTCGCGGACCTCATGGTGCAGGTGCCGGGCGAGGTCGAGGAGCCGATCGCGCGACTGGCTCAGATGGCGCGCGCCGTCGGCATCCATCTCGTGCTCGCCACGCAGCGTCCGAGCGTCGACGTCGTCACGGGCGTGATCAAGGCGAACTTTCCGAGCCGCATCGCATTCCGGGTGGCAAGCAAGGTCGATTCTCGCACCGTACTCGACATGAACGGCGCCGAGAACCTGCTCGGCATGGGCGACATGCTGTTCCTGCCGGCGGGCAAGGCGGATCCCTATCGCGTCCACGGCGCGTTCGTGTCGGAGGAGGAGGCCGTGCGCGTGGTCGACTTCTGGCGCGCGAAGGCCGCGGTCTCGGCGATGCCCCCGCCGCTCGCCACCGAGGTGGTGCTGCCCGAACTCGACAGTGACGCCGAAGCCGCCGATGGCTTCATGGATGACGAGCTCATCCCCGAGGCGGCGAAGCTCGTGGTCATGCACAATCAGGGCAGCACGTCGCTGCTCCAGCGCCGGTTGAAGGTCGGCTACTCCCGGGCCGGCCGGCTCATGGACCAGCTTGAGCAGCTCGGTGTGGTCGGGCCGTTCAACGGCAGCAAGGCGCGCGAGATCCTCGTCGATCAGCACTGGCTGCAGCAGAAGGGCTTTGAATGAGCGCGAAGAAGGCGGCGCAGAAGCATGGCCGTGGGAAGCCTGCGGCGCGCACCGTGACCAAGTCCGCGCCGAAGCGTCCGCCCCGTCCGCTGCAATCCCCGTCGATCGCGTTCATCACGCTCGGCTGCCCCAAGAACACCGTCGACAGCGAGCACATGCTGGGCGCGCTCGTGAAGGACGGTTTCCGCACCGTGGGCGATCCGGCCGAGGCCGATGTCGCGGTCATCAACACGTGTGCCTTCCTACAGAGCGCGGTGCGCGAATCGAAGGCCGCCATCCAGCAGCTCGCCGACTTGAAGCAGCAGCGAAAGCTCAAGGGGCTGATCGTCACCGGCTGTCTGGCACAACGCGCCGGCGAGTCGCTGTTGACCGAGTTCCCGATGGTCGATGCGGTGCTGGGCACCGGCCAGTGGCACGAGGTCGTGGGCGCCGCACGGCACTTGCTCGGGAGCAAGCCCGAGCGCGTGGTGATGCGTGCCGATCCGGGCGGAGCGCTCGAAGCGAACAGCCCGCGCGCGCTCAGCACGCCGCGCCACATCGCCTACCTCAAGATCAGCGAAGGCTGCGACCACCGCTGCACGTTCTGCATCATCCCGCAGTTGCGCGGGGACCAGCGATCCAAGCCGCTCGAGCAGTTGGTGGCGGAAGCGCGAGCGCTCGCGGCGGCCGGGGTCAGGGAGCTGAACCTGATCGGGCAGGATACGACCGGCTGGGGCAGCGACCTGGACAGCGGTCTGGAGCTCGCCGACCTGCTCGCCGCGCTCGATCAGGTCGAGGGACTGAGCTGGATCCGTGTCCAGTACACCTACCCGCGGCTGTGGAGCGACCGGCTCATCGAGACATGGGCGAAGGCCCGGCGGATCGTGCCCTATGTCGACATGCCTCTGCAGCACATCGCCCAGGACATGCTGCGCACCATGGCGCGCGCCATGACCGAGCGGGACACGCGTGCGCTCGTGAAGCGGATCCGCTCGGGCATCCCCGGCGTGGCGCTGCGGACCAACTTCATCGTAGGGTTCCCGGGCGAAACGGACGAACACTTCCAGACGCTGCTGCGCTATATCGAGGAAGAACCGTTCGAGAACGTCGTCGTGTTCCCATTCGAACGGGAGCCCGAGACACCGTCGTATGCCATGTCGCCACGCGTGCCGCTGAACGTGCGGCGCTCGCGGCGCGCGGCGTTGCTCGAGCGCCAGCAGATGTTATCTCGTGAACGGCTTGCCCGTCGTATCGGTGAATCGCTCACGGTGATGATCGACGGACCCGCCGGACGCGGCCAGTTCTCGGCGCGCACGACCGGGATGGCTTGGGAAGTGGATGGTGGCGTCGTGGTGGAGGGAGAGGGGCTCACGCCCGGGCAGCTGGTCACGGTGCGTGTCACCGGGTCCGCCGCCTACGACCTGTTCGCACGCGTGGAGCGGCCCGCCGACCCCGCGCTGAACATTCTCGGTTGAAAGAGGACCCTGGAATGCGATTGCTCAGACTCGCCGTGCCGTTGGCGCTGTTGGTGCTCCTCTCGCTGGTGCCCGCGGCGGAGGCGAAGAAGTTCCGCTATGCCAGCGGTCCCAAACCGCCCGAGGATTCCACGCTTGCGGTGGCGAACACCTATCTGGAGCCGGTGGTCCGTTCGCGCGGACCGCGCGTGCCGTACACGAACCTGCAGCTCACGCAGTTCGTCGCGGATACCGCGGTGGCGCGCGCCCTGGCCACCGCCGTCGTCGACTCGGGCACGCATGCCGTGCTGGCGCCGGCGCACGACCATCCGCTCAACTTCGTGCTCGAACATTCGATGCTCAAGGCGCTGTCGCAACGCGGTGTCGACGTCACCGTGCGCCGCACGCCGATCCCCGATGACAGCCTCAAGGCCATGTTCGGCCGGCCCGGCGACCCGGTGCTCGAATACACGCTCGGTTCGGCGAAGGTCACCTACCTGCGCTTCGTCGGCATCCTGCCCGGGCGCGTCAAGATCGAACGCCAAGCGCTGGTCACCGGCAGCATCAGCATGCGGGACCCGAACAGCTCGCGCGTCCTGTGGACGGGGGACATCGGCCAGAACTTCGTCGACCGCTTCGCGCGCAGCCAGGTCGCCCTGGTCGAAGAAGAGCGCTATCCCGATCTCAAGGCCGCAGTGCCGCAGCGCAATGCCGACAAGGTGCTCGAACCGATCGTGGTGATCGCGGTCGTCGGCGGCCTCGTCGCACTGTTCTTCCAGAATCGCCCTTGAGTCCCGCTCACGCCTCCACCATTCGCTCCCCGAAGGAATCCCGGATGAAGCGTCTTGCCCTCGCCCTCACCGTCGTCCTCGCCATGGTCGCGGGGTGCGGCGGCTCGGTCCTGCCCCAGATCCACGACGAAGGCGGGCGGCTCGAACTGGCTCGCCGGCTGTACGCCAAGAACGACGCGACGCTGGCCGTCGAGGTGCTGGCACCCTTCTCCACGTCCGGAAGCGGCTCCGGCAACGTTGATGAAGCGGTGTACCTGCTCGGCCTCTGCCACTTGAAGCTCAAGGACTGGCTCGCCGCACAGGCCGACTTCGAGCGGCTGCAGCGCGACTATCCCGAGAGCGACTCGGCGGCCTCCTCGGCATTCCGTCGCGGCGAGGCGCTGTGGGGGCAGTCGCGTGGGCCCGACTTCGATCAGGAGTACACGTTCAAGGCGCTCGAGCAGTGGATGACGTTCCGGCGCGAGCACCCCGAGCACTGGCTGGCAGACGAAGCCACGCGCCGCATCGCCGAGGCGCGCGCGCGCTTGGCGACGAAGCTGTACCGCACGGGCGACCTGTACGTGAAGCTCAAGGAGTACGAGTCGGCGCGTACGTATTTCCGGAATGTGCTCACGGAGTACTCCGAGAGTGCGCTGTATGGTGATGCGCTCATCGGCTGGGCGGTGGCCAGCGCACGGCTCGGTCAGCGCGACACGGCGATCGCCACATTGCGTGAGCTCGAGACCGAACACGCCGGGCAGCCGCTCGCGCTCAAGGCCGCCCGGACGCGCGAGGCGATGGCCAAGTGGCGCCCGGACCGCAAGCCGAGACAGCGGCACACCGCACCGAACGAGCCGCCGCTGCCTTCGACGCCGGGGGCCCCGACCGGACTGACGCCGTGATGCACGTTCCCGTGCGCGCGCCACGCTCCGCTCGCACGCGCCGCACGGGACCTCGCATCGGTGTGTTCGGCGGGTCGTTCGACCCGCCGCATCAGGGGCATCTCGCGCTCGCGGAATGGGCGCGGATCGAGCTGGGCCTGCAGCAGGTCGTGTTCGTACCTGCCGGAACACCGCCGCACAAACGCGCCGCCGGGCTGACACCCGTGCATCATCGCGTCGCCATGACGCGTCTGGCCGTGCGCGGCAACGCTGCGTTCACGGTCTCGACGATCGAAGCGCGAAGAGCGGGTCCGTCGTACACCGCAAACACATTGGTGGCGCTGGCGGCGGTCTGGCCGCAGGCGACGCTGCACCTCCTCATGGGCGCCGACATGTACGCCACGTTCGACCAGTGGCGCGACCCGGCTGCGATCGCCGCTCGCGCCGTGCTCGTCGTCGCCGGCCGGCCGGGCTCCGGACGCCGCACGGTTTCACGAGAGGCGAAACGGGGGCTCGGCGTGGTATGGCTCACGAACCCCGGGCTCGAGGTGTCGTCGAGCGCGTTGCGCGATCGCGTTGCGAAGGGACTGGGGGCGCGCTACTTGCTGCCCGAAGCAGTGGAGCGCTACATCGACCGCCATCGTCTGTACGTCCGGCGGCGGCGCCCCCCGCTGAGGAGAGACGCTTGAGTTACCGGCCACAGGAGTTCTGGGAGCAGCGCTTGTCGGAGCAGTTTGACCTGCGTGGCACCGGCGAGACCACGCTGTCGCTGGCCTACAACAAGGCGTGCTACGCGTTGCGTGCGGACGTGCTGACACGGGCGCTGCATACGGCCGCGGCCACCGTGCGCGACAAGCATGTGCTGGACGTCGGCTGCGGCACGGGTTTCTGGACCGAGTTCTACGCCAGCCGTGGCGCGCACTACACCGGGCTCGACATCGCGCAGGTCAGTGTCGACCAACTGGCGACGCGTTACCCGGACCAGCGCTTCGCGCGCGCCGATGTCTCCGATGGCGTGCCGGGCGGACCGTTCGATATCGTCAACGTGTTCGACGTGCTCTATCACGTCACGGATGAAGCACGATGGCAGGCAGCACTGCGCCATCTGGCAGCCGCTCTCGTCCCCGGTGGGCTGCTGCTCGTGACCGATGTGTTCTCGGATCGCGGCACGCTCGCCGAGCACAATGTCATGCGGCCGCTGTCCCGCTACCTCGAAGTGCTCGGTGAGGCCGGGCTGGTGCAGGAACAATTGCGCCCGACGCACGTGCTGCTCAACCGTCATCTGGGCCCGTGGCGGTTCCTCAACCGCTTCCCGGGATTCCTGCTCGCCGCCGACCGGACGCTGCTCACTCTCGGCGCCGGGCACGACGACGCGGCCAACAAGCTGCTCGTCCTGCGGCGCCGGGGTTAGCGTCCGATGCCGCGGCTGGTGGTACTCGATGCGCTCGGGTTGGCGTATCGCGCTTATTACGCGCTTGCAAGGTGGACATCCGACGAACACGGGAACAAAGTCGCTGTTTCGGCTCTTCACAACTCTGAGAAGAAGCCGACGAACGCAATCCTCGGAATGGCGAACCTGCTCGTGCGCTTCCGGCGCGAACTGAAGCCCGACCGCTGGGCGCTGGCGTGGGATGGCCCCGGACCGACGTTCCGGCACGAACTCTACAAGGACTACAAGGCGCATCGGCCGCCCATGCCGGATGACCTGCGCAGCCAGCTGAGCCCCATCGAGGACCTCGCGCGCTGTCTCGGCCTGCCCGTCATCGAACAGCCCGGCATGGAAGCCGACGATGTCATGGCGACGCTGTCACGCGTGGGGGCCGAGGCCGGCTACGAAGTCATCCTGGTGACCGGTGACAAGGACATGCTCCAGCTGGTCGACTCCACGGTGAACGTGCTGGTGCCGCAGTCGAGGGGGGATGAGTACCTCCGGCTCGATGCCGACGGCGTGCGCGCCAAATGGGGCGTGGGGCCGGAGCACATCCGCGATGTACTGGCGCTCATGGGTGACGCCTCGGACGGTTATCCGGGTGTCCCGGGCGTGGGCGAGAAGACCGCGGTCGAGTTGTTGTCAGCGTTCGGTTCGCTCGATGCCCTCTACGACCGGCTCGCCGAGGTGAAGAAGCCGGCACTTCTGAAGAAGCTCACCGAGAACAAGGGGCTGGCGTTCCTGTCGCGCGAGTTGGCGACGTTGCGCCGAGACCTCGCCCTGGGCGTGACGCTCGACGAGCTCGCGGTCGCACCGGTCCGGCGTGACGAGTTGCTGGCGTTCGCGCGCCACTGGCAGGTGCGGCGGCTGGAACAAGTGGCGACCGATCTCGGCGTCGCCGACGGCGATGCGGGCGCGCCCGCACCGCAGCGACCCGCCGACCGCCGTGGCACGGCCGCCGAGCAACGCGAAGGCTTCCAAGCGCAACGCGAAGGCTTCCAAGCGCAACGCGAAGGCCCCCAAGCGCAGCGCGAAGGCTTCCAAGCGCAGCGCGAAGGCTTTCAAGCGCAACGCGAAGGCTTCCAAGCGCAACGCGAAGGCCCCCAAGCGCAACGCGAAGGCCCCAAAGCGCAACGCGAAGGATCCGACGCACAGCGCGAAGTCGCGCTCACGAAGCCCGCATCGTCTGCACCGGCCGCGCAGCCATCGTTGTTCGGAGTCGGCGCCATCACGCCGAGCACCGCGCCCTTACCCGCCTCCCTTGCCGCGCCCGCGCAGGGGGACCTGTTCGCCGCCGCGGCTGCTCCGGACGCCGCGACTCCGGCCGCGGACAGTGCGACGCAACTCGGCGCGCTCGCCGAGCGGGTGCACGCCGTGCGCGCTCGCGCGCTGCACGGGCTCGCGGTGCTACCCGTCGCGTTCGGCGATTCCCCGATGCGCGTCACACTGGTCGGGGTGGCATTCGCCGCGCGCAGCGGGGAGCATTGCTACGTGCCGCTCGCCCACGAAGGCGGGCCCAACGTGACCATCGAACAGTTGCGGACGTGGTTCGGATCCATCCTCGCGGATGTCGGCGTTCCCAAGGTCGCCCATGACTGGAAGACCGTCATGCATCATCTGGCCGAGGGGCACCTGGGCGTGGCCGCTCCGACATTCGACGTCCGGCTGGGCTCGTTCCTGTGCGACCCGCAGCGCGACCACTCGCTCGCCGCGCTCGCCGGAGACGTGCTCGGCGTCGGGCTCGAGTCGATCGAGCCAGCAGCGGTGCGCGGCCGCGCCAAGCTCGGTCCCGGCGGTCTGCCGGTGGCGGCGGTCGCCGAGCGCGCCGGCCGCATGGCAGCGGCCCTGCTGCCGCTGGCCGACACACTGCGCGCGCAACTCGAGGCGCGCGAGCAGTGGAAGCTGTACACGCAGCTCGAGCATCCGCTCATCGAAGTGCTGGCCGCGATGGAGCGTGCCGGTGTGGCGCTCGACGTCGGCGTGCTGAGCGAGATGTCGAAGGGGATGGCGAGTGAGATCGGCCAGCTCGAGGAGAAGTTGTACGCACTCGCAGGCGAATCGCTCAACCTCGGCAGCTCGCAGCAACTCGGCCGCATCCTGTTCGAGAAGCTCGGGCTGCCTTCGAGCAAGAAGACGAAAACCGGCTGGTCGACCGATTCCGAGGTGCTCGAGGGTCTGGCGGCACAACATGACTTCCCCCGGTTGCTGCTGGAGTGGCGCGCCCTGACGAAGCTCAAGTCGACCTATGTGGACGCACTGCCAGCGGCCGTGCACCCCCGGGACGGCCGCGTGCACACGACGTTCGACCAGGCGGGGGCCGCGACCGGGCGGCTGGCGTCACTCGATCCCAATCTGCAGAACATCCCCATCCGCACACCGCAGGGTCGTGCCATCCGCCGGGCGTTCACGGCTGCCCCGGGCTGCGTCCTGGTCGGCGCCGACTACTCGCAGATCGAACTGCGCGTCATGGCGCACCTGTCGGGCGATCCCAACCTGGTCGAGGCGTTCACCGCCGGCGAGGACATCCATGCCGCGACCGCGCGCCGCATCTTCAAGGTCGTGGGGGACGTGCCGCCCGAACTGCGCTCACGCGCCAAGACCGTGAACTTCGGCGTGCTCTACGGCATGGGCGCGCGCAGCCTGGCGCAGCAGATGGGCCTCGAGTTGAAGGACGCCAAGGAGTTCATCGAAGGCTACTTCAAGGTCTACGCCGGGGTGCGCCGCTTCCTGGACGCCACGGTCGTCGAGGCGCGCGAACGCGGCTGGGTAGCCACGCTCATGGGGCGCCGCCGCTACTTGCCGGAACTGCGGTCGTCCAACGGGCTGGAGCGCTCGTTCGCCGAACGGGCGGCCATCAACACCCCGATCCAGGGTTCCGCGGCCGATCTTGTCAAGCTCGCCATGCTGAGCGTGCATCGTGCACTCTCCAAGCGGGCCGGGGCCCGACTCTTGCTCCAAGTGCACGATGAGCTGCTGGTCGAATGTCCGCGTGGCGAGGCGGAAACCATCGCATCGTTGGTGAAACGCGAGATGGAAGGCTGCTACCCTTTGAACGTGCCACTGACCGTCTCCGTGGGCACGGGGGACACCTGGTTCGATGTGCACTGACCCTTCCATGCCTTTCGCCACACCGACGGACCGACCGGCCATCCGGTCCCGGCGCGCACCCGCGCCGGGTGCCTTCGTCGTCGGGCTCGTGGGACCCGCCGGAGCCGGGAAGAGCACGGTGGCGCGCGCGCTCGAAGCCGACGGCGCGCGCGTCCTCGACGGTGATCGCCTGGGGCACGACGTCGCGAACCTCGATCCCGAGGTGCGCGCCGCGCTGACGGCCGAGTATGGGCCGCAGGTGTACGGAGCCGACGGCACGCTCGACCGCAAGCAGGTCGCGGCGCGCGTGTTCACGGATCCCGCAGCACTCGCTCGCCTGAATCAGCTCGTGCACCCGCGCATCCTCACGCGGCTGCGCGACGGCATCGCGCTGGCCGCACGCGACGGCTTCACGGGCGTCGTCGTGGTGGATGCCGCGCTGCTGCTCGACTGGAGCTTCGAACGCGAGTGCGACGCGGTGCTCGCCGTGCTCGCGCCGAGCGAACAGCAGGTCGAACGACTGGTGGCCACGCGCGGCTGGAGCGCGGATCAAGCGCGGCAGCGCCTCGCGAACGCGCGCCGGCCCGAGAGTTTCGCCGCGGCTGCCGACCAAGTCATCATGAACGACGGCAGTGAAGCACAGGCAGTGGCGAAGGCACGCGCCGCGGTCGTGCGGCTGCGCGCCGCGCGCACGGGGGCGGCATGAGCTGGTTCGCCGGCCTCCGCCAGTGGTTCGCTCAGCGTTTCGGCCGCGATGCCGGCCGCGATGCCGACCGAGACCCCGAGCACATGGCCGCGCGCGCGCTGCACGCGCTCGAGAACGCTCTCGCGGATGACGACTCGCTGTCGCGCGTCAAGCGCCTGCGCGAAGCACTTGCCATCGGGGAACGGCTGGCGGGCGAGCGCGGCGACCAGATCGTTCTGGAGGCGTCGCTCCACCTGGGCGAGAAGCTGCGCGCCGCGGGCGAGCGCGACGAGGCCGTGCTGCACTTCGAACGCGCCATGATGCGCAGCTTCCGCGTGCCCGACCCGGTCGGCCGCCATCGCCGCGCCGGCGTGCTGTCGCGGCTCGGCATCCTCGACCAGGAAGCCGGCGAACTCTTACGTGCACGCTCGCGCTACCGCGAAGCGCTCGATCTTGGACGCGACAGCGAATCCCAGCAGTTGCTCGGCATGCTGACGCAGGCGGCGTTCAATCTCGGACTGCTCGAAAGCGAAGGCGGCGACGACGACCACGCGGTGGCGAGCTGGGAGTCCGCACTCGAGATGGGATTGCGCGCCGGGCATCCAGGCGGCTGGGATCCGGCGGCGGTCGCGGCGTTCAATCTGGGTCACCTGTACACGCGCCGCGGCGATCCCGCACGCGCGCACCAGCTGTTCACTTCCGTGGTGCGCATCGGCGAGCCCGCCGGCACGGCGCTCGGCCGCATGGCGTGCGCCAAGGCATCGCTGGCGCTCGCGGCAATGGCGGAACACGAAGGCCTGCTGGGCGCACCCGAAGCGGACCGTCACTTCAGCCGCGCCGTGCAGTTCGGTCGCGACAGCGGGCTGCCCGAAGGGGCCTTGGCCGCGATGCAGGGTGCGCTCGGGCTGGGTGAGCGTGCCGTGGCTGGGGGGCGACATGCCGAGGGGGCGAGGCACTACCTGACGGCGCTGGAGATCGTTCCGATGTGCGAGGCCTCGGCCGCGTTCCGCTTCGAACTGCTGGCCCGGCTCCGGCTCGGGCAGACGCTGGCCGAACTCGGGAAACGCGACGAGGCGGTGACGCACCTGCGCCACGTCTTCGAGATCGGGCGGCACGTCGACGAGCCCGTGCTGCGCGAACTGGCCGGTCAGGCCGCCTGCAACCTGCATCGCGCGCTCGGTTCACTCGAGCGCTGGGAAGAAGCTCGCGCGCTGGCCGCCGACTCGCTGGCGTTCACGCGCACGCTCACCACCGGCACCGGCCGCGCACTGGCCGCCGCCGCCACCTACGCGCACGCATTCCAGACCTTGCATGACGGTCACACCGAGGCCGCACTCGAGGGCCTTGCCGAAGTCGTGCGTGTCGGTCGCGACAGCAGCACGGATGTCGGCACGCGCATCGCACTCGACGCCCAACTGCTCATCGGCCACCTGCACCGCCAGGCGGGCCGGCTCGACCCTGCGGTGCGCGCGTTCAAGGACGCGCTGGCCGCGGTGCGTGACCGTGACGGCAACGCGAACGAGGCCGAGTTCGATGCCATGGCGGCGATGGCGCAGGTCAACCTTGGCCACTCGCTGCTCGGGCTCGAGCGTGGATTCGAAGCCCGCATCGCTTACGAAGCCGCGCTGGTGCGCGGCCGTGCCAGCGGTCTGCCCGGAGGTCGGGCGGCCGCGTCGAATGCCGCTCTCAATCTGGGTTCGTTCCTCGAGGGCGAGGAGTCCGACGCGGTAAGGCTCCAGTGGTTCGAGGTCGCCAAGGCGCTCGGGCGTTCGAGTGGCACGCCACTCGGACAGGAGTGCGCGGTGCAGGCCGAACGCGCCATCGCGCGCATGGCCGGGGGTGGCGAGGAACACTGAGCGCCGGCCGGCCGTGCCGCCGCCGACTCGCCTGCCGGGCGATTGCACGCCGGCGTCCGCGTGCGTAGTGTGCGGTGCGCTCCAGCCGCACGAACCCCCTTCTTCCCCTGAGTCCCGCCATGCTCATCGCCGCCGAGATCCGCAAGCGCCTCGACCAGACCGGAGAACGTCTCCATGGTCTGCGGAGGTATCTTTGACGTCGATTCGCTGAAGGCGGAAGCCGATCAGCTGGAGTCGAAGATGGGCGAGGCCGGATTCTGGGAGCGGCCGGAGGAGGCGCAGAAGGTCGCGACCCGCATGAAGTCGCTGCGGCGCACCGCGGACGACTACGAGGGTCGTGAGCTCGGCTACAAGAACCTCGCCGAACTGCTCGACATGGCCGAGGCCGAGGCCGACGACGGCATGCTCAACGACATCCAGAGCGAACTCGGCACGCTCGAGCTGCAGGTCGCGGCGCTCGAGACGCGCAGCCTGCTGAACGGCGAGTACGACCGTTTCGGTGCCATCGTCATCATCCATCCGGGTGCCGGCGGCACCGAGTCGCAGGACTGGGCGGAGATGCTCATGAAGATGTACCAGCGCTGGGCCGAGCGCCGCGGCTACAAGTGCCAGCTGCTCGACTACCAGGCCGGTGACGAGGCCGGCATCAAGGACGCCACGCTCGAGATCGATGGCGATTTCGCGTACGGGTACCTCAAGGCCGAGTCGGGCGTGCATCGTCTGGTGCGCATCTCGCCCTACGATGCCAATGCACGACGGCACACGTCGTTCTCGTCGATCAGCGTGCTGCCGATCCTCGACAACACCATCAAGGTCGAGATCGGTCCCGACGACCTGCGCATCGACACCATGCGCGCCGGGGGCGCGGGCGGCCAGCACGTGAACAAGACCGAGTCGGCCGTGCGCATCACGCACCTTCCCACCGGGCTCGTGGTGCAGTCGCAGGCCGAGCGCAGCCAGCATCGCAACAAGGATGCCGCCATGAAGATCCTCATGTCGCGGCTGTTCATGCGCATGGAAGCCGAGGCGCGCGCCAAGACCGCGGCCATCGCCGGAACCAAGAAGGACATCGATTTCGGAAGCCAGATCCGTTCGTACGTGCTCCAGCCTTACACGATGGCGAACGACCACCGGACCGAGACCAAGATCACGGACGTGAACGCCGTGCTGGATGGCGACATCGACGTGTTCATCGACACCTGGCTCAAGAGCCAGCAGCCGAAGAAGGAGCCTGCATGATCCCCGGGCATATCTTTCGCGAATACGACATCCGCGGCCTGCACGCGACCGAGCTGACCGACGAGACCGCCGAGGCCGTGGGGCGCGCGTTCGCGACGCGCATCCGGGCCGAGGGCGGCACGCGTGTCGCCCTGGGGCAGGACGTGCGCCCCTCGAGCGAGCGGCTGGCCCGTGCCGCCGAGCGCGGCATGATCACCGCCGGACTGGCCGTCGAACGCGTCGGCACGGTGCCGACTCCGGCGCTGTATTACGCCGTGGCCTCCCGCGGGCTGGACGGTGGCATGATGATCACCGGCAGTCACAACCCGCCCGAGTTCAACGGCTTCAAGATGGCGAAGCAGAAGCTGCCACTCTACGGCGCCGAGGTCCTCGAGATGCGGCGTGCGATCCAGGCGGGTGAGCTGGCGACGGGTGCGAACGGCAGCTCGGCCGTGCGGCCGATCCTCGACGATTACCGTTCCATGCTCATCGATCGTTGCAAGAGCACGCGCGGCCTGAAAGTCGTCATGGACTGCGGCAACGGCTGTGCGGGCACCGTGGTGCCCGAGGTCTTCGAGCGCATGGGGCACACCGTCATCCCGCTGTTCGCGGAACTCGACGGCAGCTTCCCCAACCACCTGCCCGATCCCACCGTCCCCGCACTGCTCGTCGATCTCCAGAAGAAGGTCCAGGAGACCGGTGCGGATCTCGGCATCGGCTTCGACGGCGACGCCGATCGCATCGGCGCGATCACCGGCTCGGGCCGCATCGTGTGGGGGGATCAGTTGCTGGCGCTGTTCGCGCGCGACGTGCTGACGCGTGTGCCGGGCGGCCGCATCATCTTCGACGTCAAGTGCTCGCAGGCGTTGTCGGAGGACATCGTGAAGCACGGGGGCGTGCCCGAGATGTGGAAGACGGGGCACTCGCTCATCAAGAAGCGGCTCGCCGAGACCGGTGCCCCGGTCGCGGGGGAGATGTCGGGGCACATGTTCTTCAGCGAGGGTTTTTTCGGTTTTGACGACGCGCTGTTCGCCGCCGGTCGGCTGTTGCGATATGTCGCGGCGTCCGGTCGCACACTCGACCAACTGGTCGAGAGCATGCCGCAGTACTTCGCCACTCCCGAGACACGTCTGGCCTGCCCCGAGGAGCGCAAGTTCCTGGTGCCCGAACTGCTCAAGTCCGAGTTCGCCGGCAAGTACAAGATCATCGACATCGATGGCATCC
Source organism: bacterium (assembly GCA_031408715.1). Taxonomy (GTDB): domain Bacteria; phylum Eisenbacteria; class RBG-16-71-46; order RBG-16-71-46; family RBG-16-71-46; genus JAIOPA01. Next base: position 27,529 of record JANNWR010000352.1, read on the forward strand.
GTGTCGAGTTCGGTGATGGCTGGGGGCTGGTGAGAGCTTCGAATACACAGCCGGTCGTGGTCGTGCGTTTCGAGGGCAACACGGCAGCACGCCTGGCCGAGATCAAGGACACGATGATGGCGGCCTTGCGCCGCATCGGAGTCGAGGACGCCCCGGTCGCACACTGACGGCCCGCGCGCGAGCTCGATTCGCGGCGTGGCGCGCCCGCCCTCCGACGAGCTGGTCGGCGCGCGTCCCGTGGCGCGCGAGTTCTATGATTGCGAGCCGCGCACGCTGGCGCGCAAGCTGCTCGGCCGCATGCTGGTGCATGACGACGCGCGTGGCGTGCGCTGCGCCGGCATCATCGTCGAGACCGAGGCCTATGCCGGCGAGACCGATCCCGCCAGTCATGCCTGGCGCGGCATGACCGCCCGCAATCGCGTCATGTTCGGTCCGCCCGGCCATGCCTACGTGTACTTCACATACGGCATGCACCACTGCCTGAACGTGGTGTGCGGCAGGGAAGGGTCCGCGCGAGCGGTGCTGCTTCGCGCACTGGAGCCGGTCACCGGGCAGGCTCGCATGGCGCGCCGGCGCGGGACCGCGGACCCGCTGCGGCTCACGTCGGGGCCTGGCATGCTGGCCCAGGCGCTGGGGCTCGATCTCCGCCACGACGGCGTCGATCTCACCCGGGGACCGCTGTGGATCGCCGATGGACGTGTCATCCGGCGTGGCCTCGGGGTGGTTCGCGGCCCCCGGATCGGCATCCGCCGTGCAATCGAGTGGCCGTGGCGTTATTGGCTCGAGCTTCACCCCTGTGTATCCCGCGGCGGTGGTCCGTCAGGGCCCGGGCAGTCCCGGCGGCGAGAACTGCGTTGACACCTCCGAAGGGCGTTCCTAGTATCCGCCGGCACTTCATCGACCGTGCGTGCTTTCGCCTCTTCGGGCGGGGGCCCGTCGTCCTGCATTCGCACGGCGTCCCCGACGTTCAGAGAGCGATGGAAAGGAGCAGTGGATGAGTCCCACGCGCTGGTCACTGCCGCGCGCGATTTCGCTGTCGTTGCTGGCTGCCTTCATCGGCGCCGCGACGGCGTCCGCTCAGTACTACGATCCGGCATTGCGGTCGCTGGACCTGTCCACCGGCTCGGCGGCGCGCAGTCCGCGCCTGCTCGGGATGGGAGGGCTGTCGGTCGTCATCCCGGACCGTGAAACCCAGATCAACCTCTGGGACCTCGCGCGCATGCCGGTGGGGCTGGGTGTGGACGACTCCACCTCGACCATGGACGTCCGCCCTGGCACGGGCGCGCTGTCTTCGGTGCGCAGACTCGGCGGCGGCCGGGACCGGCAGAACCTGGCGGCGCGCACCAATCAGACCACGTTCGAAGCCGTTTACCGCAATCGCGAGAGCGGTGGTTCGTTCGGCGTCCTCGCCGATGTGAGCAGCCTGCGCTGGGATCGCCCGTACTCGAGCAACGTCGAGGTTCGGCAAGGGCTGGGTCACCCCGAAGTCATGACGGTTCTCGGCGGGATCGTGCCGCGTTTCTTCCACAGTCATCTCCTGTGGGCCGCGCACGTGAGGTACCGGGGCGAGACGGTCGAGGATCAATATCGCAGCGTCGTCTCGAACGTCGCGGGCGAGTGGATCGATCTGGGTGGGTCGCAGCTCGAACCACCGAGCGAGTTCATCCCGACCAAGGTCACGGTCACGACCAGCGCCTACGGGCTGTCGACGGCCTACTCGATCGGCAAGCGCGGCAAGTTCGCGCTCGGCTTCGAGCACGAAGGCAATCGCATCGTCGCGCGGAATGATCTGGCCCGCTCGGCATCCGAGACTCAGGAGCAGCGGCCCTATTGGGTCGGCCGTGCGGCGATCATCGGCGGCATCGGGCGCACGCTCGAGTTCGGTGTCGAGGGCACCGGACGCGTTTCGGACTCCGAGCGCGACTGGCGCTTCACCACTTCGGCGGGCGTCGGGCAGCAGGCATTGAATGGTCGCGGCAACATGCTGACCCGCAACGAGAAGTCGAGCGAGATGCACGCGCGCGTGCGCTGGACGCCCGGCAAGGCCGTGTTCGCCGGCCAGGCTCAGACGGCGGCCTACAAGATCCTGATCGATCCGCCGGATGCCGATGATCCCACTTCGCTCAACCGGTTCATGAACCGGGCCTTCAATCGCCCGAACGCGGACAGCCTGGTGTTCCCCGACAGCATCGTGCACGACGAGTCGCGCCGCTGGGCCTTCGCTGCGGGCGGTGGGGTGAGCTATCCGTTCGGCCGGACGCTTGTCGGCGCCGAGTACCACTGGAGCCGGGATGCCTATCAGTCGTTGCTCATCGGCGCCGGCCTACGCCGCATCTCGTGGGATGTACGCACGGGTCTCGAGCGGCCATTGGGAACCCTGATGAAGATCCGCCTCGGCTATGCGTATCGCTGGGTGGACGAGGACGATTACTCGACTCTCGACGAGTACGTCGCTCATGACGTCTCGATCGGACTGGGCTAC
>JANNWR010000353.1:0-3547 GCA_031408715.1 bacterium
AGAAGGCGTCTGCGGGAATCGATCCGGCTCATGCTGTCTTCCTGACGGACAAGCTCGGCGTCAGGTTCCTCAACCCCTCGTATCAGGCTCTGTCCGGCAACACGAACAACTGCGCCGACCTGCTCACTACCACGGCGCTGACGCCTGACGGCAGCGTGTATGGCGTGGCGAACTCGTGCACATGGTCGAATGACGTCTTCCAGCGCAACCCCGCGCTTGCGGAAGCCACCGAAGGGAGCTTCTACGAGAACGTCGGCCTGAATGGTCCGTACACGTCGAGCGTGGTGAAGTCCGCCACTCCGCTGCGCCCGTGGGTTGCTGCAACGAGTGGTTACGACCTGAAGCACGTCTCCACGCGCGACTGCGAGCTGTCGTTCGGCCGCAATCTTTACACCTACAATGAGCTGAACAAGGTGTTCGGCAGCATCTGCCAGATCACTGGCCCACCGTTCTGCCTGCTCGACGCCCCGGGCTCCGGCGACGCGTCCTACCGTGACGCCATGAAACTCGCTGGCTCGCTCATGCGCGGCCGACCCGCCCAGGTACTACTGAGCGTCGCCACCACCGGCCGCATCCGCGTCGCACTCTACGACGTCGCCGGTCGCAAGGTGCGCATCCTGACCGACCGCATCTTCACCGCCGGCGAGCACACCCTGCAATGGGACGGCACCGACGACTCCGGCACCAAGGTCGCCCGCGGCGTCTACTTCGTGAAGAGCAGCAACGAACCCGACGCCCGAAGGGTAGTAGTCCTGGCCCCCTGACCCGCACCAGCAGAAGGGGGGATGTGAGTGACGCCGGCGCGAGCGAAGCGACGCGCCGACCGAGCGGCTACCGCCGGGCCGCGCGAGCGAAGCGATGCGCGCCCCCCCGAAAGACCGCCGCAACAATGAGGCCCCGGTGGGCTCGATGCCCACCGGGGCCTCACCATCCCACGTGTTGAAGGGGTAGGAGCGCCCCCGCTCGATAGGTTGAGACGCACCCGTCAGCCCGACGGTCACGAGCCTTTCCCCCGAACCACCATGCAAGCGGCGAGGGGCGGTATGGTCTTCGGTGGGGCGCAGGGGCCCCCACCGAAGAGCATGCCGCCCCTCGCGTGACCAGCAGGTGTCCGAGAGCATCGATCCCGACTCACGCCAGCCGTCACCGAACGCCTGTGCCAAATCCAGCAGTCAAGCGCCAAGCCAAAAGCCTACCGCTTCTTATACTCCGGCCGCACCGGCCGCACCACCGGATGCTTCGCCAGCTCCGCCAAAGACCACTCGATCGCCTTCTCGAGCTGCAGATCCCGCCCATCCACCCCCGACTCCGGTGTGTTCTCCACTTCGAAGTCCGGATCGACGCCATGGTTCTCGATCATCCACTGGCCGTCGGTGCTGTAGATGCCGAAGTCCGGCATCGTCACCGAGCCGCCATCCATGAGCGGCAGGTCGCGCGAGATGCCCACCAGGCCACCCCACGTGCGCTTGCCGATGATCGGTCCCACGCCCTGCTGCTTGAAGTAGAACGGGAACGCATCGCCGCCCGAGCCCGCGTATTCATTGGCCAGAATGCACTTGGGCCCATCGATGCTCTGCGTCGGAGTGCGGAACGATTCACCGTCGCGGCTCGACCAGTAGGTCCACGTCTTCCGCATGAGCCGCTCCACGAAGAAGTCCGGGATGAAGCCGCCGCCGTTGAAGCGCTCGTCGACGATGATGCCCTGCCGGTCGACCTGCGGGTAATAGCCCTTGCTGAACTCCTGGATGCCGCCGATCGCCGTGTTCGGCACATGGATGTAGGCGATGCGCCCGCCAGTGGCCTTGGTGACCTTGTCGCGGTTCGCCGCGACCCACGCGGTGTAGCGCAGCGTGGCCTCACTCGCGACCGGCTTCACCACCACCGTGCGCGGCTTGGAATCGTTGGCCGATGCGCCCAGCACCAGCGTGGTCTGCTTGCCCGTGGTGCCGACGAATGCCTCATAGACGTTCTGGGGTGCGCGCACCGCGCGGCCGTTCACCGAGATCAGGAAGTCCCCTTCGCGCACCGCCAGGCCCGGCTCACCCAGAGGCGCTGCCACGTCGGAGTTCCAGTCGCGCGCGCGATAGATACGGCCCAAGCGGTAGAGCCCGCTCGCCGTGTCCACGGACCAGTCGACGCCCAGCAACCCGGTGCCGACGCGTGCGGGCGCCGGCAGGTCGCCGCCGCTGACATAGGTGTGCGAGGTCGACAGCTCGCCGATCAGCTCGCCGAGGATGTAGTTCAGGTCCGCGCGGTGCGCCACGTACGGCACCAACTGGCGGTAGCGCTCGCCCACGGCCTTCCAGTCGAGTCCGCCCATGGCGGGGTCGTAGTAGAAGTCGCGCTCCAGGCGCCATGCCTCGTTGAACATCTGCATCCACTCGGCATGCGGGTCGACCCACGCCATCATCGCCGCGGTGGCCAGCTTGCCGTCGCCGACCTTCTTGCCTTCGGCCAGTTCGACGATGCCGACCGTGCCGTCCTTCTGGTACAGCACCTTGTCGCCATCCTTCGACAGCCCGCTCGAGCCGTCGATGCCCGACAGCACGGTCTTGTCCTCGCGCTTCTCGAGGTCGTAGTAGCGCAGGGACACCGGGGCGTTGCCGTTGTCGTCCGGCGCTTCGTCCAGCGCAAGGAACACGATCTTGCCCTTGGCTGCCGTGAGCCCCGGGTACTGGCCGGCTTCCACAGGTAGCTCGGCGATGCGGCGACCCAGGCCTTCGAGGTCGATGCGCGTGACGTCGTCGTCCTTGCCAGCTTTGTCGCTCTTCTCGCTCTTCTCGCTCTTCTCGCCTTTCGCGCCCTTGCCGTCCTTCTTGCCGTCGTCGTCCGCCTTGTCGCCGTCGCCGCCAGTTTCCTCGTCGCTCTGCGGACCCACCGGCGATGCCAGCGTGTCGCGCAGCGTCATGGCGTAGAGCTTGTCGGTGGCGCTGAAGTGCATGTTGAGCTCGAAGCCGCCGAACTCGGGCTTGAACGTGCGCTTGGAGACGAAGAACAGGTACTTGCCGTCGGGATCGAACGATGGCGAGAAGTCGTCCGACATGCCATCGGTCACCGTGCTGGTGCGGTTGCCGGCCAGCGAGTAGAGCGCGATCACACGGAAGCCCGCGCCGGTGTTCTTGTGGTACGCCACCCAGCGCGAGTCGGGAGCCCAGCTGAACGACCGGATCTCGCCGAATTCGCTCTTGTCGATCGAGGTCGACTTGCCCGTGGCGACATCGCACCACAGCAGCCGTCCGGTCTTGTCGGACCACGCGATCTTCTTGGAGTCCGGCGACCAGCCCATGGCGTAGCGGAACGTGCCGGGCTCACGCGTGACCTGGCGTGCTGCGGCCTTGCCGTCGGCGCCGATCACGTGCAGCTGGTAGTCGCCCGAGGCGTCCGACCAGTACGCGATCCACTTGCCGTCCGGCGACCATGCCGGATCGCGCTCGCGCACACCGGGCGTGTTCGTGAGGTTGCGCACGTCGCCCTTCTCGGCCGGCACGCTGAACAGGTCGCCGCGCGCCTCGATGACCGCGCGCTTGGCGGAAGGCGACAGGTCCAT
>JANNWR010000354.1:0-6686 GCA_031408715.1 bacterium
ACTTTTAAAATAAAATCCGCGCCAACATCCACCTTAACATCTACACCAGAATCTACCTTAGCATACATATCTACATCTATACAAGCATCCACCTCATTATCTACGCCAGGATCCACCCTAGCATCTATATTCATACCAGCATCCACTTCAACATCAACACCACGTCGAACCATTCGAACCCGACGGCCGCCTGGGGATTGATGCAACCCGCGTCGGCGGGGAAGGACAGCACGACCGGCCACTGGGAGATGATGGGCCTGGTGCTCGACGAAGCGTTCCCGACCTATCCGGACGGCTTTCCGCGCGAACTGCTCGAGCGCTGGAGCGAGCGCGTCGAGCGCGGCTGGATCGGGAACGTGGCCGCCTCGGGGACCGAGATCATCACGCGACTCGGAGAGCGGCATCAGGAGACGGGCTATTTCATCGTGTACACTTCGGCCGATTCGGTGTTCCAGATCGCGGCACACGAGACGACCGTGCCGGTCGATCAGTTGTACGACGCCTGCCGGGTCGCGCGCGAGATGTTGCAGGGCGAACATGCGGTCGGCCGAGTCATCGCTCGTCCGTTCGAAGGCACGCCAGGCGACTACCGGCGCACGAACCGCCGGCGTGATTTCTCGCTGCCACCGCACGCGCCCACCGTGATGGACGCCATGGTCGGCATGGGACGTCGCGTGGTCACCGTGGGCAAGGTCGACGATCTGTTCGCCGGCCGCGGTGTGTCGGATGCCATCCATACCAAGGACAATGCGGAGGGCGAGGCAGTGCTCCTGGACCTGATGAAGCGCCCCGGTGAGGGGCTGGTGTTCGCGAACCTCGTCGACTTCGACACGCACTACGGGCATCGCAACGATCCTGCCGGCTTCGCGCGCGCGCTCGAGCAGTTCGATACGGTGCTCGGCGACCTGGTCGGCCGGCTGCGCGGCGACGAGATGATCTGGGTGACCGCCGACCACGGCAACGACCCCACGACACCCGGCACCGATCACACGCGCGAGTACACGCCGCTGCTGGTGGCCGGCCCGGGCGTGCGCGCCGGCGCCGACCTCGGCACGCGTTCGAGCTTCGCCGATCTCGGTGCCACGATCGCGGACGTGTTCTCGGTCACCATGCCGCGCGCCGGCCGGAGCTTCCTGTCCGAGTTGCGCGCGTGAGCGCCGCGCGCCGGAAGCCGACCGCGAGCGCGCCCGCCGCGCGGACTGCCAAGCGCACCACGGCGCTGTCGCCGGCCGCCGCGCGCTCGCTCATGGCGGCCGCCGTGCAAGCGCGCGCCAGCAGTCATTCGCCCTACTCGCGCTTCGCCGTGGGTGCTGCGCTGCTCGCCGAGTACGGTGCGGTCTTCCACGGCTGCAATGTGGAGAACGCGTCCTACGGATTGACGTGCTGCGCCGAGCGCACCGCGGTGTTCAAGGCGGTGAGCGAAGGCGAGTGCCGCTTCGCGGCCATCGCGGTCACGGCACGCGAAGGTCAGGGCGCGCCGCCGTGCGGGGCGTGCCGGCAGGTGATGGCGGAGTTCGCGCCCGACCTGCTCGTCTACTGGCGCGATGCCAAAGGGCGCATCCTGCACAAGTCACTGTCGGCGTTGCTGCCGGACCAGTTCCAGTTCGTGAAGCCCACGGGGAGAGCACGGTGAGCGGGGAACGCGAGAAGTTGGTCGAACTCATCACGCGCCAGGTGCTGGCCGCACTCCAGCAGCCGGCAGCGGCTGGTTCGGTGTACACGCCGCGGCCGGTCGCGGGGCAGGCGATGACGTTGCCGGTGGGAGCGGTCTTGCACGATCACACGACGTGCGAGCGCTGCAGCAACTGGGGCGTGACCGGCGCGCGTGGCCCCGAAGAGACGCGCCTGCTGGCCGCGGCGGGGGCGTCGCGCGTGGTCACGACCATGGGTTACTGCCCGGCCTCGGACGGGCTCGCCAGCTTGATCGACCACACGCTGCTCAAGCCCGATGGGACGCGCGAAGAAGTCGAGCAACTGTGCCGCGAGGCGGCGCAGTTCTGTTTCGCGAGCGTGTGCGTGAACCCCAATTGGGTCGCGTTGTGCCGGGAGTTGCTGCGCAACTCCGGCGTCAAGGTGTGCACGGTGATCGGGTTCCCGCTCGGTGCGCACCTGCCCGACACCAAGGCCTACGAGACCAAGCGCGCGATCGAGCAGGGCGCCGAAGAGGTCGACATGGTGCTCAACATCGGCGCGTTGAAGTCGCGCGACTACGCACTCGTGGAGCAGGACATCCATGGCGTGGTGAATGCTGCAGCCGGGCGTGCGATCGTGAAGGTCATCCTCGAGACGTCACTGTTGAGCCGCGACGAGAAGGTCATGGGCTGCACGCTGTCGAAGGCCGCTGGCGCGGACTTCGTGAAGACGAGCACCGGCTTCGCCGGCGGCGGCGCGACGGTCGAGGACGTCCAGCTCATGCGCGAGACCGTTGGCCCCGAGATGGGAGTGAAGGCCTCGGGTGGCGTGCGCACGCGAGACGATGCCGAGAAGCTGGTGGCTGCCGGAGCGACGCGGCTGGGCGCTTCGGCGGGCGTGAAGATCGTCCGGGGCGAGGCGGCCGGCGAAGGGAAGTACTGAGCATGAGCCTCGATCCGCGCGAGTTCCTGCGCACCAAGCGTGATGGCCGCACCCACGAGCCCCAAGCCCTGCGCGAGTTCATCGCGGCGTGCGCGAGCGGCGAGATCCCGCGTTATCAGGCCAGTGCGTGGCTGATGGCGGCGTTCCTGAAGGGCCTCGATGCGACCGAGACCGACGCGCTCACGCAGGCGTACCTGCACTCGGGCCGCGTCTTCGACTGGCAACGCATCGGTGTGGCGGCCGACAAGCACTCGACCGGTGGCGTGGGCGACAAGATCTCGCTGGTGCTGGCCCCGCTCGTCGCCGCGTGTGGCGTTCCCGTGCCCATGGTCTCGGACCGCGGCCTGGGTCACACCGGCGGCACGCTCGACAAGCTCGAGAGCATCCCGGGCTTCCGCACTCGCCTGGAGCCCCCGGAGATGGCCGCGCAGTTGCAGCGCCTGAATGTGTTCATGGTCGGGCAGGGGCCCGATCTGGCCCCGGCCGACGGGCTGTTCTACTCGCTGCGCGATGTCACCTCGACGGTCGAGTTCGAGCCGTTCATCGTCTCGAGCATCGTCTCCAAGAAGATCGCCGAGGGCGCGCGCGCGCTGGTCTACGACGTCAAGGTCGGCAACGGCGCGTTCATGAAGACACGCGACTCGGCCCGCTCGCTCGCTGCGCGCCTCGTTGCGACCACGAAGGCGCTGGGCGCGGCGGCCTCGGCATGCATCACCGACATGAGCTGGCCGATCGGCGCGGCCGTGGGCAACGCCCTCGAGGTGGTGGAGGCGTGGGAGGTGCTGGCCGGCGACAAGCGGGCGGGCACGCGGCCGCTGACCCTGGCGCTGGCCGCCGAGATGGTGCGCCTGGCGGGGGCCGCGAACACGCCGGCCGAAGCGCTGGAGCGCGTGACACGCCATCTGGACGACGGCTCGGCCGCCGACAAGTTCCTGGCGCTGGTGCGCGCCCAGGGCGGCGACCCCTCGTTGCTGGAGGCGCGCAAACCGCTGCACCCGGCACCCGTGAGCGTTGATCTCACCGCTTCAGGTGACGGCTACCTGGCGGCATGCGATTGCTTCGCACTGGGCGAGTTGGTGGTGGCCATGGGCGGCGGCCGGCGGATGGCGGATGACGCGGTCGACCCGCGCGTCGGGCTGCGCATGCTGCGCGAGCGTGGTGCGCGCTTGAAGCGAGGCGAGGCGTTCGCGAGGCTCCATCTGGCCTCCGCTGACGCCGCGCTCGTGCAGCGCGCGCAGGCTTGCTTCACGATCGCCGATGCGCCGCCGCCGGCCATGCCCCACGACCTCGTGCTGGAGCGGATCGGCGGCTGAGTCGTACCGGCGCCGCTATCGCAGCCGCTTCGCCGCCGATGATCGCGGCATCGGCGCGGCGCGTCCACAGTTCGAGCGCCGCGAGCAACAGGTCGAACTCGAAACGCGGCGCGTTGGCGGCGAAGCCCATGCGGTAGTGGCGGGGCGAGGCTGTGGGTGGAGCGGGGCTGTGCTTGCCGCAACCGGACGCGAGCAGGATCAGCACGACCCCGACAGCGAGCCCCGCGGTGCGTGCGGGCGGCCGGAACGCCAGCGCACGCGACTCGACCAGATGCCACGACAGCATGGCGAGCATCAGGGCGGCGGGCAGTGCCGCCAGCGTCAGGGCGAGCGGACCGAGCCCGGGATAGTGGAGGACGATGACCTGCTGCAGCGGGAACTGCCACAGATAGAGCCCATAGGAGTAGTCGCCGAGCCGGTTGTACGCACGCAGCACACCGCCGGGCACGAGCGCGAGCCACAACACCACGTAGCAGAGCAGCACCGGGTAGAACGCCTGGGCCCCGCCGCGCAGCCACATCACGCCGGGAAGCGCGAGTGCGGCGGCCGCGAACCACGGCGCCGAGAGCGGGATGCGGTCCTTGAAGATCTGCAGCGCTCCGGCCGTGAAGAACAGCGCCACGAGCCGCAGGCCCTGGACGATCTCGAAGCGCTGCGACAGCCCCATCGCCTCGTTCAGGCCGTGGCCCGCGGTGGCTGTGACGGCGATGGCCAGTATCGAGGTGTCGAACCACGCGCGCGGCCAGCGCGCACGCAGCAGCACGACGCCCAGGATGGCGAGCAGCACGTACATCGTGAGTTCCCACGGCAGCGACCACAGCGCACCGTTCACGGCCGGGCCGGCAGGCTGGTGCGAGAACACCCCCGGGAGCCACCAGCACACACCCATGGGCCAGGTGACGGCGTTCTGGAACGCGTAGCGCCAGGTCCCAGCGTCCGAGAAGTAGCGCGCCAGCGGCAGTTCGGTGACCAGCGGACCGAGCACGAGTGCGGTGCCGAATGCGCTCAGTGCCAGCGCGGGGAAGATCCGCAACGCGCGTGCGTGCGCGAACGACGTCACCGAGACGCGCGCGAGCAAGCTGCCGGTGACCAGGAAGCCGCTCACGACGAAGAAGATGTCGACTCCCAGATGCCCGAGCGAGTAGCCCGCGAACGCCTCGAGCGGTTCACCCGGTGTTCCGGTCAGCGGCCACGAGTGGCTCACGAGCACGAGTGCAGCGGCGCACAGCCGCACCAGGTTGAAGTTGTTGTCGCGACCGCTGGCGCGGGCCGCGAGCGTGACTCCACCGGGCTTCACGGACGCAGCCATGCAACGCCCGGGATCAGTGCGGCACCGGTGCGATGCAAACGCAACGGTGGCAGTGCGCCGACGCCGAGCATCAGGCAGGTGAGGCCGAAGACCCCGGCCGCGAGCGGTCCGGTGGGGCTCAGTGCAGGCTCCATGCCCGGCTCAAGCGCGGCTCCGGATCAGATGTGGATCTCTTCTTTCCCGGGATCCTGATCGATGTCGTGCATTTCGTCGCGCAGGGAGTCGGGGCGGGTGAAGCTGTGTTCGTTCGGGTTCAGCGGCCGGCCGGGGTGGCTCGTGCAGTAGTCCGCCGGCTCGGAGCCCTCGTCGTACAACTCGCTGGCGGTGTTCGGGCACTGGTCGGTGGCGAGCATGCCCGTCTCGGCGCACACCGTCCGTGCCACGGATCCGGCAGGTGTGGCGAAGTCCTCGAGCGGTTTGCCGCGGGTGGCCCCCATCATGATCTCGGTCCAGATCGGCAGCGCAGCGCGCGCGCCGGTCATGCCGTTGCCCATGGTCTTCTTCTCGTCGTATCCGACCCACACGCCGACGGTGAGCGACGGGATGTAGCCCACGAACCAAGCGTCCATGTAGTCGTCCATGGTGCCGGTCTTGCCGGCGGCGGGCGCAGTGAAACCCGCGGCGCGAGCGGGGAACCCCGTGCCATGGTCCATGACCGACTGGAGCAGGCTGGTCATGGTCGCGGCGGTGTTCTCCGACAGCACTTCGGACGGGTGCGGGGCGTTACGTTCGAGCACGGCACCGTTCTTGTCCTCGACCTTGAGGATGAACATCGGGTCGTTGCGCACACCGCGATCGGCGAAGACGGAGTAGGCGGACGTGAGTTCGAGCAGGTTCACCTCACTGGAGCCCAGCGCGAGCGACAGGTTCTGGCCGATCGGGCTCTTGATGCCGAGACGGCGGGCGTAGCTCGCGACCAGCGAAGTCCCGACCTTGCGCAGCAGCTTGATGGCGGGGATGTTCACTGACTCCTGCAGCGCGTAGCGCAGCGTGATCGAGCCTCGGAACTTGCGGTCGTAGTTCTGCGGCTCGTAGGCGGCCTGGCCTTCCGCTCCCGGGAACGTGACGGGTTCGTCGACGATGGTATCGCTCGGCTTGAAGCCATTGTCCATGGCCGTCGCATACACGAACGGTTTGAACGATGAACCCGGCTGGCGTGCCGCTTGCGTGGCGCGGTTGAAGTTGCTCTCGTTCCAGTCTCGTCCGCCGACCAGTGCGCGGATCGCGCCACTCTTGGGGTCGAGCGCCACGACCGCGCCTTGCAGGTAGGGCGTGCGCCCGCCCGCTGGCGTCGTACCGGCCGCGATGGCGGCCTGGTAGGTGGCGCGTGTCTTCTTGAGCTTCATGTCCTTCTCGAGCGCTCCAAGGTGCCGCTCGAGCGCTTTCTCGGTGAGCAACTGCAGGTCCATGTCGAGGGTCGTGTAGACCTTGAGACCGCCCTCGTAAACGGCATTCGATCCATACTTCTCGTCGAGGTGCAGCCGGACCAG
>JANNWR010000355.1:0-1583 GCA_031408715.1 bacterium
GCGCCGGCGGGTCTCTTCCTTCTTCCGCTCGCGGCGGGACAGCTCGGACAGGGTCATGCGCGGTGCCTCGCAATGGACTGGGACCAGAACTGAGTTCAAAGTGCGTGTCAGTATAACGATGGACTGAGTCCAGAAGTTTCAAGTCATGCTGAAATTATCTACAAGCCTTTGTAAGGCATCGGGTTGGCAACATGTCCGCCAGTCCAGGCCGGTCGGGTGGGTAGCCAGATAGAGCGCATTGAACATCGTTCATGAGGGATAAACGACCCCCAGGAGCAGGGGAGCTGGCCGAACTCGGATAGCCCCTCAGGTGCCGGCGCCAGCCGCCGAGACTCCCCACAACCCCCAAGTCGTTGTCCCGCTGGCCTCGGGGCGGTACCCCCAAGTTACTCGTAGGTTGAATCTCCCCACTCCACCCGGCACAATGCCGCGCTCCGAACCACCCCGCTATTTTGGGGGGCCGCCAAGACGCGCCGTGACCGGACCTCAGATCGCAAGGGGCACCCACTGAACGCACCTGAGTTCCGCATCACGACCGCTGCGGCCACCGACCTGGGCCGCAAGCGTTCCGGGAACGAAGACTTCCATTCGCTCTGGGTGGCCGAGCCCGGCCAGACGCATGCCGCCGACCGCCTGCTCGTGGTGTGCGATGGCATGGGCGGCTCCAACGCGGGAGAAGTCGCGAGCAGCATGGCGGCCGGCATCGTGCTCCGCGAGATGCAGCTGGCGCCTGCAGACGACATGGCAACGGCGCTGGCGCGCGCCATCCACACCGCGAACCACGAGATCTGGGAACAGGCGGCAGCCCTGCGCGAGATGAACGGCATGGGTACGACATGCACCGTGATCGCGTTTCGCGGGGATGAAGTGCTGGTGGGCCACGTGGGCGATTCGCGCGCATATCTCGTGCGCGGCGGCCAGGCACGGCAGATCACGACCGATCACTCGCTGGTCGCGCAACTCGTGGCGCGTCAGCAGATCACCGCCGAGGAGGCGAGGACCGATCCGCGCCGCAACGTCGTGACGCGGTGCGTGGGCGTCGCGCCGGACATCGAGGTCGACGTGATCGCGGTCGGTGAGCCGCTGCGCGATCATGACACTCTGGTGGTGTGCTCGGACGGCCTGCACGGCCAGATGAGTGATGCCGAGATCGCAGACCATGCGGCCGGCGACTCCCTGGAAGCGGCCTGCCGGGCGCTCATAGATCTTGCCAACGAGCGCGGCGGGCCAGACAACATCACGGTGGCACTGGCGCGCTGCGAGCGCCCTGCCGCCGGTGGTGGGAACCTGCTGCAACGCTGGCTGCGCGGCTGGGGCGGCCGGCGCAGGACCTGAGCGGACCCTGCATCCTCCGCCCCGCCGCGCGCGGCCGGGGAGGGCGCCGACGGGCCGTCTGGCGCCTTCCACCCGGTGGTCCAAGAGGGGCGAGGCGGGCACGAACCACGGTTTTCAAGTTACCTGACACGACCTGTCGCAGGTCTCGTCATCATGGGAGGCTCCGTGCGCTGTGCGCGGCTGTCCCCGAACCTTTGTCGAGGAGGAATCCGCATGCGTTTCCGCTTCCCCGCAGTCGTGACCTTCGC
>JANNWR010000356.1:0-1843 GCA_031408715.1 bacterium
CTCCGAAGTGCTGTGGGACAAGCACCGCGACGACGCCGACGGCGCACACCGCTTCGTCGTCCTGGCCGCGGGCATGAACGACCTGCTGCGCCCGGCGCTTTACGGCGCGCACCATCGTGTACTACTGGTGGCCTCCGGGCATCCCGATGCGGATGGTGCGGTCGTGTCCGGCAGCTGCACCGGACAGACGGGTGAGCACGAGCCCTCACGAGTGGAGCGGGGCACGGGCGCGCTGGGCGTGCGGTCGATTCCCGCCGACTGGAGCGCAGCCGACATCGTCGGGCCGGTGTGCGAGTCCTCAGATCAGTTCGCGCACTCCGTGCCGCTGCCGGCGCTTGCAGGCGGTGCACTGCTGGCCCTGCTCGATGCCGGGGCGTATGGTTCTGCCATGTCGTCCAACTACAATGGCCGTGGCCGCTTGGCCGAGGTCGCTCAGGTGAATGGCGAACTCATGCTGGCGCGTCCGGCCGAGTCGCCGCGAGTCCGGGACGAGAGCGATCGGGAAGTGTCGCTCGGAGCACCGGCCACGGGCAGTGAAACGAGAGTACGATGAGCGCGACACCCATCACCGGCACGTTCGCCACACTCGAGTCCTCTTTTCCTGGCGGGTTCACCGGCTCGCGACTCGCGGGCGTGACGGTGCGGTCTTCGGACAAGACGCTCGAGTTCGCGCTCGAGTTCCCCGCTGCCGAAGGCGAGCCCACGCGGGTCGCACTCGTCCGCGTGACCGGCGTGGCGTGGATCGATTTCGAGGCACGCGACCCCAAAGCGGGCGGCAAGCAGGTGACCATGACCGTCGAGAGCGACACGCTCGACGTCGCGAAACTCGCCGCGCTCGGGTTGCCGTCCCTGCCGGCTGGCGCGTTCGCGCACCGCTTCCACGCCCAGGGCACCGACGGCGCACTGTGCTTCGCGGCCGAGTCGGCCTCGCTCGAGTGGCGGATCGAACCCGTCGCCACCTGAGCTCGGGCGTGAGGCTCGGCCCTTCGGGGCGGGGCAGCGCCGCTCGAAAGCAACCGCGCGGATCCGTGCCCCGCGACCGTCCCGTTCGCGCGCTCTGCCCATCTTGACACCCCCGGGCCCAGCCGCCGAAACTGCCTCGTCCGGCCGCGCCGCCGCGCAGCCGCCCGCACCGCGCCCCATCCTCGCGGTCCGCTTCCCGTCGCTTGTGAAATAAGGCGCAAGGTGCGAGTGCTCGCGAGAAGTCCGCGCGGCCGAACCCGAGCGCCATGATGCTGACCATGATGTTGGCCATGATGTTGGCCACGATGCTGGCCATGATGCTGTACATGATGCTTGCCCTGACTCCTATAGAGAAGAGAGGTGCACGGTGCTCCAGGTCGTGTGCATCAAGCAGGTGCCCGACACCGAGACGCGCGTGAAGGTGGCCGCCGATGGCCGCACGCTCGATCCGACCGGTGTCACGATGGTGCTGAATCCGTACGACGAGTTCGCGGTCGAGGCCGCGCTGCGAGTCAAAGAGATGCTCGTGAAAGAGCAGTTGGCTGCCGGCGAAGTGGTGGTCGTCTCGCTCGGTTCCGCCGGTGTGCAGAGCACGCTGCGCAATGCGCTCGCCATGGGCGCGGATCGCGCCATCCACTTGAAGACCGATGTGGCGGCACCCGACGCGCTGGCAGTGGCCAAGGCACTGGCCGAGGCGGTGCAGGGGCTGGATGCGGGCATCGTCTGGCTCGGCAAGCAAGCGGTCGACGATGACGGCGCGCAGGTCGGCCCGATGCTCGCCACGCTGCTCGGCCGTCCGTGCGTCACCGTGATCGCCAAGTTCGAACTCGTCGGCACGACCGCCAAGGTCGAGCGCGAGATCGAGGGCGGCCGCGAGCAA